>JAEFAI010000016.1 GCA_016291185.1 Bacteroidales bacterium
AGTTTCAACTTCATCTTCTGTGGAATAAGGACAGCAGACCGCGGACATAATCCTCGTTGGTGGAAATGTCTACGTGGTCCACGTGGTAACGGAGCATCAGGCGGTCGGCGGCCTGGGTGCTGGTGCGGAACCAGTTCTCATAGGCGCTGCGGACGCTGCCGGAGGCGGTGTTGATCCAGCGGGAGGCGCCGGTCTCTGCATCTTTGGCGTGGACCAGGCCCACGTTGGGAAGGCTCTTCTCGCGAGGGTCGCTGATGCGGATGACGGACACGTCGTGCCGGTTGGCGGCTACCTTCAGGGCTTCCTCGTAACGCGGGGTGCCATCGGCCTGAACGTCCAGCATATCGCTGAGGATAAAGGCGGTGCACTTTTTCTTGATGGCGCCCGTGAGGTAGCGGAGGGCTTCTCCTACGTCGGTTCCGTTGGACTGGGGCTGGTACTCCAGAATCTCGCGGACTATGTGCAGGAAGTGGGTGCGGCCCTTGGCCGGCGGGATGAACTTCTCCACGTGGTCGCTGAACAGGATGCAGCCCACCTTGTCGTTGTTGAGGATGGCGCTGAAGGCCAGCGTGGCGGCAATTTCTGCAATTTGCTCTCGCTTGGTCTTGACGGCCGTTCCAAACAGACCGGAACGGGAAATGTCCACCAGCAGTACCACGGTGAGTTCACGCTCTTCCTCAAAGACCTTCACGTACGGGGCGCTCATACGGGCCGTTACGTTCCAGTCCATGTTGCGGACGTCGTCTCCCCATTGGTACTCGCGCACCTCGCTGAAAGCCATACCGCGGCCCTTGAACGCGGAGTGGTATTCTCCGGCAAAGACCTGGTGGCTCAGCGCCTTGGTGCGGATCTCAATTTTCCGAACCTTCTTTATGAGTTCTTCCGGAGTCATTTTTTCAAAATGACCTAATTTGTTTAAACATACTGTGGGGCTAACCCCCCAGACCCCCTGGGTCGCTTCGCTCCGGATTACGGAACAATGACGGCGTTAATGATCTTTTCGATAATCTGCTCGGGGGTTACGTTCTCGGCTTCGGCCTCATAGGTAAGGCCGATACGGTGACGCAGGACCTCGTTGCACACGGCGCGGACGTCTTCCGGAATCACATAGCCGCGGCGCTTGATGAAGGCATAGGCCTTGGCAGCCATGGCCAGGGAAATACTGGCACGAGGGGAACCGCCGTAGGAAATGAAGTTCTTCAGTTCCGGGAGGCCATACTCTGCGGGAGTACGGGTGGCGTTCACAATATCCACGATGTAACGCTCAATCTTTTCGTCCATGTAGACGTCACGCACCACGTTGCGGGCACGGATGATGTCTTCGGGTTTGACCACGGCCTGGGCCTTGGGGAACTCTCCGGTGTTGTTCATGCGGATAATCTGGCGCTCCTCGTCTTTCTTGGGGTAGGAGACCACTACCTTGAGCATGAAACGGTCCACCTGGGCTTCCGGTAGGGGATAGGTACCCTCCTGCTCAATGGGGTTCTGGGTGGCCATTACCAGGAACGGCTCCGGCAGCTTGTAGGTGTTATCACCAATGGTAACCTGGTGCTCCTGCATGGCTTCCAGCAGGGCACTCTGTACCTTTGCCGGGGAACGGTTGATTTCATCGGCCAATACGAAGTTGGCGAAGATGGGGCCCTTGTGTACCTCAAAGGTTTCTTTCTTCTGGGAGTAAACTAAGGTACCTACAACGTCTGCAGGCAGGAGGTCCGGGGTAAACTGAATACGGCTGAACTGGGCGTCTACGGCTTGTGACAGGGTATTGATGGCCAGGGTCTTGGCCAGACCGGGAACGCCTTCCAGCAGGATGTGGCCGCCACTGAGAAGACCAATGAGAAGGTTATCTACCAGCTGCTTCTGGCCCACAATCACTTTTCCCATTTCCAGGGTCAGGAGATCCACAAAGGAGCTCTCCTTCTGGATGCGCTCGTTTAATTCTCTGATGTTAACAGATTCCATATAATTTGTTAATTTTGCATATGCGTTATTTCCTTTGCCTCTCTTATGACGGTTCGGCTTTCTGCGGCTGGCAAATCCAGCCCTCAGCGCCCTCCGTACAGCAGTGTCTGGAAAGTGCTCTTTCCCGGCTGCTGGGCCGCCCGGTCCCCGTAACCGGTGCTGGCCGAACGGATACCGCCGTCAATGCTTACCACTACGTAGCTCACTTTGATTGGGACGGTATTTTGCCGTTTGAGGCATCCGACTTTAACTACAAATTAAATGCCATTTTGCCCCACGGCGTGGCCGTTCATTCGGTCTCTCCGGTGGCCGATGATTTACACGCCCGTTTCAGTGCCAAACGCCGCGAGTATACCTACTTCATCCACCGGCAAAAAGACCCCTTCGTGAGGGCCTATTCCTGGCAGTGCGGCTACCCCGGACTGGACTTTGACGCTATGAACAAAGCCTGTCAGTTCCTCCTGGGAACCCACGACTTTTCGTGCTTTGAAAAAACCGGAACTGACAACAAAACCTCCATCTGCACCGTCTACGAAGCCTTCTGGGCCCCGTATATTCCGTCCCATCTTCAGGTGATGGCTGATGAAGGCGCTCTGCAGAGCGCCCGGCCGGAGGCCGCGGGGGATAATAGGGGGCAGAGCCCCCTCAGACAAAAAGATTGTGCGGGGGCCTCGAGCTATTGGTATTTCCGGATTGCGGCAGACCGGTTCTTACGGAATATGGTCCGGGCTACGGTGGGGACACTTATAGAAGTGGGACGTGGTAAACACGATCCGGAGTGGGTGGCGGAACTCATCAAGAGCGGCACCCGCGGAGATGCCGGGGAATCCGTTCCTGGGAATGCTCTATTCCTGAATAAAGTCGAGTACTAATTAGCGAATACCCCAAAGAACAACGCCTACGGAAACGGAGACGTTGAGGGAGTGTTTGGTGCCCTGCTGAGGAATCTCCAGGGCAAAGTCGCAGGCGTCTACTACGGCCTGCTGGACGCCGTCTACCTCGTTGCCAAAGACCAGGGCATAGCGGGCCGAAGGGTCCCGCCGGAAGGCATCCAGCTTCACGGAGTGCACGGTCTGTTCTACCGCCACGACCGTATAGCCTTCGGCCTTTAAACTGTTCACCAAAGCCACAACGTCCTGTACGTGCTCGAAGGGGACCACTTCTTCGGCCCCCAGGGCAACTTTGCGAAGCTCCGGGGACGGGGGAACCGGGCAGATGCCGCCCAGGTAGACCTTGTCCACGCCAAAGGCATCGGCCGTGCGGAAAGCGCTGCCCACATTGTGCGCGCTGCGGATGTTGTCCAGCACCAGCACCACCCCGCTGGAGGGGCGCACGGAACGGTACTCATCGGCCGAAATCCGGCCCAGTTCTATATTAAGCAGTTTTCGATCGGTCATTGCGTTTTTTCATTAGCGGGTCCAGGGTGGCCAGTACGCCGGGCAGTACGAAGAGGATGAGGATGAGCACCGCAAAAGCGCCTATGGACAGGCTTCTGAGGATGGCGGAAATCATAGGATCCTTCATAACCACGTGCATCACAAAAGGAACGATGGTGAGGATGAGCCCGGAGGTAAGGATGGAGTGCGAAGAGTCCTGGTAGGCCTTGGAGAGGGCCGAAGAGATATCGGCCTTCTGCCGGTACTCCAGATAATAGTGCGTAAAGAGGATGGTATAGTCAATGGTAGCTCCCATCAGGATACCCTGGATGATGAGGTACGACAGGTAATACATAGTATTGCCGCCCAGGCCGCTGGCCCAGATGTTTACATACACGCCCGCCATAATGGTCATCACCAACGGAATGGGAATGAGCACCGAGCGGAAGTTGAAGGCTACGATCAGGAAGATGGACAGCACAGTGAGGACGGTCAGGAGCAGGAGCTCGGAAGGGAAGCCTTCCTGGAGCTCTCTGTACATTTCGGCCTCGCTGATCCAGTAGTGAGGGCCCTGGAGGCTTTCGTCGGCCAGTTTTCTGCTCCGGTCTATCATTACGGAAGTGCTCTCACTCTCTACCGGGAGGTTGTTGAGGGCTATGGCGCCGGAGAAGTTCTGGCCCTTGAGCTGGCCCAGACCCAGCAGAAGCTCTTCGCGGGCTTCCGTAATGAGGGTGCGGGAGCTGTCCGGCACAAAGGCACTTAAAGTGGGATTGGCCAGGAGCGTATCGGCTACAAAGTCCAGCAGTTCGCCGGGAGACATCTTCCAGGTGGGGTCAAAGCCCTTCTGGGCACCGGAGTAGAGGAATAGCAGGTCCAGCTGATCTTTGGAAACGGAAATGCCGGCGGCCGAAAGGGCTCCATAGACCCGGGCCGAAGAGTATTTCACGGAAGAGAAAGCCATCTCGGCCAGAATCTCCATAGGAGTGGGCGGAACTTCTTCCTCGACGACGGGTTCGGGCTCTGCGATGGTAACCGGCTGGGCAACGACCGGCACTGCGTCAACCGTATCGGCCTGCACCGGAACTGCCTCCACGGGGGCTAGGGCAACGGTGTCAAGCTTGGCGGCCAAGCGCGGCCCGGCGGCCAGGATGGAATCTACCTTGGGCCCCATCTCCTCCATCTGCGCCTTGGCATCCTTGGGAATGAAGGCGGCGTAGCGGCGGTTGGGGAGAATCTTTTCCCGCACATATGTAAGCATCTCGGCGGCCGACATGGTTTTGCCGCGCTTGCCGGCCAGACGGTACAGCGTAGAAACCTGGCTGGCGTTCAAATCCAAGAAGGCGGCCATCTCCGCTGCCGTACGGGGCGCAGTGAGTTGCTCATAGGTGAGGACTCCGTCGGGTTCGGGTTCGGGGGTCACGGCAACCGTGTCAACCGGGATGATTCGGGCCAGGGTGTCCGGGGCCTTGACCAAAACGGTAGTATCGGCCTTTACTTTTAACGTATCTTCTTTTACGGGAACGGGTTCTGGCTCCGGCTCAATGGCCGGTTCGGGTTCGGGTTCGGGCTCCGGTTCCGGGAACAGGACCTTGGGGTCAAAGCCTTCCGGGACCAGTCCCTGGGCCGAAAGGTCTTCCACCAGATCCATCATCTCCTGGAAACTCATCCTCTCGCTGCGCTGGGGATGGAAGCGGGCGTAGTACACCAGGGAGAGCATTTCCTCGGGCAGGGCGCCGGCATCCTCGGGGGCGAATTCGGCAAAGAGTTCCCGCATCTGGTCCGCCGTCCGGGGCCTCAGCACCAGCGACGGATAACTCAAGGTACGGGTAATGCCCGGAACGGTAGTCAGCGTATCCATCAGCGCCGTGATGGCGTCTTCGTCCGTATTGGAATAAAGCAGCAGGGTAGCGTTGCTGGTGGCGTCTTTCTCATTCAGGACCGTGCTGTTCCAGTTGGGTGCAAAGGAAAGCACCGTTCTGTTTTTCAAATAGGCAAAGCCGGCAAAGATGGCAATGAAGAGCACCAGCAGGAGATAACGGAACTTATGCTGAAAGCGGGCAATAGGGCCGAAGGGCAGCCGGGGGATCTTCTTTCTGGTGGCTTCCACCGCCCGGTCTCCGGCAATGATGAGGAAAGGAAGGACGGTGAAGTTGCAGATGAGGGAGAAGGTGACGCCTTTGGAGAGCGCGATTCCCAAATCGCCGCCAATCTTGATCTTGATGAAGCAGAGCATCAGCAGGCTCACGATGGTGGTGAAGGCGCTGCTCAGAATGGACGATGCCGCTCCGCTGATGGCCCCTTCCATAGCGGCTTCCTTGTCTTTGCCCAGGGCTTTTTCCTGCCGGTAGCGGTTCATCAGGATGATGCAGTAGTCCATAGACAGTACCATCTGCAGCACCGGAGTAAGCATGTTGGTTACCATGGACACGCCGGGCATGAGGGCGTTGGTGCCCATATTGAGGGCCACGGCAAAACCGGTGGTAACCAGGAACAGCACCACTTCCATCACGGAAGAGCACATCACCAGCAGCACCGCAAACAGCATAGCCACGCCAATGGCCAGGATGCGGGGCAGCTCGGAGGGCATCAGGTCGTTGCCGTCGGCAAACAGGGCGCCGAATTCCTGCATTCGGCCCTGTAAGGTGGGCAGTTCCTGTTCCATCACGTCCAGTCCCTGCTTCATCAGGTAACTGTCCGGAAGGAACTTGGTCATATCCGTGATGATATTGAGTCTGGGGATAAGGAGCACGCTGGCCATCACCAGGATGGTCATCAGGGCAAAGATCCCTTTTCTATATTTCACCAGAAAGCGTGACATGCGTCTGCAAAGGTAAGGCTTTTCCAACAAAAAAGCGTATATTTGTGAATCCATTTAAGTAAGGGATTCAAAGTAACATAAAGTATTATATACTATTCATGAAAAACGATCTTCAAGTATTTGACCTCATCAAGAAGGAGCAGGAGCGCCAGTCTTCCGGTTTGGAGCTGATTGCCTCCGAAAACTATGTTTCTGACCAGGTTCTCGCCGCCATGGGTTCCGTCTGCACCAACAAGTATGCAGAAGGTTATCCCGGCAAGCGCTATTACGGCGGTTGCGAGGTAGTGGACCAGATTGAGCAGCTGGCCATCGACCGCCTCTGCGCCCTCTTTGATGCAGAGTATGCCAACGTGCAGCCGCACTCCGGCGCCCAGGCCAATATGGCCGTAACCATGGCCATCCTCAAGCCCGGAGACACCTTTATGGGTCTGGACCTCTCTATGGGCGGTCACCTTACCCACGGTTCTCCCGTGAATGCCAGCGGTCTGCTTTACAACCCCGTGGCATACGGCCTCAATCCGGAAACCGGTCGCGTAGACTACGACGAGATGGAGCGCAAGGCCCTCGAGTGCAAGCCCAAGCTCATCATCGGCGGTGCATCGGCCTATTCCCGTGAGTGGGACTATGAGCGTATGCGCGCCATCGCAGACAAGGTGGGTGCCATCCTCTGGATTGATATGGCCCATACCGCCGGTCTCATTGCCGCCGGTCTCCTCAAGAACCCCGTCAAATACGCCCACATCGTTACTTCCACCACCCACAAGACCCTGCGCGGACCGCGCGGCGGTATCATCCTTATGGGTAAGGACTTTGACAATCCCTGGGGTCTCACCACTCCCAAGGGAGAGATCAAGAAGATGAGCGCCATCCTCAACGGCAGCGTCTTCCCCGGCATCCAGGGCGGTCCGCTGGAGCACGTGATTGCCGCCAAGGCCGTGGCCTTCTTCGAGGCCTCCCAGCCGGAATATGTGGAGTACCAGAAGCAGGTAGTGGCCAATGCCGCCACTATGTGCCAGGCCTTCATTGACAAAGACTACAAGATCATTTCCGGTGGTACGGACAACCACCTTATGCTCATTGACCTCCGCACCAAGTTCCCGGATCTGACGGGCCGTGTGGCAGAGAAGGAGCTCGTAAGGGCCGATATCACCGTCAATAAGAATATGGTGCCCTTCGACAGCCGCAGCCCGTTTGCCACCAGCGGTCTCCGCATTGGCACGCCGGCCATCACTTCCCGCGGCTTCGAGCAGAAGGATATGCTGGCCATCGTAGAGCTCATTGATGCCGTCCTGGCTTCGTCCAACGAGCATTTTGCCGCCCTCACCGCCAAGGAACCCACCGAGGCCCAGACCGCCGAGCTCGCCGCTCACCAGCAGGTTCTGGAAGAGGTCAAGCGCAAGGTGCATATGATGACCGCCGGCCGTCCCCTCAACCGTTACTAATATGAAAAAGATGCTCATCCTCCTTGCCTTCGTGGCCAGCCTGCTTTCCTGCGGGAAAGACCAGAAGGAACTGTCCGTTACGGTATCTACCGGAGCAGCCACTCAGATAACCGTCTCTTCCGCCACGCTCAACGCCTCTTTCAGCAATGCTGTGGGCCTGGTCCGTGAAGTGGGTTTCGAGTGGGGAGAGTCGGCCACTGAACTTGGACACACCCAGCAGGCAGACTGGAACCTGGGTCAGACCAGTTTCTCGGCCACCATTGACAACCTGGGAGACAATAAGACCTATTATTACAGGGCTTATGTAATCCTGTATGACAAGGATAAAATCCAGACGTTCTCCGGTGCCGTTACTTCGTTCCAGACGCTGGAGCAGACCCAGCCTCAGCCCACGCCTGCCGGCAACCAGCCCGGCTGGGCCGAACTCCCGGTAATGAAGATCAAGTCCAACGGCGACTATATGGTCAATGAGGAGGATGCCAATCAGTACTACGCCTGGCATATCTGCCCGGATGTTAACGGTCCCACGGGAAAGGCCCGTAACTATACCGTCTGCTACAGTGCAGAAGACCATGTAGCTTACTGGGTAGCTGCTCCCCGTCACCCTATGTACTCCACGGCAAACACTTCTCGTACCGATGCCTACACTTGGGATCCCAAAATCCCCAAGGAGATTCAGTACAATCGGGAAGGCGCCAATGCCGGACCTTCCAGCGGCTGCAACCGTGGCCATCTGCTAGGGTCGGCCGAGCGTCGCGTAAGCAAAGCCACCAACCAGCAGGTGTTCTACCACACCAATATCGCCCCTCAGCTCAGCAGTGGTTTCAACACCGGAAACGGCGGCTGGAATATTCTGGAAGGATTTGTGGAGGGCCAGGAATGTAAAGACACCCTGTATGTGGTCATTGGCTGCTACTTCAAGGACTATAAGGATGCTTACGGCAAGGAAGCCAAGGCCAAGAAGATCTCATACGGTGGCCGAGAGGGAGACGTCTCCCAGCCCACTATGTTCTACTATGCCCTTCTTCGCACCAAGGCCGGCAACTCCGGCAAGAGCGTGAAGGACGTTTCGGCCGATGATCTCAAGTGCGCCGCTTTTGTGCGTACCCACACCAACGACCACAAGGGCCAGGCCGTCACCGCTACGGAAATGATGACCGTTGCCGAATTGGAAAAGATCACCGGTTTCTCCTACTTCCCCAACGTGCCCAACGCCCCCAAGACCAGCTTCAAAGCTTCCGACTGGGGACTCTAGTAGATGTCCAATAAACTGAAAAAGGGATGCATCAGACGATGCATCCCTTTTTGTTTGATAAACGGCTCTAGTCCAAACTGTGAATGGCCAGGCCGCTGCGGAGCTTGGGCTCGAACCACGTGGTCTTGGGCGGCATGATATTGCCGGTGTCGGCAATATTGATGAGCTGCTGCATGCTGACCGGGTAGAGCGCGAAAGCAACCTTCATTTCGCCGGAATCGACGCGGCGGGACAGTTCACCCAGGCCGCGGATACCGCCGACGAAGTCAATGCGGTCGGAGGTGCGAAGGTCCTTGATGCCAAGGATCTTGTCCAGCACCAGGTTGGAGAGGATGGTGACATCCAGCACACCGATCGGGTCGGCGTCGTTGTAGCGGCCCGGCTTCGCCGTGAGGCTGTACCAGACGCCCTCGAAGTACATCGAGAAGTTGTGCAGGCCGGACGGATGATAAATCTCGGAGCAGTTGCAGTGGCAAGGATATTCGCACTTGCACTCACCGCCGTCCTTCGTGCAATCGCACTTGCATTCGACGACGAAGTCCTCTTCGAGGGCTTTGAAGAATTCCTTCGGGCTCAGGCCGTTCAGGTCCTTGACCACGCGGTTGTAGTCGATGATGGCGAGCTGGCTCTCCGGGAAGCAGACGGCCATGAAGTAGTTGTACTCCTCATTGCCCGTGTGCTTCGGGTTCTGCGCCTTCTTTTCCGCGCCCACGCGGGCGGCCGCAGCCGTGCGGTGGTGGCCGTCGGCCACGTAGAAGGCGTCCACGTCCTTGGTGAAGATCTCCGTGATGCGGGCGTTTACCGCATCGTCATCGATCACCCAGAAGGTGTGCGTGAAGTTGTTCTCGTCGATGAATTTGTATTCCGGGGCTCCGGCGGCGGTCTTCGCGATGATCTCACCGAGCTCAGCGTTGTCCTTGAAGGCGAAGAAGACGGGCTCGATATTCGCGTTCTGGATGCGCACGTGAATCATACGGTCGTCTTCCTTGTCCTTACGGGTCAGCTCGTGCTTCTTGATGATTCCCTGGGCGTAGTCGTCCGTATGGGCGCAAAGCACGATGCCGTACTGCGTGCGGCTGCCCATCGTCTGGGCATAGACGTAATACTTCTCCTTGTCTTCGCGGACCAGCCAGCCCTTCTTCTGCCAGGCCTGGAAATTTTCAACGGCGCGGTCGTAGGTGCGCTGCTCGTGCTCCCCGGCGATCGGCGTGAAGTCGATCTCGGGCTTGGTGATATGCAACAGTGACTTCTCCCCGGCCACTTTCCGGGCCTCTTCGGAATTCAGAACGTCATAGGGCGGCGCCGCGACTTCCGTCACGATGCCTTTCGGGGGCCGCAGGGCGGCAAAAGGTTTGACTCGTACCATTTTAACACAAAAACTATATTCGAAGGTAACAATTATTTATCACATTACCAAATAGTAAACGCCAGATTTACCCCCGTCCCCGCCGTTTTCCGAGCTCACCGGGAACAGGGCAAATCGGGAACAGAATCCGGGGTGAAACAGTTACAGAATCGCAAAAACACGATTCTGTAACAAAACCAGGCCGTTTTCTGAAACGTCATTCGCCGGTCGGAACCGGCGAATGACGTATGGGAGGAGATCCCCGATCAGGTCGGGGATGACAGATTATTTGTTCAGCTGGAACTTCGTGCAGCCGTCCTTGAAGAAGGCGACAATCTGGCGGGCGGCGGCGAGGCCGGCGTTCAGGTTAGCCTCGGCGGTCTGGGCGCCCATCTTCTTGGGCGTGGCAAAGACGCGCAGGCCGAACTGCTCCTGCAGGGCGGCGAGGTTGTCGGGGGCCACGTCGGCGACGTACTTGAGGTCCGGGCGCTCGGCGAGGGCCTTCTCCAGGCCCGCCTCGTCGATAACCTCCTTGCGGGCGGTGTTGACGAGGGTCGCACCCTTCGGCATCTTGGTGATCAGGTCGTACCCGATGCTGCCGATGGTCTGCGGCGTCGCAGGGATGTGCAGGGAGACGTAGTCGCTGCCGGAATAGAGCGCATCGAGGGTATCGACGGGCTCGGCACCGCCGGCGCGGATCTGGTCCGGGGTCAGGAACGGATCGAGGGCCTTGACCTTCATGCCGAGGGCAGCCGCTTTGGCACCGACCAGGCGTCCGACAGCGCCGAAGGCCTGGATACCAAGGGTCTTGCCCTGGACTTCCGAGCCCGTGGCCGGCGTGAACTGCGTACGGGCCATGAAGATCATCAGCGCAATGGCCAGCTCGGCCACGGCGTTGGCGTTCTGGCCCGGCGTGTTCATCGCCACGATTCCCTTCGCCGTGCAGGCAGGGAGGTCGAGGTTGTCGAAGCCGGCGCCGGCGCGCACGACGATCTTGAGCTTCGGCGCGGCGGCGACGACCTCAGCGGTGACCTTGTCCGAACGGACGATCAGCGCGTCGGCGTCGGCGACGGCCGCGACCAGGTCGGCCTGGTCGGCATATTTCTCGAGCAGCGCGAGCTCATAGCCCGCCTCCTCAACAATCTGACGAATGCCTGCGACCGCTGCGGCCGCGAAAGGCTTCTGGGTGGCAACGAGAACTTTCATAAGGCTAGCCACGAATCTTTTCGAATTCCTGCATGGCAGAGACGAGGGCTTCGACGTCCTCCTGGGTGCTGGCGTTGTAGAGCGAGGCGCGGAAGCCGCCGACGGAGCGGTGGCCCTTGATGCCCACGATGTCGCGCTCGGTGGCAAACTTCATGAACTCGTCCTGCAGGTCCTCATGACCCGGGGACATCACAAAGCAGACGTTCATGATGGAACGATCCTCCTTGGCGGCGGTGCCGGTGAAGAGGCCGTTGCGGTCGATCTCGGCATAAAGCGCCTCGGCCTTCTTGACGTCGATGGCGTGAATGGCGTCGATGCCGCCGATGCTCTTGAGCCACTTCAGGGTCTCGTTCATCACGAAGATGGCGAAGACCGGCGGGGTGTTGAACATCGAGAGCTTGTCGATGTGCGTGCGGTAGTCGAGCATCGTCGGGAGATAGCGGCTCACCTTGCCGAGGGTGTCGGTCTTGATGATGGCGAAAGCCACGCCGGCAGGGCCTGCGTTCTTCTGTGCGCCACCGTAGATCATCGCGTACTTGCTCACGTCCACGCGGCGGCTGAGAATGTCGGAAGACATATCAGCGATGAGGGGGACGGGGCAGTCGAGGTCCTGGCGGATCTCCGTACCGTAGATCGTGTTGTTGGTCGTAATATGGAAATAATCCAGATCCTTCGGGATCTCGTAACCCTTCGGGATATAGCAGTAATTCTTGTCAGCGGAGCTGGCCAAGGCAACGGCGTTACCCAGACCCTGGGCCTCCTTGAGGGCCTTCTTGGCCCAGACACCCGTCTCGAGGTAGCCGGCTTTGTGCTCCAGATAGTTCATCGCAACGTAGAGGAACTGGAGGCTGGCGCCGCCGCCCAGGAAGACGACTTCGTAACCTTCAGGAATGCCGAGAATCTCCTTCCAGAGCGCACGGCACTCGTCCATCACTTCATCCCAGCCCTTGGTGCGGTGGGAAATGGAAAGCAGGGACACCCCGGTCCCTTTGAAGTCCTTGAGGGCTTCGATGGTGTTGTCGATGGCCACCTGCGGAAGCAGGCAAGGCCCGGCATTGAAGACATGTTTTTTGCCCATAATTCGAGGTAATACAAAATTTAGCCTATAAAGATACCTATTTTTTCCATCCTTTCCAAAAAGTCGCGCTCAAGCGTCGCGCGCACGCGAACTTCGAGGCTGCAGTCCGCGAGAAACGACTGTCCCCGCTGCGGCAGATCCATGTCCTTGACGAGTTTCATCACGGCAGGAAGATCCCCGTACGGGAAATGCAGGGTATACCAGCGGCCAGCCACCTTTTCGACCACCTGCGCAGCCGAGAGGGCATCCGCCGTGGAGGTCTTGTAGGCGCGGATCAGGCCGGGGATACCGAGTTTGATGCCGCCGAAATAGCGGATCACGACCACGAGGATGTCGCTCAGTCCGGCAGAATCGATCTGCCCGAGGATGGGCCGTCCGGCGGAGCCGGAAGGCTCGCCGTCGTCGTTCGCCCGCCAGGGCTCGCCGTCCAGGCCGAGCCGGTAGGCGTAGCAGTGATGACGCGCATCGTGATATTCCTTCTTGAGCGCGGAGACGATCTCCTTGATCTCCGCCTCGCTCTCGACCGGATAGGCGCGCGCGATGAAGCGGCTCCCGTTGTCCTTGAAAAGCCCTTCGCTCGGCGCCCCGATGCTTTTATATGTGTCTTTTGCTGCCATTGGCGAATCAAAATTAGTGAATAATTCGTATCTTCGCAATATGAATTACAGATACAGAGTCACCCTGTCCGGTATCAAAGGATTTTACCGGGTCTATGTCGTGAATGGCGACAATTCGCTGTACACGTTCCATAAGCAGCTCCGCGCGGACCTCGAGTTCCCGATGGACCAGCCCATTCTCTTCAAGGCGCTCGGCGCCGAAGGAGAAGTCGTGGCGCGCTACGCGCTCATGGACATCGGCTACGGAGCCGTGGACAACGTGACCATAGCCGACACCATCAAGGCCGGGGTGGCCAGCTTTGTGTATTTCTACGACATCGCGTCCAAGAAAAACGTGATCATCACCCTGGAGGGCGAGACCACCGAAGTCACGGCCACGCCGCGCATCGTCGAGACCAAGGGCCCCATTCCCCTGGAGTTCGAAAACGGTTACGTCGCCTTCGAGGACCTTCCCGAAGAGCGGCGGCACCTGCCTGGCGAAGCCCGCGGCGGAGAGGACGACGACGAGGATGACGAAGATTTCGAAGATGAAGAGGACGAGGATGAGGAGGATGAAGACAAGGAAGAGGAAGAGCTCCTCTACGAAGAAGAATAAAAATAAGAACGCCGCCCCAAAGGACGGCGTTCTTCATTTATCGGGATATATTAGTTCTCCTTCTCCACGTACGGGTCAACCTTGGTCAGCTCGACATTGAAGATCAGCGCGGCGTTGCCCGGGATACCCTGGTTGCCCTGCTCGCCATAACCGAGATCGGCCGGGAGGAAGAGGTCGATCTTACCGCCCTCGCCGATGAGCTGCAGGCCCTCGGTCCAGCCGGGGACGACATGATTGAGCGTCAGGCGAATCGGATCGGCATCCTCGGCCACCTGGTCGAACACGGTACCGTCGATGAGGGAGCCCTTGTAGCGCACCCACACGGTGTCCTGCGGACCCGGCTTCACGTCGTTGCCAGCCTCGATGATCTTGTACTGCAGACCGGACTCAGTCGTGACGACGCCGTCCTTCTTGGCGTTGGCCTCGAGGAACTTCTCGGCCTTCTGCTTGTTCATCATGGAGACACCGCTGCTGCGCTTCTCCAGGTAGCTGTTGAACAGGTCGTTCATCTTGTTCGGGTCGATCTTGAACTGGGTCAGGAAATCAGGATCCTGAACATTGCCCTTCGCGTTCACGAAATCCTTCATACCTTTGACGATCTCGCCGTAGTTGAGGTCGGAACCGAAATCATATCCCTTCAGGAAAGAACCGAAGTTGATACCGAGCAGGTAGCTCACGGAGTCCACCTGCGCCTTGGAAGGCTGGAATTCTTTGGGGAGCTGCTCCCCGGACTTGCTCGTGCAAGCCACCACCGCAAGTCCCATCAGCAGGACTGCAAAAAACTTGTTTGCTTTCATTTTATAGGTTGTTAACTAATCTCTTATAACTCCCAAGCCAGGGCGGAGGCGCCGAGGATGGCGGCGTCGGACTCCTTGAGCTCGGAGAAGACAATCTTCACCTTGCCCTTCCAGATCTTGAGCAGGTTGTCCTCCATCGCGCGCTTCATCGGCTCGTAGAGGAACTCCTTGGCGCGGGCCAGACCGCCGAAGAGCACGATGGCCTCCGGAGCGCTGAACGCCACGAAGTCCGCAAAGCTCTGACCGAGCAGCGTACCCGTATAGTCGAACAGGCGGAGCGAGAAGTTGTCGCCCTGCTTGGCCGCGTCGAAGATATCCTTGGAGGTGATGTTCTGCAGCTCGCGAAGCGGGGTCGGCTGGCCGGAGGCCTCCAGCCATTCGCGCGCCGTGCGGGCGATACCCATCGCGGAGCAATAGGCCTCGAGACAGCCGGTCTTACCGCAACCGCACATGCGGCCATTGTTGCGGACGACGCAGGTGTGGCCCAGCTCGCCGGCGAAGCCGTCATGACCGTAGAGGACCTTGCCGTCCACCACGATGCCGCTGCCGACGCCGGTTCCGAGGGTGATCATAATGAAATTCTTCATGCCGCGCGCAGCACCGTAGGCCATCTCGCCCACCGCCGCCGCGTTGGCGTCGTTGGTCAGGGACACGGGGACGCCGCAGGCGTCGGAAAGCTTCTTTGCGAGGGGAACGGCCTCTTTGGCCGCCCAGGCGAGATTGGGGGCGAATGCCACCTCTCCCGTATAATAATTGCCGTTCGGCGCACCGACACCGATGCCACGGATATCCTCCATGCTCTTGTCGGCCGCAGAAACGCAGGCCTTCACGGCCTCGGCCAGGGCATCGATATAGGCGTTTGCATTCTCGCCGAAGGTGTCCGTACGGATCACGCTCTGCGCCAACACGTCGCCGCGGGCGTCCACGACGCCGATCTTGGAGGTCTGGCCTCCGATGTCAACACCGACTACAAATTGTCTTGCCATAATACGCTCGTTTTATCGTTTAGTCCACGGGGATGTCCTTGTTCACGTTCTTGCTGCCGATGAGCGCATAGAAAACCATGTATGCGAGCACGGCGATGACAATCACGTAGCTGATACGCAGCGAAGCAATGGTATTGCTCACGATGGAGTTCTGGATCAGCGGGAGGATACCGCCACCGACAACCATCATCATAAAGATACCGGAAGCCTTCTCCGTATATTTACCCAGACCCTCGGTGGCCAGGTTGAAGATGCAGCCCCACATGATGGAGGTGCAAAGACCCATCAGTACGAGGAACACCGTGAAGAGCGGCACATTGTTGATGGCGAACGAACCGTTGCTGAAACCGACCATGGAAACACCGGTCGTGGCAGGAACGATCATGGAGACGAGCACCAGCACGATGCCCGTGCAGGAAACGATGAGCAGCTGGGTGCGGCTGGAGACCTTTCCGCTGATGAAGCCGGAGGTCAGACGGCCGACCAGCATCAACAGCCAGTAGAGACCGGTCATACCGCCGATGATGGCAGCGGCATTGGCGGAATTGGCAGGATCGAACAGGTTGAAATTCACCTCCTTGCCCAGGAAGTTGCCGAAGGTGTTCGGGATACCGACTTCCATACCCACATAGCAGAAGATGGCGATGGCGCCCAGCACGAAGTGGCGGAAATTCCAGGGGCTGTGCTCGCTCTTCGCGGCAGCAGCTTCATTCTTGTGCTGGTGCGGCTCATCAATCTTGGCAAAATAAATGACGATGAAAGCGACGACGAAGATGGCGATGGCGCCGAACAGCATCGGGCTGACCTCCGTAATCTTCGTGTTCTT
This sequence comes from Bacteroidales bacterium, assembly GCA_016291185.1. The sequence continues at coordinate 16,304 of JAEFAI010000016.1, forward strand.
GGTGATGGCACCGACATAGGCACCGACCATGATCGGGGCGATCGTGCCGGCGAAAGAGTTGCAGGCGCCGCCGAGCTGGAGGAGCTGGTTACCCTTGGCTCCGCCGCCGCCGATAAGGTTCAGCATCGGGTTGACGACCGTATTCAGCATGCACACGCAGAGGCCGCAGACGAACGCGCCCAGGAGGTAGATGCTGAAGCCGAGGATACCGGCGCTGAAGCCGGAGGCGAACTGGATAAGCAGGCCGACGATACCCACGACGATCGCGATCAGCGCGGTCTTCTTGTAGCCCACCTTGGTCAGCATGTTGCCAGCGGGGATACCCATGAAGAGGTAGGCGAAGAAGTTCATGAAGTTGCCCATGAAGCCGAGTGCAGGATTATTGCCAACAGCATCGTCCATGGTCCAGATGTTGCCGACAGGTGCGGCCATGTTGGTGACGAAAGCAATCATCGCGAAGAGGAAGAACATCGTGATGACTGCCACCATGTTGATTTTTTTCTTTTCCATTTGCTATTACGGTTTTAGTATTGTGAATTCTGGTTACTCCCCGAACTGGGAGGGTTTCGGCGCGAAGAGGCCGTAGAGCTGCGCGTCGATCATGTCGGTCACCTTCTCGAAATCCTCGGGATTGTTGCCGAACTTGATGTGGTCGGCATCGATGACCAGCAGATTGCCGTCGTAGTCCTTGATCCAGTTCTCATATTTCTCATTCAAGCCGGTCAGGTAGTCGATGCGGATGCTCTTCTCGTACTCACGGCCGCGCTTCTGGATCTGCGAAATCAGGTTGGGGATGCTGGAACGGAGATAGATCAGCAGGTCAGGATTGCCCACCAGCGACATCATCAGGTCGAAGAGGTCGGTGTAGTTCTCGAAATCGCGGGTGCTCATCAGGCCCATGTCGTGCAGATTGGGCGCGAAGATGCGCGCGTCCTCGTAGATGGTGCGGTCCTGGATGATGACATCGTCAGTCTTCGCGATCTCCACCACATCCTTGAAACGCTTGTTCAAAAAGTAGATCTGGAGATTGAAAGACCAGCGCTCCATGTCCTCATAAAAATCGGACAGGTACGGATTGAAGTCCACGGACTCGAATTTCGGAATCCAGCCGTAGTGGGCGGCCAGCATCTTGGTGAGCGTGGTTTTTCCGCTGCCGATGTTTCCTGCGATCGCAATATGCATATATCTCTATTCTTTTATAGCTTACAAATGTACGAATTATTTGAATAGGCCGAACAGTTGTGCGTCAATCTTGTCGGTAATCTGGGCGAAGTCCTCCGGATTGTTCTCGAAGTCCAGGTGGTCGGCGTCGATCACCAGCAGCGGATCCTTGTAGGCTTCGATCCACTTCTCATAGCGCTCGTTCAGGCCCGCCAGATACTCCAGGTTCATACTCTGCTCGTACTCGCGGCCGCGCTTCTGGATCTGTTCCACCAGATGCGGCACCCCGCAGCGCAGGTAGATCAGCAGGTCGGGCGGGGCCACCATCGACATCATCAGGTGGAAAAGCTGCATGTACGTGTCGTAGTCACGGTCCGAGAGATTGCCGAGCGCATGGTTGTTGGCCACGAAAATCTCCACGCCCTCGAGGATCGTGCGATCCTGAATGATAACGTCCTCGGACTTTGAAATCTCCAGCAGATCCTGGAAACGCTGCGCCAGGAAATAGGTCTCCAGGTTGTACGACCAGCGCGGGATATCCTTGTAATAATCTTCCAGATAGGGATTGTAGGTCACCGCCTCATAGCGCGGCGTCCAGCCGTAGTACCCGGCCAGTTTGCGCGTCAGCGTGGTCTTGCCGCTCCCGATATTTCCTGCGATTCCTATATGCATGTCGCCACGATCAGTGTAACATACAAAATTAACATAAGTTTTGTAATTTTGCCAAGCAAAAGACGCAAAGAAATGCTCAATATCCGCTCTATCGGCTGTAACCTCCTGCAGGAGCGTTGCTACGTGGCCTGGCGAGAAACCGGCCGCTGCGTGCTCGTCGATCCCGGCTGCTACGGCGCCGACGAAATCGAGACGCTCGAAGACCTGCTCACAGAAGAGCACCTCACGCCTGAGGCCATCCTGCTCACGCACGCCCATTTCGACCACATCTTCGGCGTGAAGCCGCTCCAGGACCGCTTCGGCGGCATCCCGGTCTATCTGCATCCCGCCGACCGCGCCGTGCTGGATTACAGCGCCGACATGGCCGACCGCCTCGGTCTCACCCCGCCCGACGTGACTTTTACCTGGAAGCCGCTCGCGGAGGGGCCGCTCCCGGTCGCGGGCATGACCTTCGAGGTCATCCACACCCCCGGCCACACCCCCGGCGGCGTCTGTTTCCTCGAGCGCGAGGCGGGCATCCTCTTCACGGGCGACACCCTCTTTGCCGGCTCTATCGGCCGCACGGACTTCCTGTACAGCGAGTATGACGACGAGATCCGGTCCATCATGGAGAAAATTATCCTGCTGGACCCGAACATCCGCATCTTCCCGGGCCACGGTCCCACCTCCACCATCGGTCAGGAGCGCACCGGGAATCCATTTCTGGAGCCCTTCAACGAGCCAGAAGAAACCATGGACCCCGATCTGGAGCCCGTGGTGATTCATGGAGAATAATCGGTATCCTGGCTACTTCACCTCCGTCCACTTGCCGGGGACGAGGGCGGAAATCTTATCATCGTACATAGCCTCGCAGCTGACGGCCGGGAGATAGAAGCGTCCCGGGTAAGTGGCAGTGAGGCCGGTGGTGATGGTCACGCTCTGGCCGGCGCCGAGGTCAAAGAAGCTATAGACGCGGTCGTCGCGGATGTCCTGATAGGTCACGCCGGCCGGGTAGGAGTAGTTCTCCTTGCCGATGCGGTCGTTCTGGATCTCCCAGCCGGACGGGAACTTCTGGGCCAGGGCAAGATCGCTCGCGTAGGCGGAACCGGTGTTCGTGATGGTCACGACAGCCTTGAAGTTGCGGCCGCGGGACAGGGTATCCACGCGGATCGGCTGTCCGTCGGGATCGAGGAAGGTGACCTTCATGGACAGGCCGTCGGCCTTGGGTTTTTCCTCCCCTGCCTTCGGCGTGCCGGTCACGGCCACCACGGCGTGCAGCGTACCGCTGCCCGTATTGGAGACGTTCAGCTGGGCCTTCCCGGAGGCGTCTTTGCCGAGGGCGACTTCCTGGCGGATGAGGGCCTTGGCGGTGCTGAGTTTGTAGCTCTTCTCCGGACCCTTGACCGTGGCGTTCACGCCGCCGCCGGCGATGGTGCGGGCATAGTCGCTGATCGCGTAAAGCGACCAGGCGGTGGACTGCGTGCTCATGTAGTGCTGGCTGTCGTTCAGACGGGCCGCCACCTTCTCAGCAAGTTCGAAGGCAATCTCCTTCTGGCCGGTGAGAATGGAGGTGCGCAGAGCAATGGCCATATTGCGGTCCTCGCTGCCGTACCAGTTGTAGTAGTACTGGCTGGAATTCTCCAGGTAAGGAAGGCCGTTGGTCAGCTGGGTAGCCACTTGCTTCTTGCCGTCGCTAGCGAAGGCGCCCGCGAGCATCCAGACCGCGTTACGCGGCATCTTCTTGACGGACTCACGAAGCAGGTTCATGGCGCTGCGCTGCGGCTTGCCGGCCGCGGCAAGGGCGTAGAGACCGTAGGCGCGCACGATGTCATCTTCCTTCTTATTGCTGACCACGCTGCTGGTCAGATAGCGGATCAGACCGGCCTTGAGGTCGGCGGGGACGGCGTAGCCCTGGTTCTCAGCTTCCTGCAGGAAGTGGAGGGCGTAGGCGGTGCCGAAAGAGGAAGAATAGCTGCTGCCCGGCCAGTAACTTAGCGAGCCGTCCGGACGACGGAAGCTGTGCAGGCGGTTGATGGCAGCAGTGACGTTGCGGGCGCTGCGTGCGACGGTATTCTCGTCGCACTCCATCACCTGGCTCAGATAGAGTTGCGGGAAGGCGGCGGAAATCGTCTGCTCGACGCAGCCGTACGGATACTCAATCAGATATTTCAGGCGGCGGCCCAGGTCGATGGCGGGGATGGAAGAAAGTTCCACCGCCACGCTGTTCGTACCGGGCAGGCCGAAGAGTTCGGCGGCAGCGTCCTTGTTCTTGCCTGCGTCAAGCAGGAATGACTGGATGCGCGTCACAGGCGGATTCGGATTGAACACGTCGATCTCCACGCGGCTGATAGACTTGTCGGAGCCGGCCTGCGCCGTGACGGTCACGTGCGCAATGCCGGTCTGATCGCCAACCTGGACCTCGAAGTACTCGACCTGCTGGCCGGCCTTCGTGATTGTCGTCTCAAGCGTAGCGGAGCCGTTGACCGTAAGCAGCTCGTCGGTCTCGATGTTCAGCTTGACTTTGCCCACGCCGTCCTTGAGGGCGATGACCGTGGACGGGATGCGGATGGTCTCGCCGATGCTGAGGGTCCTCGGCAGCGTGGCCTGGACCATCACGGGCTGGGTCACGGCGACATCCTGGGAAGCACTGCCCTGGGCCTTGCCGTCGGTAGCGATGACCATGGCGCGCAGCGAACCGATGTACTGCGGCACCTGCACGCTGTGGGTCGCGGTCTTGCCGGCCTTCAGATCAAAGGGGCCGAGGTAGGCTACGACCGGCTTGAAGCGGTCGGCGCCCTGGCGCTTGAGCGCGCCGCCTCCACCGTCCTCGTCACCACCGATCGCGAACAGCTGCTCGATGTGGCCGCCATAGGCGCCGATGACGGAATCATACTCATCCCAGGTGCGCACGCGCAGGGCCTCCTTGGCGTAGAAGGCGCTCCAGGCGTCCGGGGTCTTGAATCCGGTCAGGGAAAGAAGGCCTTCGTCCACGAGGGCAACGATGTAGCTCATCGGACGGCCTTTCTCCTCCTTGACCTTGAAGCTCAGGGTGGACTCCGGCTTGGTCTCGACCGGAATGTCGATCACCGGGGCGAGATGGGAGGCAGGATCCTCCACATTGATATTTTTCACGCCATAAAGGCGGATCGGGGCGTCGTTGTGCACGTTGCCGTGCGGCTGGATCAGGGCGATGGACGCATAGGCGTTCGGGGTCATGTCCTTGGTCACGGGGATACGGATCTCCGTACTGCCCTCGAAGCACTGCACGCGGCGCGTGCTCAGAATCTTGCCGCCCTTCTCAATGGAGACGAGGGCGCTGGCGCCGGCGGCAGAAGGAATCGTGATGCGGGCCGTCTCGCCGACGGCGTATTTCTCCTTGTCGATCAGCATGTTGAGCTGCGTGGATCCGTCGGAGGCATCGGTCGTCGCGCTCTCGTTAACCTCGCAGAGCATGGAGGTGGCGTGGCCGCCGCGGGTATCCGTGACACGGATGTAGTAGAGACCATAAGGGGCGTCAGCCCAGTCATAGCTGAAGCTACCCTTGCCACCCGAGGTGGAGAAGGTCTTTTCGAAGAGGAGCTCCTTGCTCCGGCTGGCCATGTAGCTGGCCACCTGGCCGGAAGCGTCCCACCACCAGCTCCAGTCCACGTGGTAGATCTCGGCACGGAGCCCGGCCGTATTCGTGGCCTTGCCGTCCGGATCTACGGTGGCAACTTCGAATTTCTGGGACTTGCCCGCCTGGATGAAGCGGTCGCCCCATTTGTCTTTCTGGAGCTCGGTCTTGATGCCGACGTAATTGCTGAACGGGGACATCGGGATGCTGGCGTAGCTGGTGCTGAATTCGCCGCTGGGCTCAAAGGCGCGGAAGGTGAATCCGGCCGTCAGCATACCCGGCGCGGACGCACGGTTGATGTCCACCTGGGTATTGATGCCGGCCTCTCCGTCCTCTCCCGTCTTGAAATCTTTGTAGGAGAAGGTCTGGGTGTCGAAGGAGCGTGCATCGTCCTGGAAATCATAGTCCTCCCAGCCCTTGAAGCGGGTGGTGGCGGAGGTGATCTCCAGATCGCCGTTGACCTTGAGGTCGCTGCCCGGGGCGCCGTAGAGCCAGGCCACGGACAGGTCGAAGCGGCTGTTGTCGCTCGGATAGGTGGTCACGTAGGCGCCCGGGAAGTGCAGCTGGATGTCCAGTTTGTTGGGCTTGATGGCCTCGACGCGCAGTGTCTTGCTGAAGGTCTGGCCGCCCAGGCTCACGTCCACGCGCCAGCGGCCCGACGGGGCGTCCTGGGCGGTCGTGAACGGGAAATGATACAGGTTGGAGGCATTGGTCTTCTCCGTGAGGGTCTGGACCAGCTGGCCGTCCGGGTTGCGGAGCTGCGCCGTGACCGGATGGCCGGCGGGCAGGGGCGTGTCGTCGAAGAGTGTGACCATGCTGACATGCAGCGTATCGCCGGGGCGCCAGACACCGCGCTCCCCGAAGAGGTAGGCCTTGATGCCGCCGTCGTAGGTAGTGCCGCTGACGTCGAAGTTGCTCGTAGAGAGCGCCTTCTCGTTCTTAAGGTCGAGGTATGCGTAGTCTTTCCCGCTCGTAGCCACGACGAAGCTGGCATCCGTCTGGGCCGGGAAGGAGACCTGTCCTTCCCCGTTGGTCGATCCCTTGGCAAGCTCCTGCTGCGCGAAGCTGTAGAGCTTGACTTTGGCGCCGGAGACGGGCTTGCCGCTGAGGATATCGTAGGCAAAGACCTCGGTGGCGTTGTCGCCGCGCTTGGCGATCAGGACCAGGTTGCTGGCCAGCAGATCGACGCTGCGCTGCTCGTAGGTCTCATAGTTGCCAAAAGAGCTTTCGCTGTCCCAGAAATCTTCCTCCACGAGGGGCTCGCGGCCGCGAATCTCAATGTGATAGATGGCGCCGGGCTCAGGCTTGACGAGCTCGTCGAGGCTCAGGCCGTAGGTCTTCCATTCACGGATGTGGTCGGCGTCCTTGTCGCCGAGCACGAGGGTCGTGTCCGCGACCACCGAGGCCACCTTGTACAGCTCATAGCGCGTCTCATAGCTGTCCAGCTGCAGGAATTGCAGGATGTTGTTGCTGAACACCTTCTTGACACGCACCTGCGCCTGGGCGTAGGAAACGGAGCCGAACAGCAGGTCCAGGCTGCCCTTGGACGGGAGGATGGAGCCCTTGCTGATGAAACGGATGGTGGGGACTTCGGGGTCGATGTCCTCGCCGTTGACGGCGCTCCCCTCGTTGTTGAGGGTCATGGCGGTCTCGCCGCGGACGGCGGACACAGCCGGACCGGAGGTCTTCTTGGCGCCGCCACCCTGACAGGCGGCCAGAAGGCCGGAGGCCGCAATCAGAGAGAGGAAAATGCGGGATGCTTTTTTCATAGGAAAAATTACTACTTTTGTTTTAGCAATGGGCAAAGTTAAGAAAATACTTCCGATTTGTATCCCGCTTTTGCTGATTGTTTGGTATTTGTTCTGCCTGCCACACAATCTGTTCCGGGTGCCGCTCTGCGCGACGGCCGTGAGCGCCGACGGCACGCTGCTCGGCGCGCGCATCTCGGCGGACGGGCAGTGGTACTTCCCGCCCGCGGACCACGTGCCCGACAAGTTCGCGAAGTGCATCGTGACCTACGAGGACAAGCGCTTCTGGTGGCATCTGGGCATCGATTATCTCTCCGCCGGCCGTGCCCTTGTGCAGAATCTGACGCGCGGCGAAGTGGTCAGCGGCGCCAGCACCCTGACGATGCAGGTGATCCGGCTGAGCCGCCCCGGTGCGCCGCGCACCCTGCCGGAAAAGGTTTACGAGATGATTCTCGCCACGCGCCTGGAGATGCGCTGCACCAAGCGGAAGATTCTCTTACTCTACGCTTCCAACGCCCCCTTCGGGGGCAATGTCGTCGGCCTCGAGGCGGCCGCGTGGCGCTATTTCGGCCGCAGCGCGGACGACCTGTCCTGGGGTGAGAGCGCGATGCTTGCGGTGCTGCCCAACGCCCCGGGCCTGATCCATCCCGGCCGCGCGCGGGAGCGCCTGCTGGAGAAGCGCAACGCACTGCTGGACAAGCTGGAAGCCAAGGGCGTGCTCGACCCCACGGAGTGCCTGCTCGCCAAGGACGAGCCCCTGCCGGACAAACCGCTCGCGATGCCCGACGCAGCCTATCACCTGCTGGAGCGCTGCCGCGCCGAGTCGGGCGACGGGCCCTACACGCTGACGCTGGACGCCACCCTCCAGACGCGTGTGAACGCCATCGCGAAACGCTATTTCGACCTGTACCACACCAACCTGGTGGACAACATGGGCATCCTCGTAGCGGATGTACATACGGGTGAGATCCGCGCCTACTACGGCAACACCCGCGGCTGCGCCCCCCGCCTGCGTGGCGCGGACGTCGACATGATCCCGGCCGCGCGCTCCAGCGGCTCCACCCTCAAGCCGCTCCTCTACGGCGCGATGCTGGATGCGGGTGAGATCCTGCCTGGCTCGCTGGTCAAGGATACGCCCTACAACTACAATAATTTCTCCCCGCACAACTACGGCCGCACCTTCGACGGCGCCGTGCCGGCGCACGAGGTGATCGAGCGCTCCCTCAACGTCCCCTCGGTGCGCATGCTGGAACAATATGGCGCAGAGCGCTTCCTGCAGGTCCTGCAGCGCCTGGGCTTCACGACCATCGACAAGGATGCCGACCACTACGGCCTGTCGCTCATTCTCGGCGGCGCCGAAATCTCCCTCGAGACCCTCGCACGTGCCTATTACTTTTTGGCGGCAGAGCTTGCCGGAGATCCTGTGTATGAAGACTTTGCCTATCGAGCCGATGCCCGGCGGGAGCGCCTGCCCGCCCGGCGCATCCCCATCAGCCGCGCCGCGGCGTACCTGACCTTTGACGCCCTGTCGAACGCCAACCGCCCTGAAGAGGAGGCCTCCTGGATGGACTTCGTCACCGGGCGGAAGATTGCCTGGAAGACCGGCACCTCCTGGGGCAACCGCGACGCCTGGAGCGTGGGTGTGAACCGCGACTGGGTGGTTGCTGTCTGGGTGGGCAACAGCGACGGCGAGGGCCGCTCCGGCGTGACCGGCGTCAGCTACGCCTCCCCGGTGATGTTCGACGTCTTCTCCGCCCTGCCCGCATATCGTCATTCCGGGCTTGACCCGGAATCTCGAACCACTGGAAGCTGGTTCCCCCGCCCCACCGACGAGATGACGCAGATCGAGGTCTGCCACGACAGCGGCTTCCCCGCCAGCGACCTCTGCCCGCAGCGCGACACCGTCTGGGTGCCCGACATCGAGACGCAGCCGGACATGTGCCGCTACCACCGGCTGGTCCACCTCGACGCCGCCGGGCGCTACCAGGTCAACTCCTCCTGCTGCCCGCCGGAAGAAATGCGCGCCGAGGTACGCTTCGTACTCCCGCCCGCGCAGGAGTGGTACTACATGAAGAAACACCTGGACTACAAGCCCTTACCGCCGAAGCACCCGCTCTTCGACGCGGCGTCGTCGCTCTACAATCCGATTGACATTATCTATCCCCAGCCGGACATTACCATCGTGCTCACGCGCAGCCTGACCGGGCGCGAGAACGGTGCCGTGTTCCGCGCGGCCCACGCCGACGCCGGAGCCACAATCTACTGGCACATCGACGACGCTTTCGTCGGGGAGACCACCGGCGAGCACGAACTGCGCGTCGATCCCGCGCCCGGACGGCACGCCCTCACGCTCATCGACGAGCAGGGCGCCCGGCGCGTTACAGTGTTCACCGTAAAGTAATTATTGCTATCTTTGCGCGCTTTTTTGAGTCAAGCGCACTATGCAACAGGGTATTTGGACCGTTATCATGCTGATCTGCTCGAACGTCTTCATGACGCTCGCGTGGTATGGACACCTCAAGCTCCAGGAAATGAAAATCTCGACCGGCTGGCCACTGATCCTGATCATTCTCTTCTCCTGGGGAATCGCCTTCTTCGAGTACTGCCTCACCGTCCCGGCCAACCGCATCGGCTTCGTGGGCAACGGCGGTCCCTTCAACCTGATGCAGCTCAAGGTCATCCAGGAGGCCATCTCCCTGACCATCTTCACCATCATCGTGCACTTCCTCTTCCAGGGCCAGTCCCTGCAGTGGAATCACCTCGCCGCCTTCGGCTGTCTGATCCTGGCGGTGTTCTTTGTCTTCCTGAAATAGACTACATTGCTTCGAGGCAGTCGGAGCAGCGCGACGCAGGAGGTTTCAGCTCAGGCGCTCGTCAGAGCGTCTGGCCTCCGATGAACTCCCGCATGATCGAGGTCGGGGGAATGGCGGCGATTTCCGCGGGCTTGAGGGCCGTGACCATCGACAGGATCTGCAGCAGGGACTGCGCCTTCTCGTAGGCGGGAGAAGACTCGCTGATGCCGCACAGGAGCGGCTCGGCGTAGTACTTCAGCAGCGGGACGTCGTAGAGCGTCGAGGAATTGAAGACGATGTTGGCATTCTCCTCGTAGGGGAAAATGTTGCGCGTCTCGCCCCGGCGCACGGACGGCCAGCGGAGGATGTTGTCCTCCGGCGAAATGCCGCGGACGCGGTTGTCCCGGACAATGCGGCGCAGCAGGCGCTTGTCCGTGGTGGAGCCGTGGTCCTTCTCACCGCCCGGCAAGGCCGAGAGGGCGGAAATGTAAATACCGAAAATGTTCTCGCGGGGAATGGCCGGCGTCAGGTCCGGGTTCAGGGCGTGAATGCCTTCCATGAAGAGGATGTCCCCGTCTTCCATTTTCAAGTGGTCGCCCTTGAAGACCCGGTGGCCCTCCTTGAAGTCGAATTTCGGGAGCTCCACATCCTTGCCGGCAAGCAGGTCGGTCAGCTGCTCGTTCAGGAAGGGTACATCCATCGCGGCGAGCGCTTCATAGTCGCGCTCGCCGTTCTCGTCGATCGGAGTGTCCTCGCGATTCACGAAATAGTTATCCAGTTCGATCACCTTGGGTTTGAGCCCCAGCACGCGGGCCTGTTGCGCGATGCGCAGCGAAGAGCTGGTCTTGCCGCTGGACGAGGGGCCCGACATCATGACGATGCGGCAGCTGCGCCGCTTCCAGAATATCTGGTCCGCCGCCTGCGCGTACTGGCGCTCCTGGCGGGCTTCGCAGAGGTTGATCAATTCAATAGCTTTGCCGGATTCGACGGTCTCATTCACTTTCTCCAGGGTGTCGATGCCGATGGCCTGGCACCACTCTTTGTACTCCGCACGTGCGGCTTCAATCTTGGTCATAACAATTCTTTCAAGTAGGGCCCGGTGACAGACGCCGGGTCGGCGGCAATCTGTTCGGGCGTTCCGGTTGCAACAATCCGGCCGCCGGCGGCGCCGCCGTCGGGGCCCATGTCTATGAGATAATCGACGGACTTGAGTACGTCGAGGTTGTGTTCGATGACGATGACGGTATTGCCCTGATCCACCAGGCGCTGGAGCACGCCGAGGAGCACTTTGATGTCCTCGAAATGCAGGCCCGTGGTGGGCTCGTCCAGCATGTAGAGCGTGTTGCCGGTGGCCTTGCGGGCCAGTTCTGCGGCAAGCTTCATCCGCTGGCTCTCACCGCCGGACAGGGTCACGGCGGACTGGCCGAGGTGCACGTAGCCCAGGCCCACGTCCACCAGCGCCTTGAGTTTGGGCGCGATCTTGGGGTTGGCCTTGAAGAATTCGTACGCCTCGGAAATGGGCATCTCCAGTACATCGTTGATATTCTTGCCCTTATATTTAACCGCCAGGGTGTCCTCCTTGTAGCGGCGGCCGCCGCACGCCTCGCAGCAGACGTTGACCGACGGGAGGAAATTCATCTCGATCACCTTGATGCCGGCGCCCTTGCACTCCTCGCAGCGTCCGCCGGGGACGTTGAACGAGAAGCGGCCGGCCTTGAAGCCGCGCACCTTGGCGTCGGGCGTCTCCTCGAAGAGGGCCCGGATGTCGTTGAAGACGCCGGTGAACGTGGCCGGATTCGAGCGCGGCGTGCGCCCGATGGGGCTCTGGTCAATCTCAATGACCTTGTCGATATTATCCACCCCCTCGATGGAGCCGTACGGGAGCGGCTTCTCCTTGAAGTGGTAGAATTTGCCCTTGAGGATGGGCATGAGCGTCTCGTTGATGAGCGTGGACTTGCCCGAGCCGCTCACACCGCTGATGCCGATCAGCCGCCCGAGCGGGAACTCCGCGGTCACATCCTTAAGGTTGTTCCCCCGGGCGAGGCGCAGCGTCAGGCTCAGGCCATTGCCGTTCCGGCGGCCCGCCGGGACGGTGATCGGGTTCGTGACGGGGCGGGCAGGGCCGCTGTAACAGATGCGCCCGCCGCGCTCGCCGGCGCCCGGGCCCACATCCACGATCCAGTCCGCCGCACGCATCGTTTCTTCGTCATGCTCCACGACGATCACGGTGTTTCCCTCGTCGCGCAGCTTTTTCAGCGAGGCGAGCAGTTTGCGGTTGTCGCGTTGGTGCAAGCCGATACTCGGCTCGTCGAGGATGTAAATGACATTGACCAGTTTGGAACCGATCTGGGTGGCCAGGCGGATGCGCTGGCCCTCGCCGCCGGAGAGCGACGCCGTCGGCCGGTCCAGGCTGAGGTAGTCCAGGCCGACGTCCAGCAGGAACTGAACGCGGTCGATGAGTTCCTTGAGGATGTCCCGCGCGATGGCGTTCTCCCGCTTGCCGAATTTGCCGGGCAGGGAGCGCAGCCAGGCGGAGAGCTCGCCGATTTCCATGGCGCTGACCTCGGCGATGTCCTTCCCGTCGATGCGGAAGCACTGGATATGCGGTCCCAGGCGTGTGCCGTGGCAGACCGGACAGACGATCTTGTCCTCGATGTCGCCCGTGACGCCCTCCCAGTTGACCATTTCCGACTGCGGACCCTCTCCGACGCGGTAGAACTCGTCGGATCCATAGACCAGCAGCGTCACGACCTCGTCCGGCAGGGCGGCGATGGGCTCGTAAAGCGAGAAATTATGTTTGCGCGCGATGGCGCGGACCAGTTCGAATTTACGCCCGTCGCGGATGCGGCCCAGCGGGGCGATGCCGCCGTCGGCGATGGACTTCCGGGGGTCCGGGACGATGGTGTCCAGGCTGACGTCCGGCACGGTGCCGAGGCCCTTGCAGTGCGGGCAATACCCTTCCGGGGAATTGAAGGAGAAGGTGTGCGGAGCCGGTTCCTGCAGCGAGATGCCGTTCTCCGGGTCCACCAGGTGCTTGGAATAATGGTGCAGCGCACCCGTCTCGTGGTCGAGCACCGCGACCGAGCCCTTGCCCAGCCCCAGGGCCGAAGCGACCGAAGCGCGTACGCGCGATTCATCCCCCTCGCCGGGTTTGAGCTTGTCCACGACGAGCTCGATGAAGTGTCCTTTGTAGCGGTCCACGGCCTCGACGTCGTTCAGATTGCAGATTTCCCCGTCGACGCGGACCTGCAGGTAGCCCTTCTTGCGGAGCGAGTCGAACAACTCGCGGTAGTGACCCTTGCGGCCGCGCACCAGCGGCGCGAGCAGCAGGCACTTGCGTCCGTGGAATTCCTGCAGGATCAGGTCCACGATCTGCGCATCGGTGTAGCGCACCATCTCCTTGCCCGTGACGGGCGAATAGGCGGTGGAGGCACGGGCGAACAGCAGCCGCAGGAAGTCCGAGATCTCCGTGATGGTGCCGACAGTGGAGCGGGGATTACTGCCCGTCGTCTTCTGCTCAATGGCGATGATCGGGCTCAGGCCGTTCACGCTCTCCACTTCCGGCTTCTCCAGGATCCCCATGAAATGTTTGGCGTAGGGAGAGAGCGTATTCATGTAGCGGCGCTGGCCTTCCGCGTAGAGCGTATCGAAGGCGAGCGAGGACTTGCCGCTACCGCTGATACCCGTGATGACAATGAACTTCCGGCGCGGCAGATCCACGTCGATATTCTGGAGATTGTGGGCACGGGCGCCGCGAATACTGATCTTACTCTCTTTATCCATAGAAGTGGTCAAAGTTACGAATTTTATGGTTAACTTTGGCAAAATCTTCCTTTACTATGTGGCTTTGGCTGTCGGTCGGTTCCGCGTTGCTGCTTGGTGTCTATGACGTCGCCAAGAAGCGGGCGCTTTCCCGCAACAGTGTCTATTGGATCCTGCTCGGCGCCACGGCGCTGACGACGGTATTCCTGTGCCCGTTCCTGTCCAAAGGACCCCTTTCCGACCACTTCACCCTGATTTTCAAGGCGGTGTTGGTCTCCGTCTCCTGGATCTCCGGCCTCAAGGCGATGGAATGCCTGCCACTGACGACGGTGAGCACGATGAAGGCCTCCCGGCCGATGTTCGTGGTCATCTTCTCCATCCTCCTGTTCGGAGAGCGGCTCAACCTCATGCAGTGGCTGGGCGTAGCCGTCGTGATGACCGCCCTGTTCCTGAGCTCACGCGCCGTCGGCCACGACACCGACAAGATCACCTCCACCAAGGGCGTCGCCTTCATGATTGTCTCCATCCTGTCCGGCGCGGCCAGCGCACTCTGGGACAAGGTGATCCTGAAGAACCTGGAGCCGCTGTTCGTCCAGAGTTGGACCAACCTCTATATCACCATTCTGTTCGCCCTTGTCCTGCTGGTCCAGTATCTGACGGACAAGAAGCATTTCCAGCCCTTTGTCTGGGACTGGCGCATCCTGCTCATCGCCGTGCTGATCACCGTGGCGGACGCCCTGTATTTCTTCGCGGTCAAGGAGCCGGACGCGATGCTCTCCATCATCTCGATGATCCGCCGCACGTCCGTGATCGTCACCTTCATCGGCGGCGCGCTGATCCTCAAGGAGGGTCATATTCGCGACAAGGCGGTGGTCCTGGTGCTGATGCTCTCCGGTGTGGCCCTGCTGCTCGGCGGATCCGCTTAATTGAATTGCATTTATGAAACGTTTTCTGATTCTGATACTGCTCGGCGCGTCGCTGTGCGCGAGCGCCCAGTCCCCCCGCTTCAAACTCGGCAAATGGACCGAGATCCAGACAGCCATCCTGCAGGAACTGAACCGTTCCTACGTGGACTCGCTGCCCATCGACCGCATTGAGCGGCGCGGCATCGACGCGATGCTCGCCGACCTCGACCCTTACACGGTCTTTATTCCCGAAGAGGAGAATGAGAACCTCCAGATGATGATCCACAAGAGCTACGGCGGCATCGGCGCCGTGATCTACAAACCCGACCCGCAGGGGAACGTCATCATCAACGAACCGTACGCCGGTTCGCCGGCCGCGAAGAACGGCCTGGTGTGCGGCGACGAGATCCTGGCCATTGACGGCGAGACGGTCGTCGGCCTGAATTCCCAGCAGTGCAGTGAGAAGATGCGCGGCGAGCCGGGCACGAAGGTGGTCTTCAAGGTCAAGAAGCTGCGCAGCGGCGAGGTGAGGGACATTACCGTTACCCGCGAGCGTATCAAACTCGACGATATCGAATATGCCGGCATGCTGGACGGCGGCGTGGGATACATTTCCCAGACGGGCTTCACCGACGGGGTCGGCGACGAGTTCCGCCGCCAGGTGAGCGAGCTCAAGAAGCAGGGCATGAAGACCCTGGTGCTCGACCTGCGCGGCAACGGCGGCGGCCTGATGAACGAGGCCGTCGAGATCGTATCCGCCTTCGTCCCGAAGGGGTCGGTGGTCGTGTCCGCCCAGGGCAAGGAGCAGGGCGCCAGCTATACGCTCAAGACCACCAAAGATCCTATTGATACAAAGATTCCCGTCATCGTGCTGGTGGACTCCGGCTCCGCTTCCGCCTCGGAGATCGTGGCGGGTGCGCTGCAGGACCTGGACCGCGCCACCATCATGGGTGAACGCACCTTCGGCAAGGGTCTGGTGCAGAGCATCCGTTCGCTGCCTTACGGCGGCGAACTCAAGGTGACGACCGCCAAATACTATACGCCCTCCGGCCGCTGCGTGCAGGCGATCGACTACGCCCAGCGCCGCGAAGACGGCAGCGTGGCACACATTCCCGACTCGCTGACCCACGAGTTCAAGACGGCCCACGGGCGCATCGTACGCGACGGCGGCGGCATCACGCCGGACGTCACGCTCAAGTTCCGCGAGTACAGCCGCCTGACCTATTCGCTCGTTACCTACGGCATCATCGAGCGCTACGCGCTTCGCTTCGTGCGCAGCCACGAATGGATCCCGCCCGTGGAGGAGTTCCACCTCGACACGAACGACTACGAGGACTTCGTCGAATTCGCCAAAGGCGAGGAGTTCGACTACCGGTCCTCCGCCAAGACCTATTTCGACCGGGCGAAGGAAGAGCTTCGCCGCGACGGCCTGGACGAGGTGATGAAGGAGCAGCTGGACGCACTCGATGCCTTCATCAACATGGACAAGGAAGATTTCCTGTACCTGAAGTCTTCCGAGATCATTCCTTTCATCGAGGAGGAGATCGCCGTCCGCTACTACTTCCAGCAGGCCGGTGTGCAGATCCGCATCCGTTATGACGACGCCCTCCGCGAGGCCCTGACGGCCGAGCGGATCAAGCAGTACTGATGGTCCACCACACCCGGCTCATCATTCTGAATACGACAAAGATCGGGGAGCGCTCCCTGGTCCTGCACGCCCTCAGTCCCGACTGGGGGCGCCGCAGTTTTATCGCCGCCGTGCCCAAGGGCGGCGGAATGGCGCTGTTCCAGCCGCTCAGCGTGCTGGATGCCGAAGTCGTGGAGAATCCGAAGTCCGACCTCTGGCGCGTGCATGCCCTCTCGGCCAGCCATCCGCTCACGGGAATCCGCACCAGCCCGGCCAAGAACGCCATGACGCTCTTCATGAGCGAGGTGCTGTACCGGACCGTTCGCGACGGAGCTTGCGAGGCGGGCCTGTTCGATTGGTGCGAGCGTTCCATCCTGACGCTGGATGCCCTGGCGGGCGATTACGCCAACTACCACCTGCGTTTCCTGTTGGAATTTGCCGCCGCGCTGGGTTTCTCCCCCTCGCTCGAGGACCTGATGCCTTTCGCGGACACGCATCTGGAGGAACTTCGCGTGCTTCTGCAGGCCGACTTCGCCGGCTGCATGCTCCTGCCCCTCAACGGCGCTTCGCGCAATGAAATCGCGGAGCTCCTGCTCCGCTACCTGGGCTATCACACGGAGACCCGCATCGAGGCGCGTTCCCTGCGGGTGCTGAGAGAGTTGTTCAGATAATTATTTCACCAGATCGATCGCACCGAAGACGCCCAGGCTGACGAGCAGCATGATGGCGGCGGCGAGCAGCAGGCCCAGCAGGATGAAGAGCATGCTCTTTTTGAAGTCCAGATCCAGGATGCTGGCCGCGAGGGTGCCGGTCCAGGCGCCCGTGCCGGGAATGGGAATGCCCACAAAGAGCAGCAGGGCCACGTAGAGGCCCGCGCCGGCCTTGGCTTCCAGCTTGCGACCGCCCTTTTCGCCCTTCTCCAGGCACCAGGCAAAGAATTTTCCGGTGTATTTCTTGTCCTTACCCCATTCCAGCACCTTGCGGGCAAAAAGGAAGATGAACGGGACTGGGACCATATTGCCCACCAGCGCCACGATCAGCGAAGGAACCAGCGGCAGGTCAAAGCCCACGGCGTAAGGAATGGCACCACGCAATTCGATCAGCGGCACCATCGAAATCAGGAAAACGATCAGGTATTTTTTCATTGAATCTTATCAAGGAAGTCTTTGATGGCAGCGAAGGCCGCTGTCTGGCTTGCCTCTCCGTCCTGGGGATCAGCGACGACAAGGTCAAACACTGCATCCGGGAGTTCGAAACGCCCCACCTTGAAACGCGCCGTGCTGCTGCAGGCCTCGAACGCCGCCGCGAAATTCTCCGGCGAGCCGGCCAGCGAAATAAACAAATCCTCTTTCCGGGACTCCCGGGTACCGCGTGCCCGTTTCTTCATGCGGCCGTTCAGCGTGAGATCCCGCTTCTGCGGACACAGAATGCGCACAGGAATGCCGTGGTAGTCAAAATACTGCTGCACCGCCCGGCAGACCGGTTGGGGGTCCTCGCCTGCCTGCGCATCCACGAACACCGCGGCGCTTTTAATCTTCGACAGGGGCATCAGCGTGGTCGGAGCCGTGCTCCGGACCTGCTTAAGCACCATCCGGCGATATATGTTCAGGAGTGGATTCTTCATACGCCCTGAGGAGCCATCAGTTCACGGATTTCCTGCTTGGCCACGCGCCAGCGGGGGATATCGATCTTGGTGCCAATTACCTCCACCACCTTGGCGGCGATGCAGGAACCGATCTCGCCGCAGACCTTGAGCGGAAGGCCCTGCGCGTCGGCATAGAGGAAGCCGGCGGCGTAGGTATCTCCGGCGCCCGTGGCATCCACGGGGTCGGCCGGCCACGGCTCGACGAAGACGACTTCGCCATCCCGCTTGAGCCAGCTGCCGTCCTTGCCCACTTTCACGATGGCCGTCCGGCTGATCTTGCCCAGCTCATCCAGCGCCGCGCGCGGGTCGGCCAGGCCGGTAAAGGCGCGCGCCTCGGATTCGTTCGCAAAAACGATATCGACATAGTTCTCCACGATGTCGTGCAGGAACGCGAGGTTCGACTCCACGACATTGTAGGAAGCCAGGTCCAGGGAAATAATACATCCGGCCGCCCGGGCCAGTTCGACCGCGCGGCGTACCAGATCCTGGTTTTGCACCAGATAGCCTTCGATATGGAAATAGTCGTAGCCCTCGAACCATTCCGGCTGCAGGTCGCCCGGCACCAGGTCGAGCGCGGCGCCGAGATAGACGGCGAAGGTGCGCTCGGCGTTGCCGCCGCTGACGAACACCATCGAGCGGCCGCTCGCGTGCTCCTCGCTCGTGAGCAGGTGCGTATTCACGCCGTACTGCTCCTGGTCGCTCTTGAAGAGCAGGCCCAGCTCGTCGTTGCCGATTTTGCCGATGAAGCCGGAGGGCATGCCGAGAATGGCCGTGCAGGAGATGGTGTTGGCAGCCGATCCGCCGGCCACGTATTTCACGCCCAGCGGCTTGAGCGCCTGCCAGATGCCGTCGCCCGTTGCCACGTCCACGTGCTGCATGCTCCCCTTCGGGAGATGGAACTCCGAGAGCAGGGTATCATCCGGCAGGACCGCCAGGATGTCCGTGAGCGCATTGCCAATTCCGAGTATCGATTTCATATTTTACAAAAATAACAAAATATAATCGTAAATTTGCAGTCTATGGACAAGAAAGCCGCAAATATCATCAAATACACCCTGTCGGCCATCCTGGCCGTCGTGCTGGTCTGGTTCGCCTTCCGGACCGTGGATTGGAAAACGTTTTGGGAGGACCTGCAGCAGACCCGCTGGTTCTGGATCGCCATCTATTTCCTCGCCGCCGTCACGGCGCTGATTTTCCGCGAGCGTCGCTGGACCGCGCTGATGCGGCCGCTCGATGCGGACCTGCGCCGCATGCGCGTCTGGGACGCCATCAACGTGGGCAACCTGATCAACGTGGTGCTGCCCGGCGCGGGCGAGTTCGTGCGTTGCGGCTATGTCAGCACCAAGAAGATGAGTTACGAGAAGGCCCTGGGGACCATCGTCTGCGAACGCCTCTCCGACATCGTAGCCATCGTCATCCTGCTGGTCTCGGCCCTGGTCTCCAAGTGGAGCACCTTCGGTCCCTTCTTTACGGAGCACATCTGGGGCCCGATGACCGGTCGCGCCGGCGGCTCGACGCTCTGGATCATCCTGGGCGCCGTGGTGCTGGTGGTCGCCCTCTTCTGGGCCGTATTCCACTTCCGCGCCCGCGTGCGCCTGTTCGGCAAGATCGCCGATTCGCTGTCCGGTCTGGGCGCCGGCTTCGCCAGCATCGCGAAGATGGAGCGCAAATGGCCCTTCCTGCTCAGCACGGTCGGCATCTGGGCCAGCTACATCACGATGATGTACTGCACCATCCGGGCCATCCCCATGCTGGACATGCTGACGCTCACCGACGCACTCTTCCTGTCGGCCGTGGGCAACCTTGCCTCCGTGATTCCCGTCCCGGGCGGGATCGGCGCCTACCATTACCTCGTGGCCCTGTCCACGCAGAGCCTCTACGGCGCCACCTGGGAGACCGGCATCCTGCTGGCCACGCTCGGCCACGAAGCCCACGCCATCCTGATCATCCTGCTCGGCATCCTATCTTACACCCACTTAACCTTGCATAAGAAGAAATAATCACTATCTTTGCAAAGAAGACGTTAGTGTATTGTATTACCCACCATGCAGTTGATCCTCCCCGAAAGGTACGTGGATCTGCTCCAAGGAGCAGAGAAAACGGAGAAGGCCATCAAGGCCGTCAAGGACATGTTCCAGAACAATCTGTCAGCCCAGCTGGCCCTGTTGCGCGTGACCGCCCCGATGGTCGTGCTCTCCGGGACCGGCCTCAATGACGAACTCAACGGCGTGGAGCGCCCCGTCCGCTTTCCCATTAAGGACATGGCGGAGCAGCAAGCCGAAGTCGTGCACTCCCTCGCCAAATGGAAGCGCGCCAAGCTGGCGCAGATGGGCATCACCCCCGGACGCGGTATCTACACCGACATGAACGCCCTGCGCCCCGACGAGGAGCTGGACAACATCCACTCCATCTACGTGGACCAGTGGGACTGGGAGAAAGTCATTCGCCGGGAGGACCGGCACCTGGGCTTCCTCAAGCAGACCGTCCGCCGCATCTACGAGGCCATCAAGGTCACCGAGAACAAACTCTTTGTCGAATTCCCGCAGATCACCCCTGAGCTGCCGGAAGATATCCATTTCGTGCACGCCGAGGAGCTGGTGCAGCTCTACCCGGGACTGTCCCCGAAAGAGCGCGAGAACGAAATCGTACGCCGCTGGGGCGCCGTGTTCATCATCGGCATTGGCGGCGTCCTCTCCGACGGGCAGCCGCACGACGGCCGCGCCGCGGACTACGACGACTGGAGCAGCCCCAACGAAGAAGGATTCAAGGGCCTGAACGGCGATATCCTGGTCTGGAACAACATCCTCCAGCGTCCCTTCGAGTTGTCCAGCATGGGCATCCGCGTCGATGAAGCGGCCCTGCGCCGCCAGCTGGAAATCAAAGGCGAAACCTGGAAGGAGGAGCTCCCCTTCCACAAGAGCCTGCTCGCCGGCGAGCTGCCTTGCACCATCGGCGGCGGCATCGGCCAGTCCCGTCTCTGCATGTACTTGCTGCGCAAGGCGCACATCGGTGAAATCCAGAGCAGCATCTGGCCCGAGGAGATGGTGCGCGAGTGCCGCGCGGCAGGAATCAATCTGGTATAAAAACGGAAAATGGCTCGCTGATGGCGAGCCATTTTCGTGATTCCGCGGGGATTCGAACCCCGGACCCACAGCTTAGAAGGCTGTTGCTCTATCCAGCTGAGCTACGGAACCGAGGGTGCAAATATACGGATTTTCCGAGAATAATTCGTTATCTCCGATGCTTCTTGTGCTCGGACCACAGGCCGTAAACTTCGCTGACGTTGCCGGCGGTAATAAAAGCCTGGATCTTGTTGTCGCGGATGAACTTCATCAGGTCGGCAAACTCGTCTTTGGTCAACAGGGCCTGCAGCTCCACGCGCTTATCTCCCTTGTAACCGCCCATACACTCATACAGGGTGCAGCCGCGCACGATCTTATTGACAATGTAGTCGCGGATGAGCACATGCTCGTCGGAGATGATGCACACGCGCTTGCGGCGGCTCAGCGACGCCATGAAGTAATCCACGATCAGGCCGTTGATCCAGGTACCGATGAGGCCGATGATCACCAGGCGGAACGGGTTCACGGCGAAGGCCGTGCAGCAGATGATCACGCCGGCGATCGTTACCGACAGGCCGATGTCGAAATGGAGATACTTGTTGACGATCTTCGCCAGAATGTCCAGGCCTCCCGTGGAGGCGTTGATTCGGAACATGAGGGCCTGCGACATGCTCAGGATGAGCACAAAACAGACGAGGTCGAACCAAAGGTCGCCCATCACCGAGGTCTCCCCCGGCGCCAGCAGATTCGTGTAGGGACAGATCTTCTCCCACAGGTCCATCATCGGACCCAGGATCAGGGCCGTGTAGCAGGTCTTCACACCGAATTCCTTGCCGATCAGGAAATACGCCAGCACCAGCAGAAGGGCATTGATAATGAGCACGACGGTGGACACCTTAACGGCGATGCCGGCCTGCTCGAACAGGGCGCTGATCACGATCGAAAGACCGGAAATGCTGCCCACGACAATCTTGCTGGGAACGAGGAAATAATACACGGCGGCCGCGGCGATAAACATGCCCGCGGTCATGATCAAGAGCTCCTTCCAGAACTTCCAGGTTCCGAGAGGTGCGGTTAAGTCTTGAAGTTTCATCTTATGCGGTTATAATAAGCCGGGGCCCGTTACGGCCCCGGCATCGTGTTAGTTCTGCTTCAGGTAAGCGTCGATGGCCTTGGCGGCCGTGCGTCCCGCGCCCATGGCGAGGATCACCGTGGCAGCTCCCGTGACGGCGTCGCCGCCGGCGAACACGCCCGGACGGGTGGTCGCACCCTCCTCCGTGGCCACGAGGCAGCCGCGGCGGGTAATCTCCAGACCCTTCGTCGTCTTGGAAATCAGCGGGTTGGGCGAGGTGCCGAGCGCCATGATGACGGTCTCCGTCGGGATCTCGAACTCGGAGCCCTCGATGGGCACCGGGCTGCGGCGGCCGCTCTCGTCGGGCTCGCCGAGCTCCATCTTGACGCACTTCAGGGCCTTGACCCAGCCGCGCTCGTCGCCGATCACCTCAACGGGATTGGTCAGCATGTCGAAGATGATGCCCTCCTCGGAAGCGTGGTGCACTTCCTCGCGGCGGGCAGGCAGCTCGGCCTCCGTGCGACGGTACACGATGTGCACCTCCGCGCCGAGGCGCAGGGCCGTACGGGCCGCGTCCATGGCGACGTTGCCACCACCCACGACGCACACCTTCTTACCGGCATGGATCGGCGTGAGGTAGTCCTCGCGCCAAGCCTTCATCAGGTTGTTGCGGGTCAGGAACTCATTGGCGGAGAAGACGCCGTTGTAGTTCTCGCCCGGGATGCCCATGAACTTGGGCAGACCGGCGCCCGTACCGATGAAGACGGCCTTGAAGCCCTCCTTGTCCATCAGCGAATCGATGGTCACGGTCCGGCCGATGATGACATTGGTCTCTATCTTGACGCCCAGACGGCGCACTTCTTCGATTTCGTGCTTGAGCACCTTATCCTTCGGGAGACGGAACTCCGGGATACCGTATTCGAGCACGCCGCCGGCTTTGTGCAGCGCCTCGAAGATGGTCACGTCGTAGCCCCATTTCGCGAGGTCGCTCGCGCACGCCAGACCCGCAGGTCCCGAACCGATCACCGCCACCTTCTGACGGGGAGACTGGCTGGCAGTCCCCTCAGGAAACCGTGCCACCCTCGGCATCGTAAGAGGGAGGGGCCCATCGCCAGATGGGAGGGGTCCGGCGCAGCCGGACGTTTCCAGAGGGGAGCTGCCAGCCAGCTCCCGGCTATAATCAGCGACGAAGCGCTCGAGCTTGCCGATCGCGACCGGCTCGCCCTTGACGCCGAGCACACAGCTGCCCTCGCACTGGGTCTCCTGCGGGCACACGCGGCCGCAGACGGCGGGCAGGGAAGAATCTTCCGCAATCACCGCAGCGGCGCCCTCAATGTTGCCCTGAGCGAGCTCCGCGATGAAACGCGGGATCTGCAGGCCTACCGGGCACGCCGTCATACAGCGCGGGTTCTTGCAATTCAGGCAACGGGAGGCCTCCAGGAGCGCCTCCTCCTTGTTGTAGCCATAGCACACTTCTTCAAAATTGGTGGCGCGGACCTTCGGGTCCTGTTCGCGCACCGGTACACGGGGAATTCTGTTCGCCATATTACTTGCCCCTCCCTATTTTACAGACATGTTTTTCATTGGCCTCGGCCTCCTCGGCCTTGTACTGACCCTGACGGCGCATCGCCTCGTCGAAATCGACCAGGTAGCCGTCGAATTCCGGGCCTTCGACGCACGCGAAGCGCGTCTTGCCGCCCACGCTCACGCGGCAGGCACCGCACATGCCGGTGCCGTCCACCATCAGGGTGTTCAGGCTCACGGTGGCGGGGATGCCCAGCTTCTTGCAGGTGAGGGTGGTGAATTTCATCATGATCATCGGGCCGATGATGACGGCCTGGGTGTATTTGTGTCCTTCCGCGACGACATGTTCCAGCATGTTCGTGCCCATGCCGTGGAAACCCTCGGAACCATCGTCCGTACAGATGAAGAGGTTGTCGCAGACCGAGCGCATCTCCTCCACGTAGATCAGCAGGTCCTTGGTCTTGGCGCCGATGATGACATCCACGGGAACGCCATGCTCCTTCAGCCACTTGGCCTGCGGATACACCGGTGCGGTACCCACACCGCCGGCAATCAGGATGTAGCGCTGTTTCGAGAGTTCTTCAGGAGCCATCGAGACGAACTCGGAAGGCAGTCCCAGGGGGCCGACTACGTCGGCAAATGCCTCACCCGTCTCATGGGCAATAATATCGGAGCTGGATGCGCCGATCTTCTGCGTGACAATGGTCACAGTCCCCCGTTTCGCATCGTAATCACTGATGGTCAACGGGATCCGTTCGCCCTTCTCGTCCGCGCGGACGATCAGGAACTGGCCCGGCTGGGCGGCTGCTGCGAGCCGCGGGGCCTCCACCTTCATCCGGCAGATTGCCGGAGTCAGCATCTCTTTGGAAAGGATTTGATACATAGTTCTCAAATATACATAAAAATTCCCCGACTTGTTCGAGAGCCGGGGAATTTTTATATCGTCATTGCCGGGAAAATCAGCAATTTATTACTTAGAAGCGATAGCGGATACCGAGCGCGAAGCTGGCCCAGTTGAACGCAGTCCCGCCGCCGGTACCGATGAAGTAGAAAGCCGGACGCCAGTCAACGGAAAGGTTCAGCGGAGCACCGGAGAAGGCAACCTCCATACCGGCCTGACCAACGATACCACCCATAAGACCGACAGCGCCATTGGCTCCTGCCAGGCAGAGATTGACACCAGGGCCCGCGTAGAAATTCAGCTCGCCATTGGAGGCCAGGATGAAATCATAAACACCGGTTGCGGAGAAAACATTGCCCCAAACACCGAGATCAGCCTCGATGAAGTTGTGACCAACCGTGTGCTGGTAGGAAGCTTCAATGTTGACAGCATTTGCCCAACCACCACGGATACCGACTGCACGAGTCTGTGCGGAAGCGGAGACAGCAAAAGCGATCAACGCGACCAGAATTGCAATAGTTTTTTTCATAATAAAAAAATTAATGAATAGTTTTCTACCCTGTTTCCGACAAATGTAAGAATAAAAACCGGAATATCAAACAATACCGGAGAAGCCGAGGAAGGCCATCGCCATGATGCCCACGGTGATGAGCGCAATCGGCAAACCCTTGAAAGCCTTGGGGACATCATTGCCCGCCAGGTGCTCTCGCAAGCCGGCGAACAGGCACATCGCGAGGCCATAACCGAGCGAGGTAGCCACCGCATACACCACAGCCTCACCGAGGTTCAGCATGTGCGGCGCAGCACCGCCCAGGGCGAATTCCTTCGTCACCACGGTGATGGCCACGCCGAGCACGGCGCAGTTCGTGGTGATCAGGGGCAGGAAGATGCCGAGGGCCTGATAGAGCGACGGACTGATCTTCTTCAGCACGATCTCCACCATCTGCACGAGGGCGGCGATCACGAGGATGAAGGAGATGGTCTGCAGGAATTCCAGGCCGAAAGGCACCAGCAGATACTGATTCAGCAGGTAGGTAACCACGGTGGCGAGCGTGATCACGAAGCAGACCGCACCGGACATGCCCGTGGCCGTGGACAGTTTGTTGGACACGCCCAGGAAGGGGCAGATGCCCAGGAACTGCGCCAACAGGATATTATTGACGAAAATCGCCGATACGAAAATAAGGAAGTATTCCATGGCGCACTACTTTTTAGCAAGATACTTGTTGAACAGGACCATCAGGAAGCCGAGCACCAGGAAGGCGCCGGGCGCCATGACGAAGGCAAGGATACCGTCGCCGGCGATGAACTTCCAGCCGAAGACAGCACCGCTGCCGAGGATCTCCCGGACGATGCCGATGACCGTCAGCGAGGCGGTAAAGCCCAGGCCGACACCCAGGCCGTCCAGGGCGGACTCACCCACACCGTGCTTGTTGGCGAAGCCTTCCGCACGGCCCAGGACGATACAGTTCACGACGATCAGCGGGATGAACAGGCCGAGCGTCTCATAGACCGCAGGCGTGAAGGCCTGCATGAGCAGCTGGAGCACGGTCACGAAGGTCGCGATGACGGTGATGTACACCGGGATGCGGACCTTGTCCGGCACCATCGGCGCGACCAGCGAGATCACGATGTTGCTGAGGATCAGCACGAACATGGTCGCGAGACCCATCTCCAGACCGTTCATCGCGGAGGTCGTGGTGGCGAGCGTCGGACACATGCCGAGCACCAGGACAAAAGTCGGGTTGTTCTTGACGAACCCGTCGGTTACAAAATGCAACTTACTCATTGCTCAGCCCTCCTTCTTCTTCATTCAGTTGTTTGAACACGGCCACGGCGTTGGACACCGCCAGCGCGTAGGCACGGGAGGTGATCGTGGAAGCCGTGATGGCATCCACGTCGCCGCCGTCCTTCTTCACCGCAAGACTCTTCACCGCCGGGTCAAAACCCTGGAACTGCGCGATGAAATGCTCGTCGGTGGTGCACTTGGCACCCAGACCCGGCGTCTCGCTGTGCGAGAGAACCGTGGTGTTGTGGATCGTGCCGTCTTCGGCAATTCCCACCATCAGCGAGAGGATGCCGCCGAAACCGGAGGTCGCGGAGATAATCGCGACGCCCGTCCCGGGGACACGGTAATACGTATAGTTCGCACCATTCAGTTCGATGCTTCCCAGTTCGGGCTCCGCCGTGAAGGCGGGCAGCACGCGGGCGATGGAAGCGGTGGTCTTGGCCTTCGCCGCTTCGTCGATCGGCTCTTTGGTCAGGGCATAGGCGCCACCGACCACGGCCGAACAGATGAGGCACACGACCGACAGGCAGAGTGCCATATTCTTCAGTGTAGATTGAGCTGCCATCTCTTATGCCCTCCCGTATTTTTTCTGGTGGAACCACATGTTCAGCAGCGGCACGCAGCAGTTCATCAGCAGGATGGCGAACGACATGCCCTCCGGGTAGGAACCGAAGTAGCGGATCATCATCGCAATCAAGCCGATTCCGACGCCGTAGATAATACCGCCCAGGGTGCTCATCGGAGAGGTCACGTAGTCCGTGGCCATGAACAGGGCGCCCAGCATAGCACCGCCCGTCAGCAGGTTGAACTGCACGCCGGTATACATCTCCGGATTGACGCCGTGGAAGATCGCCGAGATGATCGCCATCGTGCCGAGCACGGCGATCGGGATCCAGGGCTTGACCACGCGGCGGATCAGCAGGTACACGAAACCGAGCAGCAGCGCGCCGGCAGAGATCTCGCCTGCGGAAGCACCCGCATCCCAGAGGAAGGAGGCCAGGTCGTAGCCGTGCGCATCCATGAACTGGGGAATGGTGAAACCGGACTTGAGCGCTTCCTTGAGCGCGCTCAGCGGCGTGGCGCCGGAAATGGCATCCGGCAGGGGGATGAAGCCCGGCGTCGGATTCCAGTTGGTCATCTGGGCCGGGAAGGACACCAGCAGGAAGACACGGCCGGTGATGGCCGGGTTGAAAACATTCTGGCCGATGCCGCCGAAAGGCAGCTTGGCCACGCAGATGGCCACGAACGCGCCGACAAAGACGATCCACGGGGAGATCGACGAAGGCAGGTTCATGGCGAGAAGCAGGCCCGTGACGACGGCGGACAGATCGCCGACCGTCGAAGGACGCTTCATCATCCACTTGGTCACCGCCCACTCCAGCAGCACGCAGGAGAGCACGCTCACGGCCAGGACGAGCAGTTCGGCCCAGCCGTACGCGAGGACGGAAACCAGGATCGCAGGGCACAGCGCGATGATCACGTCCCGCATGATGGAGGTCGTGGAGACATTCGCGTGGATGTGCGGATTCGGAGAAACGATATATTTCTTATCCATACGCAATTACTATTTGGCTTCGGCAGCGGCTTTGGCAGCTTCGGCGGCAGCTTTGGCAGCCGCAGCACGGGCGCGGATGACACCCATTACCTGACCCTTCGCCTGACGGATCTGGTCCAGCAGGGGAATGTGGGCCGGGCAGCTGTACAGACAGCAGCCGCATTCAATACAATCCTGGGCGGCGTTCTG
Source organism: Bacteroidales bacterium (assembly GCA_016291185.1). Next base: position 44,300 of record JAEFAI010000016.1, read on the forward strand.
CTCGAGCGCATCGAGGTTGCCGGCTTTGTAGAGCCGGTTGAGCAGGAACGGTTCCAGGCCCATCGGGCAGGCGTCCGCGCACTTGCCGCAGCGGATGCAGTTCGTTTCGCTCTTGCGCCGGGTCGCCGCTTCGCTGAGATACAGCACGGAGGACGATCCCTTGACGGTCGTGGCGTCCAGGTTGCTGATCGCCTTGCCCATCATCGGGCCGCCGCTAACGAGCTTGGCCGCGTTCTCGGGGATGCCGCCCGCCTGCTCCACGATGTAAGAAAGCGGGATGCCGATACGGAAAAGGTAGTTGTGCTGCTGCGAGACGGGGAGCTGATCTCCGGTGATCGTCAGCACATTGGTAATCAACGGCTTATTCTTCTGGACCGCCTCATAGACGGCCAGCGAGGTGGCCACGTTCTGCACCACGGCGCCCACGTCGATCGGCAGGCCGCCGGACTTCACCTGGCGGCGCATGACCGCGTCGATGAGCTGCTTCTCACCGCCCTGCGGGTAACGCTTTTTGAGCACCTGCACCCGAATGCCCGGATAACCGAGTTCGGCGACGGCGGCGCTCATCGAGGCGATGGCCTCGGGCTTGTTCTCTTCGATACCGATCACGCAAGGGCAACCGCCCAGCACTTTCTGCATGATGGCGGCACCGACCACGATTTCCTTCGGGCGCTCGACCATGATACGGAAGTCGCTCGTCAGGAACGGCTCGCATTCGGCGCCATTGAGAATCAGGCACTCCGCCACCTTGCCGGGAGGCGGGCACAGCTTGACATGGGTCGGGAAAGTCGCACCGCCCAGACCCACGACGCCGGCCGCCTTGATCTTGTCAAGGATGGCCGTCTTGTCATCCGGGATGGACGTCACGAGCTCCTGGCTGCGGTCGATCGCAGGATCCCACTCATCGCCCTCGACGGCGATCTCCACGTGCATGACGGAGTTGCCGGCGAGGTCCTTGCGCGGGGCCACGGCCTTGACCGTACCCGAGACCGGAGAATGGACGAAGGCGGAGATGAAGCCGCCCGGTTCCGCGATCACCTGGCCGACGAGCACTTTGTCGCCGGGGGCGACCAGCGGCTTGGCCGGGGCGCCCAGGTGCTGGGCCATCGAGACGTAAACCGTCTGCGGGAGCGGGAGCTCCTCGATGGCGCAAGCGCGGGAGTATTTGCTGTCGTTGGGGTGGACACCACCCATCGAGAATGTTAACTTACCCATTGGCGACCTCCTTTTTATTAGTTTCCGGCTCTGCGGCCGGAATGACGGAAGCTGCGGCCTTGGCGGCCTCGGCGGCTTTCGCCTTGCGGTCGGCGATACGCTTCTTGACGGCCTCCTTGTCCAGCTCCTTCGGGAAATTCACCCCGTGGATGGCGCCGGTCGGGCAGACCGCTTCGCACTCGCGGCAAAGCTTGCACTTGTTGAAATCAATGTAGGCCACGTTGTCCGTCACGGTAATGGCGTCGTGCGTACAGGTCTTGGCGCACAGGCCGCAACCGATACAGGCATTCGCGCAGGCCTTCTTGGCGGCAGGGCCTTTGTCCTTGTTCATGCAGGACACGAATTCGCGCATCCCGCGCGGGCCCTTGAGGCGAAGTTCGATGATGTGCTTGGGGCAGGCCTTGGTGCAGGCGCCGCAGGCGGTGCACTTGTCTTCGTCCACGACGGGAAGACCCGTCTTCGGATCCATCGACAGGGCGCCGAACTGGCAGGCAGCCACGCAGTCGCCGCATCCCAGGCAGCCGAAGGCGCAGCCGGTGTCGCCGCTGTAAAGCGCGGCTTTGACCCGACAGGACTTCGCGCCGTCGTACTCGTTCGTACGCGGACGCGCTTCGCAATTGCCATTGCAGCGGACGACGGCCACCTGCGGGGCCTTGGCGGCCACGGTGAAACCGAGGATGGAAGCCACCTTCTGCATCACCTCGTCGCCGCCCACAGGGCAGTACTGGTTGTCCAGATTAGGTGCTTTGACCGCCGCATCGGCGAAAGCGCGGCATCCGGCGAAGCCGCAGCCGCCACAGTTGGCGCCAGGCATCACCTTCTCCACTTCGTCAATCCGGGGATCCTCCTCGACCTTGAACTTACGCGCCACCCAGAACAGGATGAGTGCAAGCAAGAGGCCCAGGACGGTCAGGATAGCGACGGTCCAGATAAAAGTTTGTGTCATTATGATTTGATGTTGAATATATACTCATTCCTGAGCCGGCCGCGAAGCAGCCAGATGATCAGGTAATAAAAAGCTATGGCGCCGATGGCAAGCAGGCCGGCGAGCAATTCAGAAGCGCCGGCGGCGAGCACGCCCAGCAGGACGGCGACCAGAATCAGCAGGGGGATCACATAGGCAAGCCAGACGGCCTTATGGCCCATCGAGGCCCGCAAGACGACGTCCACTTCCTGCCCCACGCTGTAGTTGTCCCACCCCCGGGTCGGGAGTTCGATCTGCTTGACGGTGCTGTCGCCCAGGCTGCAAAGCCCCTTGGCGTGGCAGGCGGCGCAGGCAGACTCGGACACGATTTCCACAGTCGTAACTTCCGGCGTGATCGCGACGATACGGCCGCGATGGGATATTTCGCTACTGGAACTCATTGTTTACCATCGTATTCATGGCGGAATCGATGGTCATCGAGCCCGCCCGCATATCCAGCGAATCGTCGAGTTCGACGAAGCGGATCTGCTCGCTCTTGAAGAGCATATCGATATCGCAGGTCTCACCGTTACGGTGCTTGGCGATGATGATCTGCGTCTTCTCTTTGTCTTCGGGATTCTCGCTGAGGCCCACGAAATCCGGGCGATGGATAAAGATCACCATATCGGCATCCTGCTCGATGGAGCCGGACTCACGCAGGTCGGACAGCTGCGGCTTGCCGCCGCCGCCCTGCCGCTGCACGGCCTGGCGGGAGAGCTGGGACAGGGCGATGATCGGCACGTCCAATTCCTTGGCCGTGGCCTTGAGCGTACGGGAGATGGCGGCCACCTCCTGTTCGCGCATACCCTTCAGCTCCGCGGGGCCCTGCATCAGCTGCAGGTAGTCCACGATGATCAGGCGTACGCCCTTGTTCTTCACCAGGTTCTTGGCCTTGGTGCGGAACTCCATCAGTGGAAGACCCGGCGTGTCGTCGATATAGAGCGGCGCCTTGGACAGCGCCTTGAGTTTGTACTCCAATTGCTCCCACTCATAATCCTCCAGCTTGGCGCCGCCCTTGATCTTGTCGGCCGACAGACCGGACTCGGATGTGATCAGACGCTTGACCAGCTGGATGGCGGACATTTCCAGCGAGAAGAAGGCGACCGCCATATGGTGGTCCACCGCGGCGTTGCGCGCCAGGTTGAGCGAGAACGCCGTCTTACCCACGGAAGGACGCGCAGCCAGGATGATCAGGTCGGACTTCTGCCAGCCCATCGTGATGCGGTCGATGCTGTAGAAGCCGCAGGGCACACCGTTCAGGCCGGTATTTCCCTGCATCTCCTGGATGTCCGACATCGCGATGTTGATCAGGCTGCCGATGTCCTGCACTTCGCGGCGCACATTGCTCTGAATGGCGTCATAAACCTTGCTCTGCGCCTTGTCGATCAGGTCGTCCACCTTGATCGAGTCGTCGAACGAATCCCGCAGGATGTCGTACGAGGCAGAGATCAGGTCGCGCTGGATCGTCTTCTGCTTGAGGATCTTGACGTAGTACTCGATGTGCGCGGCGGAGCCCACCTTCTCGGAAAGGTTCGCCAGCACGACGGTACCGCCAACGGCCTCCAGGTTGCCCTGAGCCTTGAGTTCGCTGCTCACCGTGATGATATCGACCGAGGTGTGGTCCGTCACGAGACGGGACATGGCCTCGAAGATCATCCGGTGCTTGGGGTCATAGAAGCAGGAAGGAGTGAGCTCCTCCATCGCGAGGTCCACACAGGACGGCTCCAGCAACATGGCACCCAGGACGGCCTCCTCGACGTCGGGGGCCTGGGGCGGCTTGTTGCCGATCTCCATGCCGAGCGTCTCGAGGTTGACCGTCTGGTCTTTCTTGCGGGGAGTGCCGGGCCGTTGTGCAGCCATCGCTAGATCTCAGGATTCACGATAATGCGTCCGCAGTGCTCGCAGATGACGAGCTTCTTGCCGGAAGCAATGTCGAGGATACGCTGCGGGGTGATGGTGTGGAAGCAACCGCCACAGGCGTCACCGTACGTACCGTCGGCATTCTTCGGGAACAGCGTCACCACAGCCAGGTGGTTGTGGGCGTTGTCGCGGATGCGCTCGTAGGCGCTCAGGGTGCGCTCGTCAATCTTGGCGGCGCAGGCACTGCGCTTAGCCTGGAGCACCTTCTCCTCCTTGGCGGTGGACTCCACGATCGAGGCCAGCTCTTCCTGCTTGGCCTTGAGGTCCTCCTCGCGGATGAGGATGCGGTCGGCGATGCGCTCACGGTCGAGCTTGCGCTCTTCGATGGCGGCGCGGGCATCGGTGATGTTCTTCTCCGCGATGGCGCGCAGCAGGCCCTGGTTCTCCAGCTCCTTGTTGATGGAATCGAACTCGCGGCTGTTGGAGATGTTCTCCAGCTGGCTGCGGTATTTCTCAATCTCGGCGTCCAGTTCGACAATCTGCTTGTTGGCGTTGTCGATGGTGGCGTTGTAGCCTTCGATCATCTGTCCGATCTTGTCGGACTTGGCGCGCAGGCCGGCCAGTTCCTCTTCGAGGATGGCGACCTCAGCGGGCAGTTCGCCACGCAGGTGGACCAGCTCGTCAATAGCGACGTCAGCCTCCTGCAGTTCGTAAAGGACTTTGAGTTTCTCCTGCGTGCTCTGCTCGGTCTCCGCAAAGTTTTTCCGCAGCGAGACAAAAGTCTCCCGCTCGTCAATCGGAGTCGGCACTTTCGTTGTTTTCTTGGTGGTAGCCATATATGCTTTCTAGATGTTTATTACTTCGTAATATTACAAACTGCAAAGTTATGAAATATTTTTCTTAATCTCCACAAGTTGGGCGCGGATTTCCTTTAAGGATTCGAGGGCTTTGACGCTCCTGTCCACGGGGCGCCGGTCGCCTGCGAGCTGGAGGGCGGCGCCTTCCAGGGTCAGGCCCTTGTCCTTGACCAGATGGTGGATCTGCTTGAAAGTCTCCACATCGGCGGCGGTGAACTGCCGGTTGCCCTTGGCATTGCGCTTGGGCTTGATGAATTTCGGGAAAGAGTTGGACCAGAACCGGACCAGGGACACCGATTCGCCCAGGATCCCGGCCACCTCACCGATCGAATAATACAGTTTCTCCATATGATTAATCCATTGATTGCAAAGTACTTATCGACATGTAGAGCATGTTCACGTATTCCGCCGGGCTGACGGACGCGAAGAAGAATCCCACCGGGTCCTTCGCGACGCCGTCCTTGCGCACCTCATAGTGCAGGTGCGGGGCGAAAGCCTGGCCGGACATACCCACGGTGCCGATTTTGGTACCGGCCTGCACGGTTTGTCCGACATAGACATTGATGCTCTCCAGGTGAGCATAGACCGTCTCGTAACCGCCCGCATGGGCGATCCGGACCGTTCGGCCCTGTCCCTTCTGGGACACCACGGCGGAGGTCACGGTTCCATCCGCAGCGGCCAGCACGGGCGTGCCGCGCGAGACGATGAGATCCAGGCCCTCGTGGTACACGTAAGCCTTGTAGAAGGGATTCATCTTGCGACCCGCAGATGCACCCACCTGCGGGTAGGTGATATCCGCGATCGGAAGGCTCATCGGCGGAAGCACGAGCGCCGAATCGGTAAGCGCCTGGAAGATGCGCTCGAAGGCGGCATCGACCGCCTTGCTCTGCCGCATCAGGGCATTCACCTTATCTCGCGTGTATTCCGACAAGCGGGATTCCGGAATGGTGTCGGCGGCACTGACTGCGTCGGCCCGGTCCAGCGGGTCCAGCATCGGCGCGCCGGGCGAGTGGAACACCAGCGCATAGATGTCGTTGTCCTTGTGCTGCAGGCCGGCGATGGCATCGCCCAGCAGCTCTTCCCGCTTCTCGAGGTCTTTATAAAGCCGCTCATACATCCGGATTTCGCGGCGCAGGCGCCGCTCGGTGTCCGTACGGAACACCAGCGAGAACGCCAGATAGACCAGCACCGCCAGGGTGAAGGTCAGCAGCATATAGATAAAAAGCGTGACCAGGGTCCGCCCGATTTTGCGCGGAACCTGCCCGAAATGGAAGTTCTCGGTATCGAATATGAACAGCCTGCGTTTACCCATTGCCCTGCTTGCTGCGCCGCAGCAGCTCCGTCGTGCTGGTCCGCTTGCCGACCGGCGACTCCTCCTTGCGGGTGCCGATCATCGCGCGGTATTCCTCCAGCGGCATCTTGAAATCCATAAAGTTCATCGGGTTCACCCGGTTCCCGCGATAAACCACCTCGTAGTGGAGGTGCGGGCCGGTGGACTTGCCCGTCGAGCCGATATTGCCGATCTGCTCGCCCCGCCGCACCTGCATCCCCTCGACGACGGTGATCACGCTGAGGTGCGCATAGCGGGTCTGGTAGCCATAGCCGTGATCGATGATGATCTGGTTGCCGTAGCCGTTGTGGCTGAATTCCGCCATCGTCACCACACCGTCGCCGGTGGCATAAACCGGCGTGCCCGTGGGCCCGGCCATGTCTTGGCCGCCATGCGACTCGCCGCCGCCCAAAACGGGGTCCGTCCGGAAGCCAAAGCCGCTCGACAGGTGCACGACACCGGGGTCGGGCAGCACCGGCGGCACGCTCGGCACGCAGGCCAGCATATCGCCCGCCGTGCGGGCCAGGCCGCCCACTTCATCCAGGGCCTTGCTCTGGATATAGGCGCGCTTGGTCAGGTGGTCCAGCCGGCGCACCGTCCAGCCCAGGGACGAATTCTTGCCGAGCCGGTCCAGCTCTTCGTAGCGGTTGATGCCTCCCAGACCGGAATTCTTCACGTCATCCGGAATCTCGCCCAGACCGTAGATCGAGCGATACACCTGGTCGTCCCGCTGCTCGATACCCGTCAAGGTGCGGTCGTAAAGATCCAGCCGGTTGGAGAGCACTTCGAGCCGCGCCTCCCAGGCGGCCGCGCGGCGCTTGAGCATCGCGGTCCGGGGAAGGTCCCAGTGGAAAACGGCCGTATAGAGCCAGAAGTACAGGAATACGAACCCCGCGGCGACCAGGACGGCCACCGTTACGCGCAACGGACGAAGGAAACGGGGTTCTTCCCGCTCCTCATACAGCAGCGTCTCGGGATTGAGGATGTACTTGGGCATGGGAGTGCAAAGATACTCATTTTTTGCAAATTACCCACACTTATCTAAAGAAGGGCCTTCCAGGCCTCGGGCTCGCGGAAACCCTTGAGGAACTCCGCGACAGCCATTTTTTTCTTGCCGGCGAGCTGAATCTCGGTGAGGGACAGGGCGCCGTCGGCGGTGGCGATGGCGAGCCAGGTTTTGCCGTCGGAGAGGACGGTGCCCGGCGCGGCATGGAGGTCCGGGCGAGGCTCGGCGCGGTAGATTTTCAGGGACTGGGATTCGCCGGTCGGGGCCGGCGAATGACGATCAGCAAGCTCGGAATCCCGGACCAGTTCGGTAAAGGCGGCGGGGTACGGGGAAAGGCCGCGGACGAGGTTGTAGATCTCCTCGGTGGAGCGGTTCCAGTCAATGCGGCAGAGCTCCTTGGTAAGCTTCGGCGCGGGCCGGAGCTCCTCCGAGCCCTGGATAAAGGAGCGCTGGACACGCAGCTCCACGTTGTGCTGGATCAGTGCTTCAACGGTCTGCAGGACCAGGTCGGCGCCAATCTCCATCAGCTCATCGTGCAGCTCACCGGCCGTCTCGTCCGGCCGGATGCGGCACTCCTGGCGGAAGATAATGCCGCCGGTGTCGATGTCCTTGTCGATCATGAAGGTGGTCACGCCCGACATCTTCTCGCCGTTGATGACGGCCCAGTTGATCGGAGCGGCACCGCGGTACTGCGGCAGCAGGGCAGCGTGGAGGTTGAAGGTGCCGAGCCGGGGCATCGACCAGACCTCCTCCGGAAGCATGCGGAAGGCCACGACGACGAACAGGTCGGCCTTCCAGGCGCGCAGCGCTTCGAGGAATTCCGGATCCTTGAGTTTGACCGGCTGCAGGACCGGGATGCCGTGCGCGACAGCATATTGCTTCACGGCGCTCTCGTTCACCTTGAGGCCGCGCCCGGCGGGCTTGTCGGCCACGGTGACCACGCCCACGACCTTGTAGCCGGCCTGCACGATGGTGTCGAGCGGCTTGACGGCAAATTCGGGCGTACCCATGTAAACGATGCGGACAGGACGGAAGATGCGCGCGACCTTGCTCTTGAGCCGGCGCCACCAGGTAGTGAATTGATCCATATTGAAAAGTTCGGCGTCCCGCATCGCCTTCCAGGTAAAGAAGACGCCGATGGGCGCAATAACGGCAGCTGAGATGAAGACGCCGATGGGCGTCTCGACGGCGCCGTCGCGCGCCAGCTTGCTGCCGGAAATGTTAACGACGTAGTACAGAACAAAGAAGAGCACGGAGATGATGAGGCTCACCCCGAGTCCGCCGCGTTTGCTCTTCACGAGCGCGCCCAGCGGGGCACCGATGAAGAAGAGCAGGAAGCAGGCCAGCGCCTGCCCGTATTTCTCGAGGAAGGACAGATCGGCCTGGCGAAGATTGTAGCTCTTGTCGAAAGTGGTAAAACGGTAACCATTAATGTCGCTGCTGAAGCGCTGCGCGTTGTCGGCTGCCCGGATGCGGGCCTGCGCGGCGGCATCAGGACCGTCCCAGCGAAGGTATTCCGGATCCGAGAAGGGGCTCCGCTCCGGATTGCGGAAGGCCGTGTCCAGCTGGCGCACCTGCTGCAGGGCGCTGTTGTAGCGGACCATCCGGTAGCTCACATCGTGCAGCGAATCCAACTCCTGCCGCAGCGAGTCGCTCAGGTGCCGCAGCTCAGCCATCTGCTTGGACTTGATGGCATCGTCGAAACGGGCGGAATCCGATTTCTCGAAAGAGTAGTTCTTCAGCGGAATCAGCAGCTCCTGCCGCGCGAAGTCGATGTGCTGCAGCACCAGGCTCGTGTCGTTGTAGCGCATCGTGTTGTCCTCGCGGTAAGTGGAACCGTGGAAGAGGGTGAAGGTCAGGTATTCCTTGCTCTTGGCCAACTTCAGCATGGCGGAGTCCGCCATCGTCACGGAGATGTTGCCCTTGTGGGCCGTGTGGTCATAGACCTGCACATCGTAGAGCATCCGGGTCCGTTTGTCCTGGTCGCCCACCCGGAGGATGTAGCCGTCGATGCCGTCGTAGAACGTTCCCGGCGGGATCTTGATCTCGTCCTTGGTGCGGGCGATGTCGTCGCGCAGGGTATAGATCTCGTTGAAGGCGTGCGGAACCAGCTTCGAGCAGACCAGGTAGGTGCCGCCGGCGATGAGGGCCGCTGCAACCGCGATCGGCGCCATGACGCGCCCCACGGACACACCGGAGGCGCGGATGGCCATCAACTCGCTGCGCTCGCCGAGCTGGCCGACCGTCATGGTGGCGGCCAGCAGCGTGGCGAGCGGCAGGGCAAGCGGCAGGGCGAGGCTGCACACGCCCCAGAAAAGGAATTCCAGGATGGTGCGGATGCCCAGGCCCTTGCCCACGAGCTCGTCGATATAGAGCCAGAGCGTCTGCATGGCGAGGATGAAGACTACGACAAAGAGGATCGCGACGAACGGTCCGATGAACGACTTCAATATGAAGCGGTCGAGCTTCTTCATCCTGCCGGAAAATGCTTACTTGCGCGTGGCGATCTCACGCAGGGCGCCCAGCGCTTCGCGCAGGCCTTCTGCGTTCTTGCCGCCCGCGGTCGCGAGACCGGGCTGTCCGCCACCGCCGCCCTGGATGAACTTGGCGGCGTCGCGGATGTCCTTGCCCGCGTTACGGCCGGCGGCGACGAGGTCGTCGGAGTACACCAGCACCAGCTGCGGCTTGCCCTCGAAGGCGAAGGCGCCGACAAGCGCGGTATTCTTCAGCTCCTTCTGCAGGGTGAGCGCGGCGTTACGCACCAGGGCGGGATCGATCTCCTGCCCGGCCTGTCCGGCCACGATGAGCTGGATGCCGTTCACGTCCTCCGCCTGCTGCGAGAGCTGACGGGCGAACTCGGCGGCCTTCTGCTTGGCGAACTCTTCCGCCTGCTTCTTGAAGGTGGCGTTGTCCTCAATGAGCTTCTGGATGGCGCCGGCGAGATCCGGCACGTTGTTGAAGAAGCCGCGGGCCGTCTTGAGCAGGCCCTGGATGCCCAGAACCATGTCTTCGGCCTGCTCGCCGGTCACGGCCTCGATGCGGCGGATGCCGGCCGCGATGGCCGACTCGCCGGTGATCTTGAAGAAGCCGATGTTGCCCGTGGCCGAGGTGTGGCAGCCGCCGCAGAGCTCGACGCTCGGGCCGAAGCGGACCACGCGGACGCGGTCGCCGTATTTCTCTCCGAAGAGGGCCATGGCGCCCATCTCCTTGGCCTCATCCATCGTGGCGTTGCGATTCTCCTCCAGATGGAAGTTGCAGCGGATCAGCTCATTGACGCGCTTCTCCACCTGTGCGAGCTGCTCGTCGGAGAGCTTCTCGAAGTGGGAGAAGTCGAAGCGGAAACCCTGATCGCTCACGAAGGAACCCTTCTGCTCGACGTGGGTGCCGAGGATCTCGCGCAGGGCGCGGTGCAGCAGGTGCGTGCAACTGTGGTTGTTGGCGATGCGCTGGCGGCGCGCCACATCCACGTTGAGCAGGAACGCTCCGGTGCAGTCCTTCGGCAGGCGCTCGGCGATATGGATGGTGAGGTTGTTCTCCTTGACGGTATTCAGGATGCGGATCTGCTCGCCGTCGGCGGCGGTGATGGTTCCCGTGTCGCCGATCTCGCCGCCCATTTCCCCGTAGAACGGGGTGCGGTCGAAGACCAGCTGGAGCATCTCCTTGTTCTTCTGGACGACGGTGCGCTGCTTGAGGAGCAGGGCGCCGGCCACCTCGGTGGTGTCGTAACCGGCGAACTCGACGTCCTCGCCCTCGTGATAGACGGTCCAGTCGCCGAAGGTGTTGGCGGTGGCGTTGCGGGCGCGGTCCTTCTGCTGCTGCAGCTCGGCCTGGAAGCCCGGCTGGTCCACCGTGTAGCCGTTCTCGGCGGCGATCAGCTCCGTCAGGTCGATCGGGAAGCCGTAGGTATCGTAGAGCTTGAAGGCGTCGGCGCCGGCGATGACCTTGCTGTCCTTGCTGCGCTCCATGCACTCGTCCATCAGGCGGATGCCGCGGTCGAGCGTGCGCAGGAAGGCCATTTCCTCCTCGCGGATCACGCTCTCGATGAACTTCTGCTGCTTGACGATCTCGGGATAGGCCTCGCCCATGTCGTCCACGAGCTGCTGCACGAGCTGGCAGAGGAACGGCTCGGACAGGCCGAGGAAGGTGTAGCCGTAGCGGACGGCGCGGCGCAGGATGCGGCGGATCACGTAGCCGGCCTTGACGTTGGACGGGAGCTGGCCGTCGGCGATGCTGAAGCTGATGGCGCGGATGTGGTCCGCGATCACGCGCATCGCCACGTCCGTCTTGTCACTCTCGCCGTACTTGTGGCCGGAGAGCTCTCCGATGCGGGTCAGCATGCCGGTAAAGACGTCGGAATCGTAGTTGCTGTTCTTGCCCTGCAGCACGGCGCAGAGGCGCTCGAAGCCCATACCCGTGTCGATGTTGCGGGCGGGCAGCGGCTCCAGGTGGCCGTCGGCCATGCGCTGGTACTGCATGAACACGAGGTTCCAGATCTCGATCACGTGCGGGTCGGACTGGTTCACCAGGTCGCGGCCGGGGATGCCGGAAGCGGCTTTCTCCTCCGCCGTGCGGATGTCGATATGAATTTCGGAGCAGGGACCGCAGGGACCGGTCTCGCCCATCTCCCAGAAATTGTCGTGCTTATTGCCCAGCAGGATGTGATCCTCCGGGAGGTATTTGCGCCAGGCCTGCTGTGCCTCGGTGTCCAGGGCAGTGCCGTCTTCCGCGGCACCCTCGAACACGGTGGCGTAGAGGAGGTTCTTGTCGATCTTATAGACTTCGGTCAGCAGTTCCCAGGCCCAGTCGATGGCCTCGGACTTGAAGTAGTCGCCGAAGCTCCAGTTGCCCAGCATTTCGAACATGGTGTGATGGTAGGTGTCGTGACCCACCTCTTCCAGGTCGTTGTGCTTGCCGCTCACGCGGAGGCACTTCTGGGAGTCCGCCGCCCGGTTGTAGGGGGCCTTGGCGTTGCCCAGGAAGATGTCTTTGAACTGATTCATGCCCGCGTTGGTGAACATCAGGGTCGGGTCGTTCTTGACCACCATCGGCGCGGACGGCACGACGGTATGGCCCTTCGATGCGAAGAAATCGAGGAATTTCTGTCGGATTTCCTTGGAGGTCATATTATTTGCTTTTTGTTTATTCATTTCAAATCGAACTACAAAAGTAACTATTTTCTACGAAAATACGAAACCGCCATCCCAGGCTTGCCTTTCCACGCGGGCGGCCCCACAGCACCCGCCCGCCTCTTCGTCCTTCCGGGCTTGCCCTCCCCACGCGGCGTCGGCAGCTTCGTCCCGTTCGGGCCAACAAAAAGGCCTGCCCGTGACGAACTGCCGTCCGCCTTCCACAACGCCCCCGCACGGCAAGCCCCTTAATCTCCGACGTCTCCTTCCGTCATTCGCCGGCTCCGACCGGCGAATCTAATAACCGGTGGGCTAACCCCCCGGAACCCCCTGCGTCGCAAAAGCTCCGACCTTGCTCTTTTTCGTCATTCGCCGGCTCCGACCGGCGAATCTTGTGATCTATAACTAGCTAAGATTCAATTACTAAAACAATTATACTACCCCGTTTTTGGGGGTAGTATAAATCGGTAATTTATTATCAACCAACAGCTTGCATCTCACAGCCTTATTAAGGAATAATGTAGCGAAATCGCTACAGCGTCTCCTGTTTCAGGCTCTCGATGTAAGCGTCGATGCGGCGGAGCTGCATCGGGATGCGGATGTTCTGCGGACAGAGCGGCGCGCAGTGACCGCAGGTGATGCAGTGGTCGGCCTGGCGGACCGTCGGGATGGCCTCGTTGTAGGCCAGCAGGTACTTGCGGCGCGCCTTGGCGTAGTCCTTCTGCTCCCGGCTGACCACGTAGGTGCCGGCGGTGACGTTGTCGTTGTAGAACTTGAAGATGCCCGGGATGTTGATGCCGTACGGGCAGGGCATGCAGTACTGGCAGCCCGTGCAGGGCACCAGCGGATACTTGACCATCTGGTCGGCGATGCCGATCAGGAACTGCTTGCCCTCGTCGTCGAGGGGCTTGAAGTCCAGGAAGGTCTCCAGGTTGTCCTGCAGGTGCTCCATGTAGGTCATACCCGACAGGGCGCACATCACGCGAGGGTAACTGCCCACGTAGCGGAAAGCCCAGGAGGCGATGGAGCGCTCCGGCTCGCGCGCCTTGAGCTGGTCGCTCAGCTGCGCGGGAATCTCCGCCAGGGCGCCGCCGCGCAGCGGCTCCATGATGACGATGGGGATCTCCCGCTTGTCCAGTTCCGCGTAAAGGTAATCAGCGCGGGTATTGTTGCCGCTGGGGTGCTCCCAGTCCATGTAGTTCATCTGAATCTGCACGAAGTCCCAGTGGTACTTCTCATGCAGGGACATCATGTAGTCGAAGCCCTCCTGGTGGCCGTGGAAGGAGAAGCCGAAATGGCGGATACGGCCCGCTTCGCGCTCCTTCACGAGGAAGTCCACGATGCCGCTGTTCTCGAAGCGGCTCTTGAAGTCTTCGCCACTGCTGATGGCGTGCAACAGGTAATAGTCGATGTGGTCGGTCTTGAAGATCTCCAGCGAGCGGTGATACATCTTCACGCAGTCCTCGAAGGAGGACGGCCCGAACATGGACAACTTGGTGGCCAGGAGCCACTTTTCGCGGGGATAGCGGTTCAGCGCCTCGGCCGTGGCCCGCTCGCTGTCGCCGCCCAGGTAGACCGGGGAGGTGTCGAAATAGTTGACGCCATGCTCGATGGCGAAGTCCACCAGGCGGTTGACTTCCT
>JAEFAI010000057.1 GCA_016291185.1 Bacteroidales bacterium
GTCCTTCACGGAACTCTACTATTCGGTCGGCGGATACCGGGCGGACAAGAATCTCCGCGCTGAGAAGATGCAGTCCGTCGAGGCCGGCCTCAAATTCCTCGCCCCGGGCGTCCGGATTGTCGGGAACGTGTACTACCTGGACGGGCGCGACATGATCGACTGGATCCGGGAAACGGGCATCCCCGACGCGCCCTGGCAGTCGGTCAACCACGCGCGGATCCGCTCGCTCGGCGCCGAGATCACGGCCCGGATTGAGCCGGACGTGCTACTAGGCCGCGCTGGTTTCCCGCTGAAGAGCCTGTCGGCCAGCTATGCCCACATCGGCCAGGACAAGCAGGCCGAACCGGGCGTCCAGTCCTACTACTCACTGGAGTACCTGCGCAACAAGATCGTCCTGCAGGCCGACCTGAAGCTGTTTGAGAAGCTCTCCGTCGAGCTCTCCTGGCGCTGGCACGACCGCGTGGGCAGCTATGAACTGTACCAGGCGGGCGCGACGACAGGGGAGATACAGCCCTACCGGCCCTACAGCCTCTTAGATGGCAAGCTGTCCTGGGATGAGAAGAAGTGGTCAGTCTGGCTGGAAGCGGATAATATGCTGAATGTCAGCTATATCGATCACGGAAACATCCCCCAGCCGGGCATCTGGGTCAAGTTCGGGGCGGCCTGGCGGCTGTTCAGATAGACGGCGGTGGCAGCGACGACGGCGGCGGTCTCCGTCCGTAGGCGGCTGTCGCCCAGTGACACCGGAACCCAGCCTCGCTCGCGCGCCAGGGCCGCCTCTTCGGGGCTGAAATCCCCCTCAGGACCGATCAGAATGATAATTCCTCCCGCCGGACAGGCAGTACTCCCGGCAAATCCGTGGCCGCCCGTGGTCTCGTGAACGGGAGGGGCCCAACCGTCAGGTTGGGAGGGATGAGCGAAGCGAAGGTTTGCGGGAGTAGCTGCCTGCCGGCGGAGAATCTCCGTGATTGGGCAGCGCTCGACGTCGTCAAAGCAATAACAGATCAGTTTCAGGGCATCTTCCGGCGCCGCGAGGATGAAGTCACGCACGGACTGCGGCTCGGCAACGGCCGGGATGGCCGCTTTGAGCGACTGCTTGGCGGCAGAGAGCGTAAGGCGGCGCAGACGGTCCGTCTTGAGGACCCGCCGCTCGGAGCGCTCGCCGATCACCGGCGCGATCACATCGACGCCGATCTCCGTCGCCTTCTCCACGAACCACTCGAAACGGTCGATGTTCTTGGTCGGACAGACCGCCATCGTCAGGTGGTAAGGATGCGCGCCGAAGCCGGGCTGCGCCTCGATCACGCGCGCCTCGGCGCCCTTGGCGTCGGCGATCTCCAGCGCGCAGCGGTAGAGCGTACCGCGCCCGTCGATTACGGAGATCTCATCGCCCGGGCGGTGCCGCAGCACGCGCACGCAATGCCCGGACTCCTCGGCGTCCAGCCGGACGCGAGCATCGCAGATATCGTCGGAGAAGAAAATTTCCATCGCTATTTGAATAAGGCTTTCACGAGCGCCGGCACATCGGCGACCTTCACGACCTGGATGCCCGCCGGTTTGACCTCCACCTTGGAGAAAGAGGACACGAACATGCGTTTGAAGCCCAGCCGGGCGGCTTCCTGCACGCGGCGGTCAATCTGCCCCACGGGGCGGATCTCGCCGCTCAGGCCCACTTCGCCCGCGAAGCAGACATCCGACGGGATGGCGAAATCGAAGTTCGAAGACAGGACGGCGCAGATGACCGCGAGGTCCACCGCCGGATCGCTGACCTTCAGGCCGCCGGCCATGTTCAGGAACACATCCTTGGCGCTGAGGTGGAAACCGGCGCGCTTCTCCAGCACCGCCAGGAGCATATTGAGGCGCCGGGCGTCGAAGCCCGTGGCGGAGCGCTGCGCCGTGCCGTACACAGCGGAGCTGACCAGCGCCTGCACCTCGAAGAGCAGGGGGCGCGTGCCGTCCAGCATCGCCGCGATGGCGGTGCCGCTCAGGCCCTGCTCGTGCATCGGAATCAGCATTTCGGAAGGATTGGCGACTTCGCGCAGGCCCGTGCCCGTCATCTCGAAGACGGCGAGCTCGGAAGTGGAACCGAAGCGGTTCTTGATGCTCCGCAGAACGCGGTAGGAGCCGCGGTTCTCACCCTCGAACTGCAGGACCACGTCCACGATATGCTCGAGAATCTTCGGGCCGGCGATGAAGCCGTCCTTGGTGATGTGGCCGATCAGGATCACCGGCACGCCGCTTTCTTTGGCGAAGCGCAGCAGCGCGGCGGCCACCTCCTTGATCTGGCTCACGGAACCGGGGGCCGATTCGACGGAGTCGGTGTACATCGTCTGCACGGAGTCCACGATCATCAGGTCGGGCATCATCTCACGTGCCTGCTCGATCACGGTGTCGATCAGCGTCTCGCAGAAAATGGAACAATTGCTATCGTCGCCGCCCAGGCGCTGGGCACGCATGCCCACCTGTTTGGCACTCTCCTCACCGGTGACGTAAAGCGTACGCAAGTCCTTGCAGCACAGCGGAATTTGCAGGCTGAGGGTGGATTTTCCGATGCCCGGCTCTCCGCCGATGAGCACCAGCGACCCCGGCACCATGCCGCCGCCGAGGATCCGGTCCACCTCTCCCAGGCCGAGGGAGATGCGCGCATCCTGCGAATAGTCAATCTCGCGCAGCCGTTGCGGCCGGCGCTCGCTGCGCGCCACCGCGCTGCCGCGGCTGCCGCCCGACGC
>JAEFAI010000017.1 GCA_016291185.1 Bacteroidales bacterium
GGGCCGGGAAGGGTTCGGCGAAGAACTCGGCGTACACCTCGTTCATCGCGGCGAAGTCGCCCATGTCGGCCAGGAAGACCGTCGTTTTCACGACGTTGGCCATGGAAAGGCCCTCGGCGGCCAGGATGGCCTGCACGTTGCGCAGGGACTGGCGCGTCTGCGCCTGGATGCCCCCTTCGGGGAAGGCGCCCGTGGCGGGATCGATGGGCAGCTGCCCGGACAGAAAGACGAGACCGGCGCCACTGTCGACAGCCTGGCTGTACGGACCGATGGCGGCGGGAGCGTTGGAAGTACTGATGGGTTTCATATATAGGTAAATCACTAACTATGTTCGTGACGGACAGGCATAAAAAGAAATGAGTTGGTACCATCCCGGCAACAACTCATACTAACCACATAATTAATAACACTAAAACTAATAACCAATAGGTTGATGGGCCAGAACGGTCACTTGCTCAACCCGAGTGCAAAGGTACTACAAAAAATTGAATCTGCAAATTTTTTTTGAAAATTTTTTAATAATTTCTCTCATTGTTGATTTTCAATGCGTTAGAGTTAAATAAAATCTTTTTAAAGGGCTTTTCGACTGATAATTGCCGCTTTTTGAACGAAGTTTGTCGCTTTTTGCCTATCTTTACCTAATAAAACGTGTACTATGAGTCCTGAAATCACCTCAGTTATAGACGGAATTAACGTCACCATGAACGCCGGTGGCATGAACACCATCAACATTGTCCTGGCTTTCGTGATGTACGGCGTGGCGCTCGGCATCAAGCCGAAGATGTTTGCCGAGGTATTCAAGAATCCCAAATCCCTGATCATCGGCATGTGCTGCCAGCTCATCCTGCTGCCGCTGCTGACCTTCCTGCTGGCCCTGGCCTTCGGCCACTGGATCAGCTGGACCATGGCGCTCGGCATGATCCTGGTGGCCTCCTGCCCCGGCGGCAACATCTCCAACTTCATGAGTTCGCTCTCCAAGGCGAACATCGAGCTCTCCGTCAGCCTCACGGCCGTCAGCACGGCCCTGGCCGTCCTGATGACGCCGTTCAATTTCTGGCTCTACGGCAACCTGTACCTGCATTTCGCCGAGATCGCCGGCGACGTGCCGCAGCTCGCCATTCCCCTCTGGGACGTTTTCAAGACCATCTTTATTTTATTAGGTATTCCCCTGACGCTCGGCATCCTGACCGCCCGCTACCTGCCCAAGGTGGCCGAGAAGATGAAGAAACCCATGCAGTGGTTCAGCATCATCTTCTTCGTCGCCATGGTGGTGCTCTCCTTCATGGGCAACATCGAGGCCTTCCTGAAGAGCATCCAGTACATCTTCCTGGTCGTGCTGATCCACAACCTGCTGGCCCTCAGCATCGGTTTCGGCATGGGTTCCGCCTTCAAGGTCCCCAAGAAGGACCGCCGCACCCTGACCATCGAGACCGGCATCCAGAACAGCGGCCTGGGCCTCGTCCTGCTGCTCGGCACCAACCTCTTCGCCGGCTTCCCGCCGCACGGCGGCACGCTCGTGATCACCGCCTGGTGGGGTGTCTGGCACATCATCAGCGGCCTGACCGTCAGTACCATCTTCAACCGCTACGAATTCCTCAAGGCCAAGAAGAATGGCTAAAATCTGGGAAGAATATCCCTGGTACAGGTCCACGCGCGCATATGTTGACTTCATCACCCGGACCTGTCTCCGCTCTATCCAGATAGAGGGGCTGGAGCATATTCCCCGCAGCGGCGCCGTCCTGCTGGCGCCCAACCACTGCGCCACGCTGATGGACCCGCTGCTCCAGCTGCAGATTCCGGGACTGATCGGCTTCGGGGCCCGTTCGGATATCTTCGAGAATCCCAAAACCGCCAAGATTTTGCGCTGGATGCGCATCGTTCCCCTCGCCCGCGAGCGCGACGGCCTCACGGAGGTGGCCAAGAACTTCGAGGTCTTCGACGAAATCATCGACTGCCTGGCCCACGACGTCCCCTTCTGCATGTACGCAGAAGGCACGCACCACCCTGCGCCGGGCATGCTGCCCGTCAAGAAGGGCCTCTTCCGCATCGCGAAAATGGCCTCCGAGAAGCTCGGAAAGCCGATTTACATCGTGCCGATCGGCACCAACTACGAGGATTTCTACCGCGGCCAGACCCACGTGCGCATGCGCATCGGCGAGCCGATGGAGATCGCGCAGGAGTTCGCGCGCCGCGAGGGCATGCCCGAAGCGGAGGTCTACCGCGAGCTCTGCGAGCAGCTGCGCGAGCGCGACCTCGCGCTGATCGGCGAGCCGATGACCTTCAAACGCCCCGCGAAGGCCCTGCGCTGGCTCCTGTCCGTGCTGTCGCTCCCGCTCTTCGCGGTCTGCGCCGTGGGTGCCCTGCCCATCTGGCTCCCCTACCTGCTGATCATGCGGGGCATGAAAGACAAGGCCTGGGCGCACACCGTGCGCTTCGGCCTGCACATGTTCCTGCCGCTCTTCATCCCCTTCCACATCGGGTACGAGCGGCTGCTGAATCTATATCGAAGTCTGTTCTGATCAGGCTATTTGCCTTTCTTCGACCCGGTGAGAATTTTCCTGATGCCCTGCACCAGGCCAAGACCCGCATCCGCCAGTAAGGAGGACGGGACCAGGTTGCTGACCAGATTGGCCGGCTTCAGCGAATTCAGCAGGCGGCCCGTTTCGTTGCTGATGTTTCTTCCGGTCGCCTTCTGCTCCGCCTTGATGTAGAGAATGGCTTTCTCCAGATCGTCGACGGTCTTGATATTTTCGTATTTGCTACTCATCTTCGTCGTAGAATGCATCGATAAACAGTTTCACGAACATATCGCGGAACAGGTTTTTCCTGCACGCGCACAGGACGATCAGGACCAGCACAAAGAAGGCGGCGACCAGGAGCGTGCCCCACGGGGCGCCCAGCAGACCGTTGATCCACTGGAGCAGCGCGATGGAAAGCAGACCGAGCACCAGCGACACGGTGCAGATGATGACCAGGCCGGCCAGAAACTGCGAAAGCGCGTTCGAGAGGGCGCGGGTGGTCTTGAGCTTGGCTTCGTCGACCGCCAGCTTCACGTATTCCTGGACATCTTTGCCGATGATGCCCAGCGAAGTGTCGATATCCATAACTATTCTTCCGCTTGTTTCTTGCTCTTGCTCCTGGCGGTGGCTTTCGCCTTTTTCTCCTTCAGGGCGTCCTCGACCTTGTCGAGCCCCTTGAGCACGGCCGCGCGGCCGTTGGTGAAGGCTTCGGAGCCTTTTTCCTTGATGTCTTTGACGACTTCCTCACCCTTTTCCGTCTTGGCGAGGAAGAGCAGGGCGGCACCGGTCAGGGCGCCGGCCACGAATGCAAAAAATGAATTTCCGTTGGCCATAATGCTAGTGTTTTTAATCTAATTTCATGTGGTCTCCCGCAAATTTATGGAATTTTTCCTAAATTCGCACCTACAAACACTGTTATTTACTAACCACACTAAACTTTCTAAAATGAATACCGGTAAAAAAATCTGGCTCTGCATTGTCGGCCTTCTGCTCATTGCACTGGGCGTGTATTGTTTCACCAGCCCCAGCCTGACCCTGCTGACCACCGCGAAAATCCTGGGTATCGCCCTGCTGGTCGAGGGTATCATCAAGATGGTGTTCACCCTCCGGACACAGGCGTTCCTCCCCTTCAGCGGCACCCGCATGCTCAGCGCCCTGCTGGACATCCTGTTCGGCTGCTTCATCCTGTTCAACCTTTACAGCACGGCCGTTTCGCTGCCGATGATCTTCGCCATCTGGGTGATCATCGAGGGCATCAGCGTCGCCGTCCAGAGCTTCGACTACAAAAAGGCCGGTTTCTCCCAGTGGTGGCTGATCTTCATCCTGGGCGTCTGCGCCGCCATTCTCGGCTTCTTCGGCATGCAGAACCTGCACGTCACCGCCGCCACGCTCAGCGCCCTGATCGGCATCGCACTCATCCTCTCCGGTCTGGCCAATTTCTTCGCCGTGATCGGCGTCAGCCGCATCGAGAAAGCCCTCAGGTTCTAAACCCCGAGGCCATATAGAAAAAAGCGGATCCTGTCACAGGGTCCGCTTTTCTTTAGGTAATAGTACAGTTTATTGTTTAATATCCATCTGTTCAGGATATTCAACAATCCAAAACCGTGCCACGAATGTTTTCGGCCACCTGGTGCACCAGGCGGAGCAGCGCTTCGCGGCTCGCCCAGGCCGTGTGCGGCGTAAAGCGGAAGCGCTCGGGGTGCTGTACGTGCAGCAGCGGGCTGTCGGCCGGGAGCGGCTCCGTGACGTACACGTCGAGCGCCGCGCCGGCGATCACGCCCGCGTCCACAGCCGCGGCGAGAGCGGCCTCGTCCACGATGCCGCCGCGGCCGAGGTTGAGCAGGAAGGCGCTGGGGCGCATCTTCCGGAGCTCCGCGGCACCAATCAGGCCCTTCGTGCGCTCGTTGAGCGGCGCGTGCACGCTGACCACGTCCGCGCGCGCGAGCAGCTCGTCCAGCGGGACGCTCGGATAGTCCGTGTTGTGCGAGGTCCCGGAGGTGGAATAATAGATGACATTCATCCCGAAAGCCGTCGCCACGGCCGCCACGCGGGTGCCGATAGTCCCCATGCCGATGATGCCCAGCGTCTTGCCGGCCAGCTCGGGATACGGGTGCGAGATGTCGCAGAAGATGCGCCCCGCCGAGTAGCGGCCGCTCTTCACGCAGTCGTCGAAATAGGGCGAGAAGCCCGCCAGCGACAGCAGATGGGCGAAGGTGGACTGGACCACCGCCTCCGTGGAGTAGCCCGCGGCGTTGCGCACGGGGATCCCCCGCGCCGCCGCGGCCTCCAGGTCGATGTTGTTCACGCCCGTCGCCGCCTCGCAGATCAGCTTCAGGCGCGGAGCGCGTGCGAGCAGCGCCTCGTTCACGCGTACCTTATTGACAATCAGCACGTCGCAGTCCCCCACCCGCTCCAGCGCCTCCTCCGGCGTGGAGAACGGGTAGCAGACCAGCTCGCCCTGCGCGGCGATCTCGGTCAGCGGGGTCTCCCCCAGCGTAGCCGCATCCAGAAATACAATTTTCAGCATAGGAATGAGATTCCCGGTCAAGCCGGGAATGACGTTTAGTTAATGTTCGGGGTGTTCCAGACCTTGGTCTGGGTGCAACGGACCATCACAGCCTGGCCGCCGCAGCTGAGGCGGAAGTCGCCCTCCTCCAACCGCCACTTGCCGTCGGCGCCCACGAAGGCCAGCTCCTCCGCCGGGACGGTGAAGGACACGGTCTTCGTCTCGCCCGGCTGCAGCTCGATCTTCTCGAAGCCGCGCAGGCGCTTCACGTCCGGGATGAGCGACGCCACGAGGTCGGAGCTGTAAAGCAGCACGGCCTCCTTGCCGGCGCGAGCGCCGGTGTTCGTCACGTCCACGGAGATTTTGATCTCGTCGCCGGCCTTGAAGGATTCGGGCGTTTCGAGTTTCATGTTGCCGTAGGCGAAGGTCGTGTAGCTCAGACCGAAGCCGAAGGGCCACTGGACGTCCATAACGGCGTCGTAGTTGTAGGACCCTTCCATCACCTCGCGGTGCTCGGAGACCTTGTAATCATAGGTATGCAGGGCGTTGATGTGCTTGCTGTAGGTGTACGGGAGCTTGCCGGAGAAGTTCTCGTCACCGGCGAGCAGGGCCGCCAGGGCGTCGCCGCCATAGTTGGACGGCAGCATCACGTCCACGACCGCCTTCGCGAGCGGCTCGATGTCGCCGATGATGCGCGGACGGCCCTCGTTCAGCACCAGGATCACAGGCTTGCCCGTGGCGGCGAGCTGGCGCACCAGCTCCTTCTGGTTGGCCGAGAGGTTCAGGTCGTCCATGTTGCCCGGGGTCTCGCAGTAGCTGTTCTCACCCACGCAGGCCACGATCACGTCCACCCCGCGGGCGGCGGCCACGGCCTTGCGGATGCCGGAAGCGTCCTCGGCCTCCCAGGCCATCGGGATGTTGATATACTGCACGCCCGGCTCGTAGACCACCTTGCCGAAACGCTGCTGCAGCGCCTCCACGAAGGTGTTGTACTGCGGCACGAAATCGTCCGCCGAGCCCTGCCAGGTGTAGGACCAGCCGCCGTTCATGGCGCGCAGGCTGTTGGCGTTCGGGCCCGTGACGAGGATGCGCTCCGTGCCCTTGAGCGGCAGGACGCCCTCGTTCTTGAGGAGCACCTCGGACTCCAGCGCGGCGGCGTAGGACTGCTTCGCGAATTCCGGCGAGGCGAAGTCCGGGTATTCATAGTCCCAGGTCGGGTGCTCGAAGAGCCCGAGGCGGACCTTCAGGCGCAGAATGCGGCGCACGGCATCGTCGATGCGGGACATCGGGATCTCGCCGCTCTTCGCCAGGTCCACGAGCACGTTGCAGCACTCGGGATCGTAGGGATCCATGATCATGTCGATGCCGGCGTTGATGCCGATTTTCACGGCCTCACGCTTGTCGGCGGCCACATGGTCGCGGACATACAGGTTGTCGATATCGGCCCAGTCGGTCACGAGCATGCCGTCCCAGCCGAGCTGCTCCTTGACCCAGCCGGTCAGCAGCTCATAGTTGGCGTGCGTGGGGATGCCGTTGATGGAAGCGGAGTTGACCATGGCGGTCAGCGCGCCCGCCTGGAAGCACTCCTTGAAGGGGCGGAAGAACTTCTCGCGCAGGTCGTTCTCGGCGATATACGCAGGCGTGCGGTCCTTGCCGGACAGCGGCACGCCGTAGCCCATGAAATGCTTGATGCTCACGGCGGCGTTCTCCGGGCCGATGTGGTTGGGGTCGGAGCCCTGGATGGCGATGGTCTCCACACGGGCCATCTCGGCCTGCAGGTACGGATCCTCGCCCCAGCTCTCCCAGTGGCGCGGCCAGCGGGGATCGCGGCCGAGGTCCATGACCGGGGAGAACACCCACGGCGTCTGCGCGGCGCGGGTCTCATAGGCCATCGCGCGGCCCATCGCAAAGGCGTAGTCGCGGTTGAAGGTGGCGGCCAGGTTGATCTCCTGCGGGAAGAAAGTGCCGTCAGTAAGGTAGCTCGCGCCGTGGATCATGTCCAGGCCGTAGATGCACGGGATGCCGATGCGGCGCATCGACACTTCCTGCATCTGGCGGACGAGCTCCGCCGTCTTCTCGCGACTCTGCGCGCGGTCATTCAGCACGTTCAGGATGGAGCCCACCTTGTAGTCGCCGATGATCTTCTCGAGCTTGGCGGGGTCCAGGTTCTCGCCCGTCTCGTCCTGCACCTGCAGGATGGAGATCTGGACCATCTGGCCGGCTTTCTCCTCGAGGGTCATGCCCTTGAGGACTTTCTCAACTTGCGCCTCCACGTCCGGATCGGGTGCGATGGCGGGGATCACTTTGCCCGCGGGTGCGCTGCAGGCGACGAGGGCGCCAAGCAGCAGCATGGTTAACTGTGTTCTCATTCGAATTGGTTTTAGTCTCTAAAATTAGGTATTTTTTTCGTAATTTTGCCCTGATTATGTCCGAAGAATTGAACCTTGTGCGCGATCTGGCGGTCATCCTCGTATCCGCCGGCGCCTTCACCATCATATCCAAGGCCCTCAAGCAGCCGCTCATCCTGGGCTACATCCTCGCCGGCTTCCTGGTCGGCCCGCACATCTCGTGGTTCCCGGGGATCACCTCCGAGGAGACGGTCCACCAGTGGTCGGAGATCGGCATCATCTTCCTGATGTTCGGTCTGGGTCTGGAATTCAGCTTCAAGAAGCTGCTCAAGGTGGGCAGCAGCGCCCTCGTCACGGCCGGGAGCAAGTTCCTGGGCGTGTTCGTGCTGGGCTTCGTGACCGGCCAGGCCATGGGCTGGACGGCCATGGAGAGCATCTTCCTGGGCGGTCTGCTGTCGATGTCCTCCACGATGGTGGTGCTCAAATCCTACGACGACATGGGCCTGAAAGGCCGGCCCTGGGCCGGGATGGTGTTCGGCACCCTCGTGGTCGAGGACCTGATCGCGATCCTGCTCATGGTCCTCCTGTCCACGATGGCGGTCTCCAACCAGTTCGCCGGCGGCGAGATGCTCTTCAACCTGGCCAAGCTGGCCTTCTTCCTCATCCTGTGGTTCCTGGTGGGCATCTATGTCATCCCGTCCGTGCTCAAGCGGGCGCGCCGCTTCCTCAACAACGAGATCCTGCTCATCGTCAGCATCGGCCTGTGCTTCGGCATGGTCGCGCTGGCGGAGACCGTCGGTTTCTCCTCCGCGCTCGGCGCCTTCGTGATGGGCTCCATCCTCGCGGAAACCATTGAGAGCGAGCATATTGAACATCTCGTCTCCCCGATCAAGGACCTCTTCGGCGCCATCTTCTTCGTGTCCGTGGGTATGATGGTCGCCCCGGCCGTCATCGCGGAGCACTGGCTCACCATCCTCATCATCACGCTGCTGGTGATGCTCACCCACATCCTCTTCGCGGGCGCGGGTATCCTGATGACCGGCGGCGGCCTGCGCAACGCCGTCCACACGGGCTTCAGCCTCGCCCAGCTCGGCGAATTCGGCTTCATCATCGCGGGCGTGGGCGTGACCCTCGGCGTGATGCGGGAATTCATCTACCCGGTCATCATCGCCGTGTCCGTCATCACCACCTTCACCACCCCGTACATGATCAAACTGGCCGAGCCGGCCTACGGCGGCCTGATCAAGCTCCTGCCGGAGAAGTGGATCGCGCGCCTGGACGCGCCGGAGCAGAAATCCCGCTCGACGGCCGCCGAGCAGAGCGAGTGGAAGAAGCTGCTGCGCGCCTACTTCCTGCGCATCGTGCTCTACGGCGTGGTTCTCGTGGCCATCATGATCGGCTCCAAGCAGTTCCTGGAGCCGCTCGCAAGCCGGCTTTTCCCGGACTGGAGTCCGTTCATCCACAACCTCGTGGTGGTGGCCGTGACGCTCGTCGTGATGGCCCCCTTCCTCTACGGCATGGCCATCAGCTCCGGCTCCATCAACGCCCACGCCGCCAAGCTCCTGGCGGAGAAGAACGCCAACAAGTGGCCCCTCGCGGGCCTCGTGCTCACCCGCACCTTCCTGGCCATCTCCATGATCCTCAGCGTCATCGCCAGCCACTTCTCGCTGGCGGGCTGGGCGGTCGTGCTCATCATCGTCGGCGGCTTCGTCTTCGTGATCGCCTCCCGCAGCACGATGCACCGCTACTCCGCGCTGGAGCAGCGCTTCCTGAGCAACCTCAACGAGAAAGAGGAAGCCGAGCGCAAGCGCCACCCGGTCACGAACTCCGTCCGCAACAAGATGGCCGGCTACGACGTGCACCTGGAGTTGCTGGACGTCTCGCCCGACTCCATCTTCGTCGGCAAGCAGCTCAAGGAGATCCCTTTCCGCGCCGAGACGGGCGCCAACCTGATCAAGATCCAGCGCGGCTCGCAGAGCATCACCATTCCTTCAGGCGAGATGCGTATCTTCCCGTACGACAAGCTGTTGGCCGTTGGCTCCTCCATACAGATTGATGCCCTGCGCGCCATGCTTTCGCAGTCGGACACCCAGCCCGCGCCGCTCGCCGAGCAGGAATTCGAGGTGGCGCCGGTCACGCTCGACGAGGATTCCTTCCTGAGCGGAAAGGTCCTGCGTGACATCAACATGCGCCAGTACCGCTGCATGGTCATCAGCGTCCTGCACGAGGGGGAGTTTATCACAAACCCCAAACCGGATTTCCGATTTGGGGCTGGTGACATTGTATGGATCGCCGGCGAAACCAGCGCGCTCCCTTATAAATCGTAGGTCAGGCCCAGCGACCAGGTCCTGTGGGTCGGATCGATGTAGTTGGCGGTATCCTTCTGCTTACCCGCCGTAGAGTTCTCGAGTCCGTAATAGATCTGGAACCGGGACACGCGGACGGAGACGCCGAAACTGTACAGGAAACCGAAGGAACCGCGGCCGAAGGAAGCGGTCAGGTCCAGCCACTTGAACGGGTTGTAGTCCGCGCCCAGACGCGCCTCCCAGTACGGTGAGTACTTATAGTTAATATACTGCGCGATGGCGCCGACACGTACCTTGTCGCAGGACGGGATCGTGTAGCGGACACCCAGGTTGGCCGTGAACGGCAGCGCCTCGACACGCCACTTGCTGTAGCGCAGCTGCGGGTGGACGCCTTCCAGGAACTTCTTGGCAATATCTGTGGCCCGCTTAGTGAGACCGTCCTTGTTCAGGTCATCATATGAGAGGGGGCCCACGCCATCAAAATACACGTAGCCGGAGGAAGCGGCCGCATTGCCGTAATGCCAGGCAATGCCGCCAAGGTCCAGGATCGCGGCGGACAGGGTCAGGTACTCGTTCGGCGTGACGGCCACGCCCAGGTCGAAAGCGGCGCCGGCTCCCGTGGGAAGCGGGAACTTGTGGTGGGCGTGGATGTCCGACAGACTGATTTTTTGATCAGGGTATCCTTCAGCCTTGTAGAAGCTGCTGGGCAGGTCGATCTCCGCTTTCGAGAAGATGGTGTAGCCCGCGTCCGACTTCTCGACGTCGAACTGCGTGAAGCGATAGGACAGGCCGTACTCGGCGATCAGCAGCTTGGCGCGGCCGCCGATGGAGACGATGTCGCTGAGCTTGCGGCCGTAGCCGTAATTCAATTCGAAATAGCCCTGGGCCTTGACTCCCAGGTCGCTCAGGTCATAATGGGTATCCGTCGTACCGCGCTTCAGGAGTTCGAAGATGCCCTTGGGCGCCGTCATGGTCGTCGGGAGGCGGAAGCCGATTTCAAAAGAATGATAGGCGTCGCCGCGACGGATGCCGTAGGAGAACAGGTTGAGCGTGATCTCGCCGTTGCGCGCGACGGTGTTCGGAATCCGGCTGAGGAACTGATCGGCCGAGATGGACTCGTGCAGGCCCGTCACCAGACCTCCGTCGACGGGATAATAGAAAGTGGAGACACCGTAGTTCTGGACTTTGTTGCGGGTCAACTCGAAACCGCCGATGAAGTCACTGTCCGGGAAAAGGGCCGGATTGATGCGGTAGACGGGACGGTAGTCCTTCAGGAAGAAGCCCTGCTGGTACACCTGCGCGTTCAGGAGCGTCCCTGCGCTGAGGAAAAGCGCTATCTGGAGTAAGAACTTTTTCATTTGCCGAAGAGGGTTATGCCACCGTACAGCTTGACGGAAGCGGTTTTCATCGAAAGACTCATCGCAGAGGAAAGCGGGACCAGGCCGGCCGTCTTGGAGTATTCAAACTTCAAGTCAAGCACGACTTCATGGATGTCGGGGATGGTCCCCGTCAGGGCCTCCACCTCAAGCACGACCGGCGTCACGGTCGCTGCGCCCGGCTTTCCGCCGATGATCTTGACGTCCGAGGAGAAGACGACATCCTTGATTTCGTTCCCCTTCTCGTCCAGGAGCTTGATGCTTTTGATCGTCACGTCGAGCGGAAGCGTATTCTCCAGATCGAAGGCCAGATAGCACTTGTGCAGCTTGAACTTGCCCAGGGGCACGTTCAGCTTCGAGATCGGTAACGCCTGCGAAATCGAGAACTTCTCGGAGAGAGCGAGATTGCTGGTGAAAGTGGTATAGAACGAGAACTTGGCATCATCCGACGGGCGGACCTGGTCCTTGGCGTTCGCCGGAAGGTCCAGCGTCAGGTCATTCATCTCGACGCGGGTGACCAGGTCGGTCACTTCGACGGGAAGGTCCAACTTGAAAAGAGAAGTCGCGGAATAGCTGCTCCGGAGGGAGAAATCCTCCATCTTGTACTCTTTCGAATAAGTCTCCGTGTAGCTGTTGTCCATGCAGCGGACCCAGATGTCGGTATTCAGGGTCAGCGGAGCCGTGATCGGATTCGTGGCGTAGAGGGACAGGCGCTGGTTCATGAATCCGATGTTGAACATGCGCAGCAGGGCGACCGTTGAAGCGATGGAGCAGGACTGCGAACCGATGTCCCAGTGGTACGGCTGGGTCGGATCGGGAATGTCCATGAGCTCACGGAACGCATTCATCGCGAACACCTGATCTTCGCTTTCGATATAGAAAGTGCCGTTGGGCTCCTCTTTCATGAGGCTCTCGAGCAAGGATGCGATCGATTTGTTGGAACTGAGCAGGTCTTTGACCGTGATGGGGCCGACCTGGCCGATGGGGACGTAGATCTCCTCCTGGAACAAAGTCATTTCCCTGTTGACGCCGTCAGGATCATACTCGCTGCGGGTGCAGGAGACAAAAGACAACAGCATCGTCAGACCGGAAAATAGTAAGAAACGATGGTTCATATTTCTTCAGTTAGCTGGTCAAAGATATAAATAATCCATGGATTTTTTTATTTTTGCATAACAAAAACCGAAACTCCCGAATGATTCTCCAGATTCTTACGCTGCTCGGGGCAGTAACGCTCTTCCTCTTTGGTCTGAGCCTGCTCAGCGGCGGTCTTCAGAAAGTGGCCGGCGACGGACTCCGTTCGTTCCTCGCCTCGATGACTTCCAATCCCTTCAAGCAGATCATCACCGGCATGGGTGTCACGGCTGCCATCCAGTCCTCCACGGCTACGACCATCCTCGTGGTCAGCTTCGTCAATGCGGGGCTGCTGGTGCTCGGACAGGCCATCGGCGTGATCATGGGCGCGAACATCGGCACGACGGTCACCTCCTGGATCATGGCGGTGTTCGGCTTCTCCTTCAACATGGCGGATTTCGCCTTTCCGCTCTTCCTCGTCGGCTTCCTGCTGCGGGGCAAGAAAGCGCAGAAGACCAAGGACATCGGCGAGATCATCATCGGCTTCTGCCTCTTCTTCATCGGTTTCGCGCAGCTGCGCGCCACCGCGCAGGTGCTCATCACCCCGGAGAAGCTCGGCTTCGTGCACGCCTGGACCGACCTGGGCGGCTGGTCGATCGCCATCTTCCTGATGATCAGTATCGTGATGACCGTCTGCTTCCAGTCTTCCGCCGCCACGATGGCCATCATCATGATCCTCGTGACCACGGGCGTCATCCCCTTCCGCCTGGCGGCGGCGATGATCCTGGGCGAGAATATCGGCACCACGATTGCGGCCAACATCGCCGCTTCCGTCGGTAATGTGGCCGCCAAGCGTACGGCCTTCTCGCACACGGTCTTCAACCTGTTCGGCGTGTTCTGGGTCCTGTGCATCTTCCCGTTCTTCCTCCGCCTCGTGGGCAGCATCGTGACGCTCTTCGGCCTGCCCGATCCCAACACGGCCGACCTGACCGACAGCTCGAACGCGGAGGTCATCAGCACTTCCCTGCTGTACAGCGTGTGTACGATGCACACCCTGTTCAACGTCACCAACGTCCTGATCCTGGTCTGGTTCATCCCGCTCATCGAGAAGCTGGTCACGGCCATCTTCCCGACCCGGGAGGGCGAAGGCGAGGTGTACCGCCTCAAGTACATCTCCGGCGGCCCGCTTTCCACGGCGGAGCTCTCGCTGGAGGAGGCCAATAAGGAGATCATCTACTTCGGCGAGATCTGCTACAAGGGCTTCGGCTACATCCGGAAAGCCATCAACGAGCAGGATGCCGACCGCTTCGAGGAAGCCCGCGCCAAGCTGGTCAGATACGAGGAGATCACCGACAACATCGAGCGGGAGATCGCCAGCTATCTCAACGAGGTCTCGCGCGGCGAGATCTCCGAGCGCTCCTCGATGCGCATCAAGGGCATGTACAAGATCATCGGCGAGATGGAGTCCCTGGGCGATTCCGGCGAGAGCATCTCCCGGATGCTGCAGCGCGCCCGCACCCATGGCAAGTTCTTCGACGAGGACCTGATCGCCCGTCTGAACCGGATGCTGGACAACGTGGACGAGGCGTACCGCGCCATGCTGGAGAACCTGAAGGCCCCGTACGGCACGCTCAAGGACATCACCAACGCAGAGCACGCGGAGGACCACATCAACGAGTGCCGCAACACCCTGCGCGAGGAGCACATCGTCAACATCGAAGAGAATCCCGACTACAACTACCAGACGGGCGTGTTCTATATCGACATCGTCTCCGAGCTGGAGAAGCTCGGCGACTTCATCATCAACATTTCCCAGGCGAAAGTCAAAGAATAAATAGTAAATCGATAACCCCATGATTCAACCCATCAGCGACGCCATCCGCTACATCGGCGTGGATGACAACGACCTTGACCTTTTCGAAAGCCAGTACGATGTCCCCGAGGGGATGTCCTACAACTCCTATATCATCCTGGACGAGAAAATCGCCGTGCTGGACAGCTCCGACGGCCGCACGGGCGAGGCCTGGATGCGCAATCTGGAAGAGGCTCTCTCCGGCCGGGAGCCGGATTATTTGGTCGTCCACCACATGGAGCCCGACCATTCCGCCTGCGCCGCGGCGCTGCTCCAGAAGTATCCGTCCCTGACGCTGGTGGCCACGGCCCAGGCCCTCAAAATGCTCCCGCAGTTCTTCCCGGGCGTGAAGCTGGAAGGCCGCACCCGCGCGGTCGGTGAAGGAGACACGCTCCCGCTGGGCGCGCATACCCTCCAGTTCTTGCTGGCGCCGATGGTGCACTGGCCGGAGGTCATGATGAGCTTCGAACAGACGGAGAAAGTGCTTTTCAGCGCCGACGCTTTCGGCAAATTCGGCGCCCTGGCGCAGACCGGCGGCCTCTGGTGCACGCCCGAGACGGACTGGGCCTGCGAAGCACGTCGCTATTATTTCAATATCTGCGGCAAATACGGCGCGCAGGTGCAGCGCGTGCTCGCGAAAGTCGCCCCGCTGGGCGTGCAGACCATCTGTCCGCTGCACGGACCAATGCTGCGCGACACGCTCGGCGAGGCCTTGCGCCTCTACGGCATCTGGAGCAGCTACGGCGTCGAGACGCCGGGGGTGTTCGTGGCATACGCTTCGATTCACGGTGGCACGGCGGCTGCGGCGGAGCGTTTCGCCCAGATGCTCCGCGACAAGGGCTGTCCGAAGGTGGCCACCTCCGATCTGACCCGCGACGACCTGGGCGAAGCCATCGAAGATGCCTTCCGCTACGGCACGCTGGTCGTCGCAGCCTCTTCCTACGACGCCGGCCTCTTCCCGCCGATGTACGATTTCCTCTGGCACCTGCAGATCAAGGGCTGGCAGAAGCGCCGCGCGGCCGTCATCGAGAACGGCAGCTGGGCGCCGTCCGCCGGCCGTGTGATGACGGAAATGCTCTCCGCGATGAAAGACGTGGAGATCGTCGGCGAGAAGGTCACCATCCGCAGCCGCCTGCAGGACGCCGACCTCCCTGCCCTTGAAGCCCTTGCAGACGCCGTCCTGGCGAAATAGATTTAAATATGTTTGACGTTACACTGATTTCCGACACGACGGAGGGCGGCATACGCAAAGCCGCTTTCCTGACCTGCGACGCAGTTTGCTCGCAGCAAATTGATATTGAACTGGACGGCGAGACCGTCCGCAGCGTCCGCTACACCGGCGGCTGCCACGGCAATACGCAGGGCGTAGGTGCCCTGGCAGTGGGCATGAAGAAAGACGAAGTCATTGCCCGGCTGGCAGGCATCAACTGCAAGGGCCGCGGCACCAGCTGCCCGGACCAGCTCGCCCGGGCGCTGAAAATGCTGTAGGCTATGGTTCCCGTCGGTACGCTGGTGATGTTGGCGCTCTGTGCCCTGGTGGGCATCGCCGCGCCCGTTGCACTGGCCTGGTGGCTCGTGAAGAAGCAACACGCTAAACTGACTACCATCCTGGTCGGTGCCGGCGTGTTCTTCGTTTTCGCCCTGCTGCTGGAGCCCCTTCTGCACCAGGTGGTCCTGAAAGGCCCCAACGGCGCTGCAATTACAGGAAATATCTGGTATTATGCTCTTTACGGAGGCCTTGCCGCGGGAATCTTTGAAGAGACCGGCCGCTTCCTCGGCATGAAGTTCCTCTTGAAGAAGGAGCCGAACGGAGCCCTGCCGGCTGTGGCCTACGGCACCGGCCACGGCGGCATGGAGATACTGATGATCTTCGGGGTCACGATGATCTCCAATCTCGCCATCTCGCTGATGATCAACGCCGGGCAGGCCGATACCATCCTCGCCGCCGTGCCGGCGGAGACGCAGGGACAGGTGGAGGCGCAGTTCGCGCAGTTGCAGGGCCTGAACGCCGGAGAGCTTCTGCTGGGCTTCTGGGAGCGCATCTCCGCCCTCATCCTCCAGCTGGGCTTGTCCGTCATCGTCTGGACGGCGATCCGCAAGGGCGGAAAATGGCTTTGGCTCTTCCCGACCGCCATCCTGCTGCATGCGTTGGTGGACGCCTGTGCCGTAATACTTTCTAAGTCCGTGAGTGTGACCGTTGTAGAGTTGATTATCTGCAGCATGGCTATCGCCGTTGGCGCTGCCGGCTATATGCTCGCCAAGAAGCTATGAACCCCCTGCTGGAACAGATGCTCTCGCACGCCGACCCCACGCAGGTGGCGGGCCTGGCGCGCTTCTTCAAGACCGGTCCCGGCCAGTACGGCGAGGGCGATCAGTTCCTGGGGATCAAGGTCCCCGTGACGCGTGCCGTCGTCAAGGATTGCTGGCGGGGCGTGGACTTCCCGGCGTTGGAAGAATGCATTGAGAGCGAATACCACGAAGTGCGGCTGGCGGCGCTGCTCGCGCTGGTGGAGATTTTCAAATACGCAAAGAGATTCCGGGTCAAGCCCGGAATGACCATAAAAGAACCTGGCATCTCCCAGCAGGCGTGCGTTGACTTCTACCTTGCGCACACCGACCGCATCAACAACTGGGACCTGGTGGATCTGTCGTGCTATCCGCTGCTCGGCGAATGGCTGCTGGACAAGGACCGCACGCTGCTCTACGACCTGGCGCGCAACGGCAAGACGCTCTGGGAGCAGCGCATCGGCATCGTCAGCACGATGACCTTCGTCCGCCACGGGCAGCTGGAGGACACCTTCGCCATCGCGGACATCCTCCTGCACCACCCGCACGACCTCATCCACAAGGCCGTCGGCTGGCTGCTCCGCGAAGCGGGAAAGAAGGATCAGGCCGCGCTGGTGGCTTATCTACAGCCCCGCTATCTCCAGATGCC
This sequence comes from Bacteroidales bacterium, assembly GCA_016291185.1. The sequence continues at coordinate 16,917 of JAEFAI010000017.1, forward strand.
CCGCACGATGCTCCGCTACGCCATCGAGAAATTCCCGGAGGCTCAGCGGCAGCTATACCTGACCGGCCATGCCCACTGAGAAGCACCCTTTTGAGCCCTTTCTGCCGCCGGGAGCGCGCATGCTCTTCCTCGGCAGCTTCCCGCCGCAGCCGCACCGCTGGAGCATGCCGTTCTACTATCCTAATTGGATCAACGACTTCTGGCGCATCCTGGGATTGATCTTCTTTGAAGATAAGAATCACTTCTGCCTCCCCGGCGAGAAACGCTTCGACGAGGCGGCCATCCGGGCCTTCTGTACGCAGGAGGGTCTGGCCTTCTACGACACCGCCTGCGAGGTGCGACGTCTGAAGGACAACGCCTCCGACGCCTTCCTGGAGATCGTTACGCCCACGGACATCCCGGCGCTGCTCCGGCGGATTCCGGAATGTAAAGCGCTGATAACCACCGGCCAGAAAGCAACCGAAGTGGTCGCCGCCTCCTTCGGATGTGAGCTTCCGGCGGTCGGAGGGAGTCTGCTGCTGGAGGTCGGGAATGACAAGCCCGGCGCCGACCCGGCATCTCGGACCATACAATTTTGGAGGATGCCCTCCACCTCCCGTGCCTATCCTTTGGCCTTGGAGAAAAAGGCCGACGCCTATCGACAGCTGTTCGCAACGGAATAAAAACTGCGGTAGGTCTGCCAAAAAATGGGACACCTACCGCACCGGGGTAAGTCCCGGCGGCCTACAGCGTCAGGCTGTGGTCGATGCAGGCGGGGTATTCTTCGGGATAGTGGGTGACCATCAGAAGGGTCTTGCCGGGGGCGCCGCAGAAGCGGTCCAGCAGAGACTTGACGCGGCGGCGCTGGGGCTCATCGAGACCGTGCAGCGGCTCGTCGAGCACGTAGAGCCGCGGATCCTTAACGAAGGCGCGGGCCACCAGACACAGCCGCTGCTGCCCGCTGGAGAGGCGCAGGAAGGGTTTTTCGGCCAGATCTTCGATGCCGAACTCCCCCATCCATCGGCGCGCACACGCATATTGCTCCGCAGAAGGATGTCGGAACAGTCCCTCCGTGTCAAAGAGGCCGCTGGCCACGATGTCCAGCGCCGGCGCGTCCACCTGGAAGGCCCGGTGTAGTTCGGGACTCACATAGCCGATATTTCGTTTAATATCCCAGATGGTCTCCCCGCTCCCCCGCGGCCGGCCAAATAATTCTATATCACATGCATAGGCCCGGGGATTGTCGGCACAGATCAGGCTCAGGAGCGTGCTCTTGCCGCTGCCGTTGGCGCCGGTCAGCGCCCAGTGCTCGCCCTCGCGGACCGTCCAGTCCAGCGCGTCCAGGATCACCCGTTCGCCATAGGAGATGGTCACCCCGCGCATGCGGATGACGGCCGGCGGCAGGACCGCGTCCAAATAGGTTTCCAGGGGAACCTTCTCCCCCATCAAACCATCCGAAACGGGCACGACGTGCGTGATGAATGGCGGAATCTCCGCCACACGGGACAGCACGAGCACCAGCGTCGTCTGCGCACTGAGCGACGCGAGCAGTCGCGTCAGCAGCCCGCGGGTGCGCGGGTCCAGCCCGATAAAAGGATTGTCAATGACCAGAATCTGCGGTCCGCCGAGCAGGGCGCGCGTCAACTGGAACTTGCGCAGCTCGCCGGACGAGAGCGTCACCAGCGGCTTGTCCAGCACGGGCGAGAGCCCGAACAGGGCCGTCAATTCCTCCAGACGGCGCAGGGCAGCGGAAGGGTCCTTGTCGGACTGCGCCTCCTTGCGGAGCTGCTCCCCGGCCGTGGGCGGATCGCCCTCCAGGGTGAAGAGGTTCCAACGCTGCTGCATGAAGAAATTGCGGTCGCCGTAGCTCCCGTAGGAGTCCCGGAAGGTGATGAATTTCGCGCCGGCACGGCCGGCAAATGCGGACGCGAGGCGGCTCTTACCGGAGGCATTGGGGCCCACCAGGGCCACGTGCTCCCCTTTCCGGACGTCCAGCGTTTCCATTACCCAACGATTTGATGGTAAACGTCTTCGATCACCAGGCCGGAGAGCGTCATCCCGAACATCGCGGTGATGTGTACCAGCGCGCCGTTGATCTGCGCCTTGTTGAACAGGTCGGTCTCCGCCTTGCCCTCACCGCCCCGGTTGGGCAGCACCTCCTCATCGTACACACAGCGGAACTTGCGGCCCGGCCAGGTATGATTCTGCTTGAATTTCTTGCGCAGGGCCGCGCCCAGCGGGCAGCCCCGGACATTCCAGAACTCCCCCACCCTCACCTGCGTCGGATCCACCTTGCAGGCCGCACCCATCGAGCAGAAGAATTTCGCCGGTGTGCGCGTCGCGCGCAGGATCAGCTCGCCCTTGTCTTTGAGCGAATCGATGGCGTCGAGGATGTAGTCATACTCCTCCATCGCGAATTCCTCGGCCGTCTCGGCCGAGAAAATCTTCTGATACACAGTAATTTCCGCATCCGGAGCGACCTCCAGCAGCCGGTCGCGCAACGCCTCAACCTTCACCTGGCCGACCGTGCGCGGCGTCGCCATCAGTTGGCGTCCCACATTGCTCTCGCTGATCACGTCCGCATCCACAAGCGTGAGGTGCTTCACCCCCGAGCGGACCAGGCCCTCGGCGCACCAGCTCCCGACGCCACCGGCGCCGAACAGCAACACGCGCACCTCGCCCAGGCGCGCGAGGACATCCTCGCCCACCAGCAGGCCCACGCGCTCCAGATATGCTTTTCCCTGGCTCATAATTCGAGGCAAAGATAGGATTTTTGCCGCAGAATCCTTATCTTTATACAAACAATTATTGATCGTTAGAATTATGAAAAAACATCGCCTCGCCGGCGCTGCGGCCATCCTCCTGAGCCTTGCCGGCCTCGCCTCCTGCGACAAAAACAACCCCCTCGCCCCCAACCGGAACAACCCGCCGGAAGCGGGCCTGAAGGCTGCGGCCTTTGACATCACCCTGCTCGATCACGAACGGGGCTACAACCGGGACTCCGTGTACTGCTTCGAGGGAATCTGGAAGCAGGATGCCTTCTACTTCGGTTACTGGAAACTCGACCCGATGGTCCCGAACATCTTCCCGGAAGGCCAGAACCAACTCGAATTCCGCATCTCCTCTGAAGCCGCTGGCTTCGAGGGCGTCAATGCATCCAGCTCCTCCCGCTGCATCAACATCGTCCAGGACGGCGCCGACCACACTCGCTACCACCTCGAATGGGTTGCCGAGGGCGAATCCACCATCACCTTCTGGAACGGCGAAGGGGACGCCCGCCAGGAGATCTCTTTCAAGGCAACCTCAAAAAAACATATCCCCTTCGTTAACCTCAAGTACCGCTATGATGGCGAGCTCTATACTGCCAAGGATCTTTCTTCGGCAGCTGGGTATAAAACCCTCCTCAAGCCCTGCCCCCAGGGGAATACGGATTGGGATAATATGCCTATCTATGAGCTTGTTCCCGAGCCCCTCAATGCCACTCTGGAAGAAAACACTTACCTATGGGGAGGCCTCGTAGTAAAGTTACACCGCGTAACAGAAACCGGCCAAGAAGACGCCTATACCTTCGAAACCGTTGAAGATATGATGGTTCCGGGTTCCCTAACAGAAGAGAACGAACGATACAAGAACAGGATCCGAATGACAAAAGAAGACATCTACAACAGATGGCCACAAACAAGACTGTACAGCTCGTTTGAAGATGGAAAAGAAAATGTTCCGCTGAACTTCAACGACCTCCGCGAAAGAAGAACCGTCGCCTACAAGGTCATTCATCAAAAGTACATTGACGACAAGGCCTCCCAGGAAAAACAAGTCGTCGGCGGATCCTTGAAAATCATCAAATACAACCCCAACGATCCTGACGACTGGAAAGAAATCCGAATCCTCAGCGGAGCGATCGATTAACTCAGCTTTCTAAAAGAAGAGAGGCGTCCTTATCAGGGCGCCTCTTTCTATTAGTCATTCGTAAACATTTCATTGACATCCACATACACGGCCGCAAGCCACTCATTCCCGAAATAGGATTTAAGATCAGCGCGCGTATTGGTATTCCAGGTACTCAATTGGTTTTCATATATCTCCGAAGAAGAATCCTCACTATCGCCAAGGGCGGAAACCAAATACTGCAGATGCGCATTTTCCCGGCTAACCGACGAAGCCGAATCGCCCGGCTTAACCGGGAGGTTCCCATGGAGTAATGAATAAACCAACGACGAATTCCATTGCGTCGAAGCATAATTCACATAGTAAGCATCAAAATCCTTTAACGGGAAATGAACATTGGACGTGTATCTCTTAAAATAACTGCGGTTTCCATAAACCAAACCGGCGGAATGATTGTACCTGTCCAAATATGAATAGGCAGCTTGAACGTAATAATTAGCACCAGCCGAAGCGCCCAGGAACTGGGTAAGATAGGTCCTTCCCGCGCGGTTTAACGACCCAGACATACTAGTCAAATATTTAAGTTGCTTGGGCGTAACCAAATGTACCTCAGCATAACGCGTCCGCGTCGCGCCGACGAAGACATAGAGTTCGGAGTCATATTCGATCTTGAAACTACCGGTCGTCTCAAACTCACGGCCATCCCAACGGTTCGAAATCTTGTAACGAAGATGCTGCGTACTAAACGGAACGATTAGCCCACCAGGAACCGGTTCTCCATAGGAATCCTGCATCACTTGATGCGCCTCGTCAAAGGTGAGCGCAAGTTCACCCTTGTTCCCGGTGTCTGCCGAAACCAGTTCCACATCCCACACCGGGCCGAAGGTCTCCCCATGAGAACTCGTATAAGGGGAATAACCGCCATCGCAAACCACCTCAAGCGTCGCAAGGTCCGAGCCCACAAAGTTATACTCGTTCATGAATGTCATCTTGCTGTTCTCAGTAAACGGATGCGTGTCACGCATATTATAACTCGCGCCCTTGAAATAGTTATCAACGGTAATAACCGTACCCTCTACATAATCACCGTAAGTACCGCCAGTATATGTCCAGTCCGACTTATAACTTACAGCTGAGATACGTTTAAGAACAAGCTTACTGTACTGACAACTCTGCTTGAACACCCGGCCGGAATAAAGGCCCGTGGAAGTGTTCGCCTGAAGATACAAGGTGCGTCCCGCCCCAAGGTCTGTCACGCCCCTGGAGTCATAGCTCAGCGCCAGCAGGTCTCCCCCGCCGGAGTATGTCGTCTGCCGGCAGTAGGCCTTGAGGGTCCTGGGATCCAGCCCGATGCATTCCGCGTACGCACCGCTGGTCGTCCGCTCGAAAGCCAGCAGGCTATTATAGAGGGTACCGTCGAAGGAATCCAGGTCCAGCAGGGACGATCCAGAATAGTCCATATACCCGAACTCCGGCACCGCCTGCGGCGTGCCGTCCAGCGGAAGGACAAGATCCTGCGTGGCCTCCATCCGCTTCAGGTACGGCTCGCTGATGCGCACGTCCAGCTCGAGCGCGTCGTTCAGCCAGTCTTCCGTGAAGAAGACGATCTTGCCGGGACGGGATTCCCATCCGTGCCCCGGCTGAAAGCGGTTCGGGTAGAAGGCATACACATCCAGGGCGCCCAGATAGGTCTGCGCGGCATAGGCGGCATGGTGCACGTCCAGCACGGGATGGCCCGCAGCATCCCGGGCACAGTCCGGGAAAGGCGCAGCGGCGCCGGAACCGGTCTTCCACATCCGGTTGCCGCTCTTCCCGCCGCAGTCCGGCTGGATCGCGGCATATTTGACGGTATGGCCACTGAAGCCGGACACCGTCACCGTCCGCTTCTGTCCGAGGTAGAATTCGTCCGTCAGGGACTTCCCGTCTGCAACGGACACGCGCAGATCGTCACACAGCGCGAGACGGAAACTGGCCGTGACCGACCCGCCGGGCAGCAGCCGCAGGGTAAAGGTGCGGGCCGGATCCGCCTTGCGGGCTTCGAATTTCGCCGCATCCGTGACCGAGAACGCCAGGCGTCCGGAGGCTTTCTCCCAGGACGCGCTGATCCCGTGGTCCGCCAGCCAGTTGGCATCCTCCGTGCCCGCCTGCAGGAAGGCCCCGTACCAGGAGCAATCCGAGAGGCTTCCGGGCGAGAAATCCGTCGTCGCGCTGGCGTCCTTGCCCAGCAGCAGGTTCGTTCCGCCCAGCGTACCGACCTGATTCATATAGAGATAGAAGGCACCCGGACGTGTCTTTCGGACAGCGACCAGGCGGCTGTCGTTCACCATCCCGATGTCCGTCGTAAAGGAGGCGTCCGCCGTCAGGGCGAAGGTCCGGGAATCCGTCAGCGACGGCTCCACCCGCCAGTCAGACTCGAACAGACTGCCCACCCGGAAAGACAGGGAGACTTTGTACTCCCGCCCCCGCTCCAGATCAAAATCCGCGCAATTGTCCCGGCCCAGGTAGAAACGGTACGTCACATCGCCCCCGTAGCCTCCGGCCGCGGGATCCAGCCGGCCGCAGAATTCCACATAGGTCAGATACGGTTCCACAGCGCTCAACCCCCTGGCGATCAGCTCGTCTCGAGTTTTCCGCCGGCCGTCCGAGTTGCCTGTCAGCAAGGTCCCCTGCCGGTTTTCCGGCACATAGAAGCTGAAAGAGGTGACCGACGCGCTGGTGGATTGCATGTCCGGATCGTAATCGCTTTGCGAGAGCACATCGGCCGCCTCGACGGCCTTCTGGGGCGCATCCGAGAACGGCTGCAGGCGCGCGTTCGCCTGCCGCAGGTAGAGGCGGGAATTCACGAAGAATTCCGGATTCGCTCCACTCCCGTCAAAGGCGCCGTGGTCGATGCGGACGGTCACCTTGCTGAACAGCCGGCAACAGCGATTCGCATCCGGGAGCCCCTGGCCGGACCCCACAAGGCTGGCGGTGTTGACGTCCTTCTTGATCAGCGCATACGGGATGCCCAGAGCCGCCACGTCCGCGAAAGTCTCCCGGCGGAAGCCGCCAATCAGATCGCCGCCATCCAGCCGGTAAACCATCGTTTCCAGGGCATCTTCCTCCATGGGGAAAGAAGCATCCAGCGCATCCAGCAGATTCACGGCAGCGCCGTCTGCCTTGCTGATGGCATTCAGGTTGCCCAGGATGTAGAAATCGCACACAGCCAGGGGCACGCGGACACGCAGCGGGACCGCGGTCTGGTTGTCCAGCTCATCCTGCCGGAAAAAGCGGGACGTCACGAACTGGCGAGTGTCGCTGCGGTACACCAGCACCAGCGCGCCGCTCCCGCGGGCCTCCACGTCTTTTAGCAAAGAGGCCTTGGTCCCGCCCTCCTCCGTTGCAGGAGCGAGCGTCAAAGGCAGATCCGCCCATTGTTCCTGCCCCTCCGCCGGGCGTTGTCCGGAAGCATACGTAGTAATCAACGCATCCGGTTTGCAGGCGGCCGCTAGCAGCAGACACGCCAGCAACGCGGCAAGCGGGAAATATCGTTTCAATCCTATCATATTAAATTTCAATATTTTCATAACTATTATCTCCTTCCCAGTCCTGCACGCTCACGCGAATATCCGCAGCAGCGAACCCCACCTTGACCGAGACGTCACGCAGGTCCTCGGCAGTCCAGTCGTAGCCCATCGCCTCGAACTCCGCGCCCAGGTCGATCACATATTCTACCCGTCCCTGGTCTTCACGGTCCGCGTCCGGAAGATAGACCTCCAGCAGCAGGTCATTGGATTTCTGGCGCGGAATCACGCCATACCAGGCTCCCTGGGCATTGGGCCCTACGCAAGCGGAATACTCCCCTTCCAGCGGCTCCAACGTGTAGATATCCATCCCCGAGCAGGCCGCCTTGATCCGGAACCGCCACGGGTAGTCCGGGGACGCCGTCGGCGAATCTTCAAAGAGGAACTGCACCAGGCAATACTGCTTATGCGGCGTGGCGTCGATCACGTATTCGTCCGATTGGGCGGAAAAGCTCTCGCCATAAGCCCAGAGCAGCCCGGCCTGGCAGCCCGGAATCACCCGCATCGATTCTTCGACCAGGATGTAATTCTCCGCGCCGCTAAAGACCGCTGCCCGCGCGTATTCCCGCGGGCAGGCTTGCCGGTATCCGCTACGCAGGATGGACAGGAAACTGACGTCCTCCCGGTCGATGACGCGCTCGTCAGAGAAGGAGACCAGGCCTTCATTCATCCCCATACGGACAAATTCGTCCGTCAGGACCGTCACATAGACCGGACACTCGACCCGATCCTCCTTGACGCTGCAAGCCGGTGCGGACAGCAGGACCGCCAGCCCCAGGATGGCTCGCGCCAAATGATTGCTGATTCCAGCCATAACGCTCAGGTTTAGATTTCCCGGTCATAACGTTCCCCGCTCCCCCAGTCGGTCACGCTGATGAGCGGCGTCATGTCGTCAAAGGTGACGGGGCGATTGGGATCCAGGGAACCAGGGCGGTGGATGACCAGGTTCACGCGGTACTGCTTGTTGGAGAGCAGCGGACCAGCCGCCAGCTGAACGGGATAATAGTATTTCTGCCAGCCCGTCGGGTACTTGATGGACGCTTCCAGCACCAGCAGCGTGGCGCGCGCACACCAGGCCGCGTCTTCGCTGACCGCGCAGTTGTTGGGATAGGTGTAGAACGTGTGCGGGACGGGATAGGTTGACCCGAAATCGACGATCTGGCCGGAAAGCGAATCGTACAGCAGGTCGGCCTTGGGCGATGTCGTCTCTGCCGCCAGGCGGGCATACCACTGCTCTGTGGGCAGGGCGGACGGCTCGGACGTTTCTCCGAAATCGATCCGACCTGGCACATTGAGCAGATAGCAACTCTCCAGCCGGAACATATCCGCCTTCTGATAGGCCGGAGCGCTGAAATCATTCTTCACGCTCTCCAGGATCACGGAAGCGGCCAGACGCCGGACACTGATATGGATTTCCTCCCGACCTTCGTGCAAGGTCACGGCCGGGGCCGAAGCGGTTCCGGAATGGCCGATCATCAGCAGTTTCGTGGACGAGGAGTTTTTCAGCTCATGTGTCAGCGCGAGGAATTCGGACTTGGTGGTCACCGTGCCGGCGGTACGGTCCTCTGAGTCATTGACCACCGCCCAGACCTCGCGCTGGCCCGTGGAGCACCGCAGAGAGAGGCCGCCGTATACCCCGTTTGTCACGCCCAGCGGAGTGTCAAAACCGGCAGATGCCGCAATCTCCAGGTTCCCGGCATCGGCACCGCTTCCCGCCCGAAACACGAAAACCTGCACGTTCTGGATGGCTTTTTCGTTGGAGGCGCTCTGGCTGCCCACCTTGGTGGCCGGAGCGTCGAAACGGACGGACAGCTGCACATCGCCCGGCACGGTCCCGTCCCCGCCGTCCGGCATCATTTTGCCGCAAGCGGCGAACAGCAGGCCGTAGACGGCCAGGCCGGCTAAAAACATTTTCTTCTTCATGGTATTCATAGTCGTTTAAAGAGATTCGTTATACTTGGCACCGTCCACCCAGTTGGTGATCCGGACCTGTACCGGGAGATATGCCTTTTCAATCCTGTCGAACGGCCGGTCTTCCGTATTGCCCAGCCCGATCAGGGTCAGGTCCACCTTGTAGTCCTTGTTGCGCTCCAGCGTACCGGTCAGGGCAACGGGATAGTAATACGGCACGTTTTTAATCTGCACGACCACCATCAGGACCGTGGCGGTGGGGGCAAACGTGGCATGGTAACCATTGTTCGGGTTGGTCAGCGCATTCGGAAAAGCATAGAAATACTTCTGCGAGAAGGTGTGGGTTGCTCCCATCGCAACATCTTGATCCAGCGCGGCATACGTCAACGCAGGCTCCTTTGCTGCATAGCCGTCCTTCCCAATCACATGCCCGGCCACATAATCGGACGTGGCACTCCGGTTGTACCAGACGGTCGGATCGGCCGAGCCTGCCACATTCTGATTGCCGACCACGTTGCAAAGGAAGGCGCGCAGCACACGGACGGCCCCATAGGGCGCGGGCAGGTTGTTGGTCACGGAGCCCAGGGCGACGCGCGCCACGGGACGGGTTAACTCCAGCATCGCGCTGTTGCTGCTTCCAGACAGGACCTGCGTGTACGAGAAAGCGGTCATCAGCAAGCCATTCGGCTGGTTATCTCCCAGGTTAAATGCCACCTGCTCCAGCTCCGCGCAAGTCGTGCAGGCATTCGCGGCCTCGAGCGGCGCCCCTTGGAAATTGGCCAGGGCATAGACCGTCTTGCTACCTGGCTTGACAGACAGCACGACCGATCTGGACCACAGCTCCCTTTCCGTGCAGGCATGCGAGAGATCAAGCATCCCGTTGGAGTCAAACACATACAGGTTCAGCGAGTTCAGCTGCATTTCGGCAGGGTTGGCCCCAACGATGGCCTTGGTGTCCTCCATCCCGACCAGATTCACGAAGAGCTGCCCTCCGTCACCGGGAACCGGATCGCGCTGGCAAGCGCACCCGACAAAAGATAGAATAATAAATAGTAAAGATCTTAGTTTCATAGTTATATGAATAGTTATCGTCATTATTGAATCAGGTCGCCCCAATCCTCCTCCGGTTCCTTGTGAAGATCGTATCGCTTGACCAGCGCGGAGATCTCCGGATCCAGGTTGCCGCGGCTGATGAAACTGCGGTCCTGCCCGCAGGCGTCCAGGTAATGCTGCACCGCCGCCTGGTCGTCGCCCCGACGGGCATACAGGAGGGCGAGCATGTAGTTCACCTGGGGCGTGCGCGGCAAGGGTTCGAGGATCTCCAGGGCCGACAGGTTGCGGTCCAGGGCCACGTACGCCACCGCCGTGTTGTAGTCGTGGTAGGGCGCCAAGAAGGCCAGGGCCGCCTGGTAATCATGGTCCCGGATAGCCTGAACGCCCTTCATATAGACCGTATCGAGTTCAGTCGTATGGACCGTGTCTTTCACCATGCCCTTGCGGTGCAGCGCAAAAGTAAAGCGAACCGTCCGCAGGCGGGGATAATACGTATCCACGACATAGCGGTACCAGGGCTCCCCTTTCATCCGCCGCTCCCGCTCGTCGAGGTTCGCTACTGCGGCAAATTCCGCATAGCGGGCCTTCTGCTCATCCGTCAGGAGCGTGTCGGCAGCTACCAGCGCATCCAGCTTCTTCCAGTCCTCCCCGCCCGGGCGGGACAGGAACGGGATCTCCTTGCGGGCGCGGCCGGAGCCGTGCAGCGTCCCTTCGTGAAGGTCGTCGCCCACCGTCAGGAACAAGCCGTCCTCGCGCCGCACCGAATCCCGCACGAAGCGGATATATTTCTCAAAATAGTCCGACGCAGACCGGGAGCGCCGCAGGGTCAGGGCGTTGTTCGCGGAGAGCAAGCCTTCCGGCGACGCGGAGGCCGCAATGGTCACGCTGTCCAGCTCGAAACTGTCGTTCAGCAGCAGGTTTCGGAGATTCTCCTGGATGAAAGCGATCTCGCGCGCATTGTCCCCCAGTCGCTCGTCGATGTCGTGCCTGCCGGTCCGGAAATCGATGTTGCAGGCGGTGTTCGCCTCCACGTTCCGGGAGATCACGACGGTCTTGTAGCGCTCCGTCCCGTCGACGAAAGCCGACACGGACGAAATGTAGAAAGTCAGCGGATCGCAGCGGGGCACGGTGTACAGTTGTTTGTCGCGCTCGAAGATCTCGCCGGACAGCACCACGTCCACCTTGCGCAGGCGGGGACGCGTGTTGATGGTCTGGACATAATTGTACAGGAAGGTGCCGTTGTCGAAACGAACGACAGTGTCCAGCCGGATCCCGTCCGTGACGATGGGCACCTTGACATACTTATTGTACATCTTCTCCCGCCGGGCCTTGCGCCACTCGTTGCGCCGACGCAGGTACTTATTGGTATAATGCTCGATAGCGTCCCGTTCCGTCACGCCAAAATAGCTCTCGAACACCTCGTCGGAAACGAAGGTCGTGTCCGCCTTGAGGGCATAGACCTGCGGGATGTTCCGCTCGAGAAAGATCTCCAGATTGCGCAGGTCCACGAACGCGAGCGTGTCGCTGACGATGCGGGAAAGAAACTTCTCATATTGCTGATAGCCACGCAGCTGCGCTTTACGATACGCTGCGCCCGTGACCACGACGTCGTCCAGCCGGAGGCTGTCTTCCAGCACAAACATATCGGGATGGAGCCGGAGCTGCCAATGCGAATCCTGCATCTCCGGCGGCACCAGCACCTGGAATTCCAGATCAATCTTGCCATGGCGCTCGGCGATATTACGAAAGCGCGCAGTCACCATGGCGGCATCCAGCATTTCCGCAGCCACCATTTCCCCGCTTTGCTCGTCCCGAACGGCCTTCATCAGAATCATCTCCCGACCGTCCAGGTCCGTCACGCGAATCGTATCCCGCCGGGGCGCCTTCACATCGGCGTATTCCGGAAGATAATCCGCCTGCCTGGGCAGTTGGAGCGAGGCACTCAGCTGCCTGCGGCTCACCTCGTTCGCCTTGCGCCGGGTGCCGCAGGCGGGCAGCAGCGCCGCCACCAACAGCAGCGGCAGCCAGAACTTCATGATCCTGCGTCCCATCAGAAGATAAATTGGAGAGATACACGCAGCTCGTCCGGCAGGAAGAACGCCTTGACGCCCTCGTCCGTACGCTGCCCGCAATAGGGGCAGGCATAGGAGACATAACGGGTCATACCGCCCCAGCCAAACAGGCCAAAATCCACATTCAGCCAAGGATTTACATGCACGGCGTAGCCACCGCCCAGCGAAATGCCGACGGCATCTCCTTCTTCCGTCTCAGGGCCGAGGAGCCCGCCCCGGTTGTACTCTTGATACTGAAGTTTGCCTCCCGCCCACCAGCCGGAATAGGTGTACCAGGGCCACCAGCGGCCCGCCACATAATAGGTCTGGTTCCGGGACTGGAACTGCGCATCCTGCCGGTGGCGCCACGTCCAGTTGTTGTAGCGCGCCCCCAGGCCGAGCGTCCAATTCCGGTGCACGGCGTATTGCAATTCCGCATTGAGCGTTCCCAGAAAGAGATAGTCCGCCAGGTTCTGGTCCACCGCCACGCGGGAGCGGTGCTCCAGTTCCTGCCGGCTGTCTGCCGCCTGCCCGGAGGGCCCCTGCGCGTACGCAGGAGCGCCCAGGCAGCAGGCGGCGGTCAGCAAGGCAAGCAATGAGGTCCTACATTTCATAGGACATCGGAGAAGCATCGTCGATAATCTGGATCTGGCTGGCCAGGATGTCCGTACCGACGCGGTCGATGCCGTCCACACCCGTGTAGTTCTGGTAGCGGATCCGGCCGAAGACATGCAGTTTGGTCCCTTTGCCGATTTTGTCCAGTCCCTGAATGTTGCGGCCTTCCCACGCAATCACGTTGTGCCAGCTCGTGTCGATCACGGCCGCCCCTTCCCGGTCCTTGTAAGCGAAATTAGTCGCCAGGCCGATGCGGGCCATCTTGTTCTCGTCATACGTCTGGATGCGGACATTGCCGACAATCCCCTGGAGTTCTACTCTGTTCAATTGTTCCATAAGCGTTTTTCTTTGTTTAAAGGTTTGGGATCCCGGCCGCGCGGTCCGAGTCCCGGATGCAAAGGAACAAGCTTTTGGACAAGGCACAAGCCCTTCCAGGCCCGGCAGGGGCAAATAAATACGAATCTTTCCCGATTATGCTGTTTCTTTATGATCGGGGCTGGAAAATGTATGCGATTTCTTACGCTGTAAGATTTATTTTACGGCCGTAAGATTTATCAGATTCTGTAAAAAACGTCAAAACTTCGCGCACGAATCTTACAGGGTCTTGGAGATGTCCGGTCAACGATTCATCTTTGGGAAAAAGGATTATTATGAGCTACAAACTACACCACGAAGAGGAAGGGACCTGCCTGGAATGCGGGACCTCCATCCACGGCCGGAAAGACAAGCGGTTCTGCAGCCTGAGCTGCAAAAACAAGTATAACAACCGAACGCAGATGGTCAAACGCCAGCAGCGGGTCCAAATCATAGCAGCGCTTACAGGAAATTATGCCATCCTGGAAGCGCTGCTCAATGAAGGAAAAACAGGAGCGGGTCTCGATGAGCTGTCAGAACTGGGCTTCGATCCCACCTATGTAACGTGTCACCGGCACGGGCGTTTCAGACACGACGAATACGCGTGCTTCGACATCTGGTACTACCGCACCGACACACGGATCTTTAACGTCCGGCGGAAAGCCCTCGACCTACTTTAATCATGCCCATCTCCAGGCCCCACTTGCCATCGGTGATGATGGGGACCTGCTTGCCGCGGGCATTGGTCACGTAGAGGAAATCGTCCACGAAGGTGTGCGTGTGGCCGCCGATCACCAGATCGACCCAACGGGTCTCGGGGACGATCGTCTGGTCCACATCGTAGCCGGCGTGCGAGAGAAGAATGATCAGGTCGCACTTCTGAGTCTCGTGCAGGTAGTCCGCCCACTGGTTCGTCACCTCGACATTGTCGAGCTGCTGCATGCGGGAAGAGACCGCCTTCGTCACGGCCGTAGAAATGTCGGCTTCGAGGCCGATGACGCCGATCTTCTGGCCGCCGCGCTCAAAGATCGCGTACGGCTTGACATACTCGCCCAGCTCGAAGGGAGACAGATCGAGATTCGCGCACACGACCTTGGTCTCCGGCCGGAGCATCTTGACGCGCCCGGTGATGGCCTCGATGTCGTTGTCGAACTCGTGGTTGCCCAGGGTAAGGCAGTCGTAGCCGAAATCGTTGATGGTGTTCATCTCCAGGACACCGCCCAGCTCCGTGAAATACGGAGAACCCTGGCTGAAGTCGCCGGCGTGCAGGAGCAGCACGCGGTCGGCGCCGTAGGCGTTGCGGATGGAATCCACGTACGCCGCGCGCTCGATCACGCCGCCCACCCCGTCGTCCGCGCCGCCGCGCAGGGGCTCGAAATGGCTGTGGGTATCGTTGGTATGCAGGATCACCAGCTGAGGCTGCTGGCTACAGGCGCAGAAGGCCGCCAGGCCCGCTGCGAGGATGATCAGAGACTTCTTCATACTTAGTCCTCCTCCCATACGTCATAGACCAGACGGCCGTCCGTGGTGTACTCCACGGGCGTGCCGGCGGCTTTCAGTTTGTACACATTCTCAAGCACGGCGTCGATGATGCGGACATCCGTGTCCCTAAGCTCCTTGGCATTCTTGCCGATGGTCATGCCATCGCCGCCATCCAGCAGGAAGTCCACCGTGGCCACGCCATAGACCTTGTCGGGATCGATGGGCTGGCCGCCCACCAGCAGGGTGTCAATGTGGTGCTGCTTCACGACCATCTTCACGCCACCCAGCACGAACGGCCGGGAAGCGGCGATGGTGCCGAACACCTCCTGCAGGTCGGAGCCCTTGAGGGCCACGTAAACGAGGTCGTTCTTGAACGGGAACATCGACACGAAGTCGTCCAGCAGGATATCGCCCTGCGCGAGGCTCGTGCGGATGCCGCCGAAATTCAGAATGCCCACATCGACCTTCTTCCTGGTCAGCCGGGCCACGTCCGACATCATCATGTCCACCCACCAGTTGGAGAGCTCGCTCTCCGGGGCGAACGCGACCATATCGCGGGTGGCATAGCCGACCACGGTCTTAAGTTCTTTCATCTGCGGCTGCACGGCAATCAGGTCTTTCGCCACGGCATACGTGGCGCTCCCCTGCTGCCATACCGTCCCGTTCGGGGCGTTGTAGGTAGAATCATTTACGGTGCCGAGTGCCTGCGGAACATTCTCGGCATTGGGGGCGGTCACACCGGTGCGGTGCCCGTCCATCCGGGATTTCTCCCACGTGTACGTGTACTCGCAGGAGCAGGCCAGCAGTGCGAGAGCTGCCAGCGCAATTAATTTTGTTTGAGCCATTTCCAAAGGTCTTTCCAGGTAGATTTCTTACCGAACATCAGGATGCCGACGCGGTAGATCTTGGCCGAAGCCCAGGCGCAGAGCGCGAAGGTGACGACCAGGAGTGCGACGGACAGGATGATCTCCCACGCCGGAACGCCGAACGGCAGGCGCGAGATCATCACGATCGGCGACGTGAACGGGATGATGGAGCCCCAGAAGGCGATCGAGCTGTCCGGCGCACGGAACGCGTACAGGGCGATCATGTAGGCCAGCATCAGGGGGATCGTCAGCGGCATCTGCAGCTGCTGCGTGTCGCCCTCATTCTCCACGGCCGAGCCGATGGCCGCAAAGAGCGACGCATAGAGCAGGTAACCGAAGATGAAGTACACGAAGAACAGGCTGAGAATCTGGACATACGGGAGATTCGCCAGGGAGCCGATCACCGTCCCCATCTCGCCCATATCGCTCAGCTGAGCGGTCATTTCTTCCATCTGGGCAGAATCCTTGGCACCCATCGCGTTCACGATCTCGGTCGCGTCGGAGCCGCCCAGCTTGTCCATACCGATCACGGCGCCGCCCACGCTGATGATAGCCACGGACAGCACGATCCAGAGCAGGAACTGCGTCAGGGCCACCAGGGCGATGCCGATGATCTTGCCGAACATCAGTTCGGTGGACTTGACGGAGCTGACGAGCACCTCCACCACGCGGCTGGATTTCTCCTCGATCACGGAGCTCATCACCATGCTGCCGAACATCGTCACGAAGATGAACAGGATGATGCCGAGCACCATGGACACGATGCTGTAAACGCCGGCTTCGGAGATCTTCTCCTCGCCGTCGTCACCCAGCGTGTAGGAGCGCAGGTGTATGTTGGCCTTGACGTCCTTGAGGATCTGGTCGAGGCCCTCGATATTGTACGTAGAAATGCGGTAGTCCTCCACGGCGCGGTTGATCCGGGAGGTGATGTTGTCCGTCAGCTCCATGCCGAAGGGCTTCGGCGAATAGAGGTCGGCGGGGACCGTCTTCTCCTCGGTGTTGAGCTCGCCCACGGAGAGCACGCCGTCATAGCCGAGCGTGGCAAGGTTGGCCTTGACGCTGTCCAGCGGCATGCTGCTGGTGAGGTCCGTGTAATGCACGGTCTCCGTGTCCTCCAGGTACGGCAGGACGATGCCGGAGGCGTCCACGACGGCGATGTTCTTGGTCTTCTCCTTGGTGTTCATCAGGGCCACCATCACACCGATGGTCAGGCCGGCCACCAGGATCGGGACCAGGAGCGTCGTCCAGATAAAACTCTTCTTCTTGACCTTATTGAGGTATTCGCGGCTGATAACAATGCCTATCGTCTTGAAATTCATGGCCTATTCCTCCCCTTCCGTTACAAGTTTGATGAAAATGTCGTTCATACGCGGCATCAGCTCCCGGTAGGAGTTGATCTGCACGCCGTCCTTCTCCAGGTAGGAGCGGAGCGTCGAGGTGCCGTCGGTCTCGCGCGGAAGGACCTCCGTGTGGCGGCCGTTCGCATCGGTCCAGACCAGCTCGACGTTGTTGTTGCCATAGTCGCGGCGGATCTGCTCCACGCCGCCGGTGATCACCAGACGGGACTTGTTGATCAGGGCGATGTTGTCGCACAGCTCCTCCACGGACTCCATGTTGTGCGTGGACAGGATGATGGTGGCGCCTTCGTTCTTGAGGCGCAGGATCTCCTGGCGGATGACCTCGGCGTTGACCGGATCAAAGCCGGAGAAAGGCTCGTCCAGAATCATCAGCGAGGGCTTGTGGACCACGGTGGTGATGAACTGGAGCTTCTGGGCCATACCCTTGGAGAGCTCCTCCACCTTTTTGTCCCACCAGCTCTGGATGCCGAAGCGCACGAACCAGTCCTTCAGGGCGGCCCGGGCGTCTGCGGCGGACATACCCTTCAGCTGGGCCAGGTACATAGCCTGGTCGCCAACCTTCATCTTGCGGTAGAGGCCGCGCTCCTCGGGCATGTAGCCGATACGGGCCACGTCGTCCTGCGTGATGGGACGGCCGTTGAAGAGGACCTCTCCCGAGTTGGGAATGGTAATACGGTTGATGATGCGGATCAGGGTCGTCTTACCGGCGCCGTTCGGGCCAAGCAGACCGAAGATCTGACCCTCGGGAATCTCGAGGCTGACGTGGTCAAGGGCCACCTTCTCCCCGAAATTCTTGCAGACGTTTTTACATTCTATAATTGCCATAATACACTATTGAATCCAACAAACTTACACGGAATCCTATTTCGCGGCGATCGCGACGACGCTGCACGGCGGCAGGGTCACTTCCAGGCCGGCCTTGGTGAGCTTGAAGTCCTTGAACGCGACGGGCTTCACGACGTCGGCCTTGCCGAAATCGTTGTAGTCGTGCACGTCCTTGGAGGTCAGCACGCGGGCGGAGAGGATGTTCTTCACGCCGGCCTCGTCGAAGGTCACGAGCACTTTCTTGGCCTTCTTGAGATCCGTATTGACCAGGGAGATGTGCATCTCGCCGTCCTTGCGGGACACGGTGGCGTCCACCTCCGGCACGGCGCACTCGCGCTCGGTCTTCACGTGGGCCGTCAGCACCTCGGAGTCGATGAACTCGGCGTCCTGGTGGACGTTGTACATCTCGAAGACGTGGTAGGTCGGGGTGAGGACCATCTCGGTCTCGTTGGTCAGGATCATCGACTGCAGCACGTTGACCACCTGGGCGATGTTGGCCATCTTCAGGCGGCGGGTGTACTTGTGGAAGATGTCGAAGTTGAGCGCGGCCACGATGGCGTCACGCATGGTGCTCTGCTGATACAGGTGGCCCGGATTCGTGTTCGGCTCCACGTCGAACCAGGTGCCCCACTCGTCGAGCAGCAGCCCGACCTGGCCGGACGGATCCAGTTCGTCCATGATCTCGATGTGCTTCTTGAGCACCGGCTCGACCTCGATGGTCTTGGCGAGGGTCCACCAGTACTCCTTGTCCGTGAACTTGGTCGCGGAGCCCTTGCTGCCGGTCCAGCCCTTGCAGGTGTAGTAGTGCAGGGAGATGCCGGCCATGCCCTTGCCCTCGAGGTTCTTCATCAGGACGCGGGTCCAGTTGTAGTCGTAGTCGGAGGCGCCGCTGGCGATCTTGTAGAGAATGTTATCGCCCTGGTCGCGCAGGTAGGTGCCGTAGCGGCGGAAGAGGTCGCTGTAGTACTCCGGCGTCATGTTGCCGCCGCAGCCCCAGGCCTCGTTGCCGATACCGAAGTATTTGACCTTCCAAGGCTTCTCGCGGCCGTTGGCACGGCGCAGGTCGGCCATCGGGGTCTTGGCGTCGGAAGTCATGTACTCCACCCACTTGGCCATTTCCTCGACGCTGCCGCTGCCCACGTTGCCGCTGATATACGGCTCGATGCCGAGCATCTCGCAGAGGTTCAGGAACTCGTGCGTGCCGAAGCTGTTGTCCTCCAGGGTGCCGCCCCAGTTGTTGTTCGTCAGGTAGCCGCGCTTCTCCTGCGGGCCGATGCCGTCCATCCAGTGGTAGTCGTCGGCGAAGCAGCCGCCCGGCCAACGCATCACGGGGACTTTCAGGGTCTTGAGGGCCTCGAAAACGTCTTTGCGGTAGCCCTCGATGTTAGGGACAGAGGAATCCTTGCCGACCCAGAGGCCGCCGTAGATGCAGCGTCCGAGGTGCTCGGAGAACTGGCCGTAGAGCTCGGCGGGAATGGTCTGGCCGGTGCCGGCGTCGTGCACGCGCACGGTGGCGTCCTGCGCGAGCAGGGACGCGGAAGCGAGCAGGCAGGCACCTGCAAGCAGGGTGATGATTTTCTTCATATAATCATGAATTGTGATTGCAGTAGTACAAATGTAAGAAGATTTTTGCGTAATTTTGTGGTGATATGGCCAAAGTTTCCGTCAATATCGACGCACAGTGTGCGAAAATCCTCTCCGACGTGCGCGAGGGGCGCTTCAGCCCGCTCTATCTGCTGATGGGCGACGAGCCTTATTACCCCGAAATGGTCTGCGACGCCATCGTGCAGGCCTGCATCCCCGAGGAGGAAAAGGACTTCAACGAGACCATTTGCTATGGCGGCGAAGTCACGGCCGCGCAGGTGGTTACGGCCGCCCGTCGTTTCCCGATGATGGCCGAGCGGCAGCTCGTGGTCGTCAAGGAGGCCCAGCAGATGAAGAGCATCGAAGAACTGGCCTTCTACTGCGCCGAGCCGCTGGACAGCACCGTGCTGGTGGTCCTGCTGCACGGCGCGTCCGTGGATAAGCGCAAGGCCTTCTACAAGGCCGCCCAGAAGGTAGGCGTGGTGGTCGATTCCCCCGCCCTGCGGGATTACGAAGTCCCGAACTGGATCCTCTCCTACTACAGCTCGCGCGGCCTGCAGATTGAGCCGCAGGCGGCCGCACTGCTCGCCGAATCCGTGGGCACGGACCTTTCCAAGATCGTCGTGGAGACGGACAAGCTCACCAAGGCCCTGCCGGAAGGCGCCACGCGCGTGAGCGTCGCCGACATTGAGCGAAATGTCGGTATCTCCCGGCAGTTCAGCATCTTCGAGCTCACCAAGGAGCTCTCCTACAAGCACGCCGCGCAGGCGCTCAAGATCGCCGCGCACCTGGGCAACAGCGCCAAGTTCGCCATGCCGATGGCCGTCAGCGCCCTCTTCACGCACTACAGCCGCATCCTCAAATATGGCGCCCTGCTCGCAAAAGGCGGCTACCCCTCGCCCGAGGACAAGGCGCGCGCCCTCGCGGGCGTCAATCCCTATTTCTACAAGGAATACGACACTGCCGTGCGCAACTACCCCGTCCCCAAGGCCATGGCCGCCGTCTCGCTCCTCTGCGACTACGACTACCTCGGCAAAGGCGGCGACGGCACCACCCTCGTCTCCGACGGCGAGCTCCTCACGGAACTCACCGCCAAACTCCTGAATCTGTAAATAAAAAAGCCGCCCGGCGGGCGGCCCTGCATACTAGACACCATTATAAAGAAGTGCCACCTCTTTAAGCGCCACTTTGAAAGACTGGCCGTCGCTATTGGTAGCACAGAGCGTTAACGAGCCTGTCAGGGAAGTATTCTCATCATTACTATTCAACGAGCCAATCAGGCTGAAGTCCGATACCTCCTCATATATATAACACAGATCACTGTAATAATAGCACAATCGAACAGACCCGACTGCATTCTTGGAATCTATTATCAATCGGCCGTCCCTTGACATTTTCCCAGGGAATCCCCTAAAGACAAAATCGACTCCAAAGGCCTCATAAACACTAAAACGTATCCTTTCTGACGAAATTGTAAATTCCTCCATATCATGGAGATAATCACCATTATACCGGAGAAATTCCCTTTTTAGCGGGAGTATTGTTTGCCAAGGGCCCGTCAACTGCAGGACTACCGATTCATCCTGATTGTATTCACTGAAGAAGGCATCAGGTTTCAACTCATTCTCAGGAATGTTTGCAAATTTAGAACAAGCCGAAAAAACGCCCAAAGACGCCAGGCAGAGGACGCCCGATACAAAATAGAATAAATGCCTTATTTTCATAATCCCGTGTAATCCATTGAATACCGACCAAGTATATTGTCTATAAAATTATGAATTTGTTATTAATTATCAAAACGTGAGTTGTTCTGCAGACCCTGCCTCCGGAGCACTGGCAGGGAACACCGGCTGTTTATTTAGTTCACATATGTCGGTCCTTTTGAGGAGCATCTGTCCAACCCGAGTTAGAGATAGAATTGGAAAAGAAGGGCTAGTTCTCTCGTATTTGTTATTGTGAATGATTTAGCGGGAACAAGATAGTAATTATCAACCATTCTTACAAGGATAATCCCTTTTTTTTTCTAACAGGAGCCCACCCGAAATATTGGAATCAATTGATTGTATTCCAATATATTATGGAGATAATGGGAACAAGTGTTAGATTTGGCGTTTCTAACACACCGCTTACATTTAAGCCTAATGAACGTTTATCGCACTCATTATCAGCATGTTGAGAAAAGCGCCAAAAGACCCTGCTTTGTTAGTTTTTTTCGGCCAAAACGGACAATAAAGGCTCGCCTGGTTCTTGACCGCGGCCATGCGCGTGAGCGACTCCGACATCGAGCGCAACGGGGACAACTCCCGGCATTTCAGCATCTTCGAGCCCACCAAGGAGCTCTCCTACAAGCAGATTGCCGGGAAATAAATAGCATCCCCAGGATTTAGAACCGGAAGCCGACGCCGGCGAGGCCGAGTGTCGCAGAAAGGGAGGGAGAACGCGTTGAGATAAAGTGCTGTCGATATTCTACGGCGATACCGTCTTTTGACAGATTCTTTTGTTTCTGTCAAAAATTCACTAGATTTGACAGTTGAAAGAAAAACTGTCAGAAATGAAAGCATTCGACCGTAATATTCCTTACAACCAGCTGCCTCCTCTTCCTCCAGCCATTGAGTTGTATCGCGATGAGGAAGTCATAAACAAGCTGATGCTTGCCAGTCGCCGTCTTGCAGAACTGAAGGGGTTGGCATCCACACTTCCCAACCAGTCCATTTTTGTGAACACGATCGCACTGCGGGAGGCTAAGGCCAGTAGTGCCATAGAAAATATCTTCACGACAGATGATGAGCTCTACCGTTCGCTGTCTTATCAGGAAGATGATTATCTGGAGGGGCCGGCCAAAGAGATTCTCCACTATCGGGAAGCACTCTGGAAGGGTTTTCAGAGAATCAAAGCAGAAAAGACGATGACCATTGACACGATTATCGATGTGTACCGGGAAGTCAAAAGGACTCACGATAGCATTCGTCCCTATCAGGCCGAAGTGCTAATCAAAAAGAGAGGGTGGGGCTCTCTGGTTGCCGAGACTGTATACACGCCGCCCCGGGGAAAGGGAGTCGTTGAAAAGAAGACGGCTGAGCTCCTGGAGTTCCTGAATGATGATACCAAGTATCCGATAGATTCACTCCTGAAGATGGCTATGGCTCATTATCAGTTTGAGGCTATTCATCCCTTTCGGGACGGTAACGGAAGAACAGGCAGGATCCTTTGCATCTTATACCTGATTCAGAAACAACTGCTGGATTTACCGATTCTGTACCTTAGCGCATACATTCTTCAGAATAAGGATGAGTATTATTGGAATTTGAACGGAGTTACGGGCACTCTTCTTTGGAGATCCTGGATTCTGTATATGCTGGAAGCCGTCTCCCAAACAGTAGAATACACTATCGACAAAATACTCCGGATCAAAAGTTTAATGGAGAAAACCCAGGCGATGATGCAGGAGAACGGGTTGCCTGTGGGAAGGATGGACGTCCCGAAACTCTTTGAGCAGCCTTATGTCCGACCGAAGAACCTGCTCTCGGATAGGATCAAGAGTATTAACACAGCCAAAAAGTATTTATCCCAACTTGAATCTTTGGGAATGCTGACTAAAGAGAAGGTGGGGAAAGAGTATATCTGGTTTAATACGGATTTGATGACCATCCTGTCGGATTGACTTCACAAAGAATACCCGTATAAACAAAAAAAGGCCGTCCCGGAGGGCGGCCTTGAAAGGGAGGGAGAACGGTTAATTCTCGAATTTCTTTTCTTTGACGCGGGTGAGCTTCTCCTTCATCGCGTCCACGGCTTCCGTGACGGCGTTCTCGAAGGTGTCAGCCTCCCGCTCGATAACGAGCTCCTCGCCAGGGATGTGAATCTGGATCTTGGCGAGCTTGCCTTGTTTGAGATGATCTTCGAGCGCTACTTCGATCCCATTGGCCAGATCCTCGCAGAAACGGGACAGGCGCGAGACTTTCTTCTCCACGAAGGCGGTGAGCTGCTCACTGGCTTCGAACTTGAGGGCTTTGATCTTAATCTCCATGGTTACCATCGTTTTTTGCCCTTGGATGGGCGGATTTATACACTTTTTGCAGCCGCTCAATGGAATTGTGCGTATAGACCTGGGTCGCCGCAAGGGAGCTGTGGCCCAGCAATTCCTTGATGGAATTGAGGTCCGCCCCTCCGTCCAGCAGTTCCGTCGCCAGCGTGTGGCGAAGAACGTGCGGAGACTTGCGACCGCTGATGCTGTCGACCTGTCCGAGGGCCGCCTTGACCGCCCGGTCCACATAGACCGGATACAGCCTGGAGCCACGCGGGGTCTGCAGGAGCGGAGCTTCCGGAGCCTGGTCCGCGCATTTCAAAGAGTCAACCGATTGTAAATATAGCGAAATTTCTTCACAAAGCGAAGGAGTCAGTGGAATTTCGCGCATTTTATCTCCTTTTCCGCGGACGCGAAGCACGCGGCGCGCGGTGTCAACCGAGTCGCGGTTCAGGGCGATCAGCTCGCTGCGGCGCAGGCCCGTACCATACAGCAGCCCAAGAATCATGCGTTCCAGCTGGGCTTCGTATTTCCCGTATTCGAGCACCCCTTGGGTGCGCTCGAAGTACTCTTGCATCGCCTCCTCCCGGTAGAACACCGGCAGGCGCTTCTCCTGCTTCGGACGGTTCACCAGGCGCACCGGATTGCTCGTCAGCACGCCCTCCTTCATCAGGAATTTGCAGAATCCGCTCAGCACGCTCAGATGCAGGCTCACCGTCTTCGCACTCTCCCCTTTCTCATCCAGCAAATATACCTCATAAGAACGAATTGTCTGTACGTCCAGCGGAGCCTCAGCAAGGGCCTGCCCAGCAGAACCGTAGCCGCCCGTGGCTTCGTGAACAGGAGGGGCCCAGCCGTCAGGCTGGGAGGGATGAGCGCGTAGCGCGAAGTTCTGTCGGGCAGCGCCCTTGCAGGGCGAAGCTCCACCAGAAACGAATGCTAGGAATTCTGTCAGGACATCCCGGTAGATGCTGACGGTGCGCGCAGAGTAGCGCCGGACGGTGGCGAGGTAGGTCAGGTAGCGCTCGATCATACTTCATGCAGGCCAAGCTCAGAAGCGTGCTGCCGCATGAAGGCATCCGCCTCCTCGAAATTATTCCCAATGATTCCGTCCAGGATGGCCTCCTTGACCATCTCCTTGATCTGACCGATCTGCCGGCACGGCGGCACGCCATACACCTGCATGACGTACTCCCCGTCGATCGGGTTCTTGAAATTGCGGATGGCGTCCTTCGCCTCCACCTCCACGAGCTTGCGCGCGACGAGCTCGAAATTCGCGCGGATGCGCGCCACCTTCGCCTCGTTCTTCGAGGTGATGTCGGCGTTGCAGAGGAGCATCAGGTCGTCGATGTCGTCGCCGGCGTCGAACAGGAGCCGGCGCACGGCGCTGTCCGTAACCTCGTCGTCCACCAGCGCGATGGGCCGCAGATGCAGCCGCACGAGCTTCTGGACATACTTCATCTCGTCGAGCGGCAGGCGCAGGCGGTCGAAGATCTTCGGTACCATCCGGGCACCCACGACCTCGTGGCCGTGGAAGGTCCAGCCGACGGCCGGATCGTAGCGCTTGCTGGCCGGCTTGCCGATATCATGCAGTAAAGCGGCCCAACGCAGCCAAAGCCCTTCGTGCTTTGGCTCCGCTGAATGCTCCTTCACCCCCTGCGCCCCCTCAAGGGGGATGGCCGGATAATCGCTATCGCGATCCGGCATTCTCGCGTCAACAGCAGCAATCTGCGAACGAACAACGTTCGTCAGCACTGCCAAGGAATGGGCGAAATTATCTTTGTGGCCGCGACCGTCCACAGTCTCGACGCCCTTCAGGGCGAGGAGTTCCGGCAGGACGTGGCCCAGCAGCCCCGCCTCGTCCATGAGGCGGAAAGCCATGGCCGGGTTGTCGGCCGCGAGCATCTTGTTCAGCTCCTCGGCAATTCGCTCGCAGGAAAGGATACTCAGGCGGTCCGCCATCCGGCGCATCGACTCCATCGACTCAGGAACGATGCGGAACGGGTGCTCCGGCGTGGAAAGCTTGGTCGCGAAACGCACGGCACGCAGCATCCGGAGCGGGTCGTCGGAATAGGTCGTGTCCGGGTCGAGCGGCGTGCGGATGATGCCGTCATTGAGGTCGCGGATGCCCCCGAAGGGATCCACCAGCGCCCCGAAGTCCTCCGCCTGCAGCGAGAAGGCCATCGCATTGATGGTGAAATCCCGACGCTGCTGGTCGTCCTCGAGGGTGCCGTTCTCGACGATGGGCTTGCGCGACTCGCGGCGGTAAGACTCCTTGCGCGCGCCCACGAACTCGACTTCGTCGCCGCGGAAATGCAGCATCGCGGTACCGAAATTCTTGAAATAGGAGACGTGCTGCTTCGTCTTCTGCCCCACCGCTTTCGCGAAATCGATCCCGCTCCCCTCCACGACGATGTCGATGTCGGCGCGCGGGCGGCCGAGGAAGCAGTCGCGCACGAACCCGCCGATCACGAACGCACGCACCCCCCGCTCGGCAGCGACTTCGCTGACGATGCGGAAGATCGGACGATCCAGGAACTGAGCGGTTATCGTGGACATAGCATTTCTTCGTAGCTGGGGATGCGGTCCATCGGGACGAAGCGCTCCCCTTCCAGCCTGTAAAGATACGTCTTTTTTCCGTTCGTCAGGAACAAATAACGCACGGAAAGCACGGAATTGTACCGCATCGCCTGCTCCACGACGCGCGCATCGATCGCCACGTCAGGGCGTTTGCACTCTACGACCGCCAGCGGCGCGGCATTCCGGTCATAGACCAGGATATCCGCCCGCCAGGGCTTGGCGCCGAACTTGAACCCCACCTCGCTCATCATCAGGTGCTCCGGCACGCCGAACGTGTCACGGAGCTGCACGATAAACCACTGCCGCACCCGTTCCTCGGGTGTGGCAGTGACTTCTCGTTTGCGGAGCGGGTCCCAGATCTGCTCCATTGCAAATTATTTCTTGCAGCGCACGGCAGCTTCCTCGATCGGGAAAGCGGCCTTGTAGTTCGCCAGATAGGCCTCGAAGCCGGCCACGTCTTCCGCGACGGGCGCGATCTCGGAGCCGGTGTTGCCGGCGAACACGACCTCGTCCAGGTAGTCGGGCAGGCTCATGCCGCCACGGTTGTTGACCGCGTAAGAGGCCAACAGGGCGATGCCCCAGGCGCCGCCTTCACCGGCCGTCTCCATCACGGAGATCGGCGAGTTCAGAGCGGCAGCGAGGAAGCGCTGGCCCACGACCGGCGTCTTGAAGAGACCGCCGTGACCCGTGATGCGGTCCACCTTCACCTGCTCCTCGCGGAACAGCACGTCGTTGCCGATCTTCAGCACCGCGATGGAGCCGTAGAGCTGCGCGCGGAAGAAGTTGGCGAGCGTGAAATTGTCGTTCGCGCCGCGGACAAACAGCGGACGCCCTTCGGCGAAGCCCGTCACAGGCTCGCCGGAGACGTAGTTGAACGCCACCAGGCCGCCGCAGTCGGGATCGCCCTCGAGGGCGTGCGTGTAGAGCTTGCCGTAGATGTTGTCATCCTTGGCGCCCAGCAGTTCCTGGTACTCGCGGATCATCTTCACCCAGGCATTGAGCTCGGACGTACAGTTATTGCAATGGACCATCGCGACGAGGTTCCCGTCCGGGGTCGTCACGATGTCGATCATCTCGTTGGGCTTGGAGAGTTCCTTCTCCAGGACGATCATCGAGAAGGAGGAAGTGCCGGCGGAAACGTTACCCGTACGCGGACGGACGGCGTTCGTCGCAACCATACCGGTGCCGGCGTCGCCTTCCGGCGGGCAGAACGGCACGCCGGGCTGCAGGTGGCCCGACACGTCCAGGCGCGCAGCGCCCGTCTCGGTCAGGCAGCCGGCCGGCTCGCCGGCGGACAGCACCTTCGGCAGGATGTCGTGCAGCTTCCAGCGGTATTTCTTCGGCGCGACGAGCTTCTCGAACTTCTCGACCATGTCGGCACGGTAGTTCCCCGTCGCCGGATCGATCGGCAGCATGCCGGAGGCGTCACCGACACCCAGCACCTTCTCTCCGGTCAGCTTCCAGTGGATGTAGCCGGCGAGCGTGGTCAGGTAGCCGATGTTCTCGACATGCGCCTCATCATTCAGGATGGCCTGATAAAGGTGCGAGATGCTCCAGCGGAGCGGAATGTTATAGACAAAGAGCTTGGAGAGCTCCGCAGCGGCGGGACCAGTGTTGGTGTTGCGCCAGGTGCGGAACGGGGCCAGCAGGTGGCCTTCCTTGTTGAAGGGCATGTAGCCGTGCATCATCGCGCTGATGCCGATGGCGGCGAGATGTTCGATCTCCACGCCATACTTCTTGCGCACATCCTCGCGCATATCGGAGTAGCACTGCTGCAGGCCGAACCAGATGACCTCCTTGCTATAGGTCCACAGGCCGTCCACGAGCTGGTTTTCCCACTCGTAGCTGCCCTGGGCGATGGGGACGTTGTCCTGGTCGATCAGCACCGCCTTGATGCGGGTGGAGCCGAACTCGATGCCGAGGACCGCCTTGCCGGATTCGATGGTTTGCTTTGCGTCCATAGCTTATTTGAGCGCCTTGTTCAGCATGTAGTACACCTCGTTCATCCGGAGCTCCTTCTTGAATTCGGGGATGGTGGTGTTCTTGTTGATGTGGACGAACTCGATGCCGGTCATCTCGGCGAAATCATCCCAGTAGTCGGCGGTGATGTCGTAGCTGAACGCGGAGTGGTGCGTGCCGCCGGCCAGGATCCAGGCGCCGGCGCCGACTTCGAAGGTCGGCTGCGGGACCCAGAGGGCGGAAGCGACGGGGAGCTTGGGCATCGGCTTGGGCTCGATGCACTCCACATCCTGCGCGATAAGGCGGAAACGGTTGCCGAGGTCCACCACGGTGGCCTTGATGCCGGGGCCGGTCTTGGAGGTGAACACCAGACGGGCGGTCTGCTGCTTGCGGATACCGATGCCGAGGAAGTGGACCTCGAGCTTCGGCTTGTCGCTCGCGATCATCGGGCAGATCTCGAGCATGTGGCTCTGCAGGCAGGAGCTCTTGTCGCCGGCGAAGTTCAGCGTGTAGTCCTCGAGGAAGGAGCAGCCCGTCGGCAGGCCCTGGGACATCACCCAGAGGGTGCGGTACAGGCAGGCGGTCTTCCAGTCGCCTTCGGCGCCGAAGCCGTAGCCCTCCTCCATCAGACGCTGCGAAGCGAGGCCCGGGATCTGGTCAAAGCCGCAGAAGTCCGGAGCGTTGACGTCGGCGTCGCCAAGGTCGTCGAAGTTGGTGGTGAAGGCCGTAGCGCCCTCGTCCTTCAGGACGCGGCGCAGGGCGATCTCCGCTTTCGCGGAATTGCGCACCTTCTCCCAGTACACCTGCTCGCCAGACTCGTCGATCTTGATCGTGTAGAGCTTCTTGTACTCCTCCACGAGCGCGTCGGTCTCGGCGTCGGTGACCTTCTTATAATACTCCATCAGGGAGGACACCGGGTAGTAGTCCACGTGGTAGCCGAGACGCTGCTCGAACTCCACGCGGTCGCCGTCGGTCACAGCCACGTTGTTCATATTCATACCGAACATCAGGCAGCGGACGTTCTTGGCATCCGCCACGCCGGCGGCCACGCGGGCCCACACGGCGATCTTCTTCTGGGCTTCCTCGCTCTTCCAGTAGCCGACGACCACCTTGCGCGCCACGCGCATGCGGGTGCAGATGTGGCCGAACTCGATGTCGCCGTGGGCGCTCTGGTTAAGGTTCATAAAGTCCATGTCGATCTTGTCCCAGGGAATCTCGGCGTTGTACTGGGTGTGGAAGTGAAGCAGCGGCTTCTCCAGGGCCTGGAGACCCTTGATCCACATCTTGGCCGGCGAGAAGGTATGCATCCAGGTGATGATACCGACGCACTTGGGATCGTTGTTGGCCGCCTTCATGACGTCCTCGACCTCCTTGCTGCTGTTGGCCGTACCTTTATATACAATCTTCACAGGGATGTTGCCCGAAGCGTTCAGGCCATCCACCATTTCCTTGGAGTGTCCATCGACGGCGACCACCGCATCCCCGCCATAGAGGAGCTGCGCACCGGTCACCCACCATAATTCGCAATTTTCAAATGCTTTCATATTGTTTCAGTGTCTTATTTTTTCTTTTGGCCGTAGTAGGCGTTAGGGCCATGCTTGCGGCTGTAATGTTTCTCAATCAGGAGTTTATTCATCGACGGGGCGGTCTCCGACTGGTACGGATTCCGCTTCGCGCCGGTGAAGCTGTCGTTGACCGACAGGGCCACGAAGGCCATCTTGGCCACGGCCTCCAGCACCACGGCGTTGTGCACCGCGTTGTCGGCGTCCGTGCCCCAGGCGAAAGGCCCGTGGTTCTTGACCAGCACCGCAGGCGTGTCGTCGGGGTTCATCCCCTTGAAACGCTCCACGATGACCTTGCCGGTCTCCTTCTCATATTCGCCGAAGACCTCCTCCTTGGACATATCCCGCGTGCAGGGGATATCGTCGTGGAAGTAGTCGGCGTGGGTCGTGCCAAGGCTGGGAATATCCCGGCCGGCCTGAGCCCAGGCCGTGGCGTAGGTCGAGTGCGTGTGCACCACGCCCCCGATGTTCGGGAAAGCCTTGTAGAGCTCCACGTGCGTGGGCGTGTCGGAAGAGGGGTTCAACTCCCCTTCCACCACCTTGCCGTCCAGATCGACGACGACCATATCGGACGGCTTCATATTGTCATAGCTCACACCGGAGGGCTTGATGACCACCAGCCCGCTCTTGCGGTCGATGGCGCTCACGTTGCCCCAGGTGAAGATGACAAGGCCGTGCCGGACCAAATCGAGATTGGCCCGGCACACCTTTTCTTTCAGTTCTTCTAACATAATTCAGGGAGATTCCGGGTCAAGCCCGGAATGACTATGATACTACCAGAAGTAAATGTAGAACGCGACCGTGAAGGCCAGGATGATGCAGGTGTGGATGATATCCCACGTGCCCCAGGAAGCGCGCGTAGCGGCTTTCTGTTCCGGCGTAGCCGTGCCGAAGCACAGACCCTGCACCTGCTCCTCCTTCGGCTTCGGGGTCAGCAGGGTGACCACGATGGCGAGGCACACGCAGAAGAGGAACATCCAAACGCAGAAGGCGTACACGTTCAGCTCGTTGAAGATGAAGGTGAACACGTTGTGCGCCTCCGGATTGAGGATCATGGTGATCAGTCGCGTGAAGCCCAGCACCAGACCCACAATGAGGGTCCACATACCCGCCTTCGGCGAGGTCTTCTTCCAGCAGATACCGAGGAGGAACACCGCAGCGATGGCCGGGGCCAGGAGGCTCTGGACGCTCTGGATGTAGTTGTACAGGCTCTTGCCCATGCGCTGGATCACGAAGATCCACAGCACGCCGAGCACGACCACCACCACCGTGGCGATACGGCCGATCGTGACGAGCTTCTTCTCGTCGGTCTCGGGGTGCTTACGCTTGTAGATATCAATGGTATAGAGCATGGCGGAGGAGTTGTACAGCGAGGCCAGGGAGCTCATCAGGGCAGCCAGGATACCGCAGATCACGACACCCTTCAGACCCACCGGCAGGAGGGTGTTGACGAGCATCGGGAAGGCGATGTCCGGGTTGGAGACGGTGCCGTCGGCGTTCACGCCGAGGGCGGTGGCGAGCGTCTGTCCGATCTGGGAATCCGGGGTCTTGGTGAGCGCGAAGGCGATCATGCCCGGGATGAGGAACAGGAACACCGGGAGGAGCTTGAGGTAGGCGCCGAAGATGGTACCGCGGCGGGCTTCCTTCTGATCCTTGCCGGAGAGAACACGCTGGACGATGAACTGGTCGGTACACCAGTACCAGAAACCGATGATGGCGGAGCCGAAGAGGGCGCCGTACCACGGGAATTCAGGATCCTGTCCGCTGCGCATCAGGTCGGTCATCGTGTCGCCGTAGTCATTGACAGGCTGGGCGTTGCAGATATCCATCATGGCATTCCAGCCGCCGAGTTCGCGCAGACCGAGCCACAGGATGACCAGTGAGCCGATCAGCAGGATCGGCGTCTGCAGGACCGAGGTCTTGAGCACGGACTCCATACCGCCGATGACGGTGTAGATGGCGGTGATGATCACGAGGGCCAGGGCGGCCACCCAGAAGTTGATGCCGAGCAGGGTGTTCAGCGCGAGGCCGCCGGCGAGGACGGTCACGGACACCTTGGTGAGCACGTAGCTGGCGAGGGACAGCCAAGTGAGGATGCCGCGGCTCTCCTTGTTGTAACGCTTCTCGAGGAACTCAGGCATGGTGTACACCATACTGCGCTCGTAGAACGGCACGAAGACCCAGCCGAGGATGAGGATCATCCATCCCTGGATTTCCCAGTGGGCCTGGGCCATACCGGCGGAAGCGCCGGTGCCGGCGAGACCGATGAGGTGCTCGGAGCCGATGTTGGAAGCGAAGATGGATGCGCCGATGGCGATCCACGTGGCCGAACGGCCGCTCAGGAAATAATCGCCGGATGTCTCTTTCTTTTTACGAGCGACATCCCAGCAAATCCAGATCATCGCGAGGAAGAACAGACCGATGACGATCCAGTCCCAGGACGCGAGGGAGATGCGGTTCAAATCCGCAGCCTGAAGAGGCAGGAAACTAAACATATAACGAATTGGTTTTGGTTATTTCACGTTATTTCACGTTATTTCACGCTGAAGGCGAAGACGCAGTGGCTGTGGTAGGTCTCGCCGGGGCGGAGCACCACGGACGGCCACTCAGGCTTGTTGGGGCTGTCGGGATAGTGCTGCGTCTCCAGGCAGATGCCCGTGCGCTGCTGGTAAACCACACCGCCCTTGCCGGTCACTGTGCCGTCGAGGAAGTTGCCGCTGTAGACCTGGATACCCGGCTCGTCGGTATAGACCTTGAGGTCGATGCCCGTCTGCGGGCAGTAGAGCTCGGCAGCCACCTCGTCCATGCTTCCGTTGGTGTCCAGCACCCAGTTGTGGTCGTAACCGTTGCCGTTCTTGAGCTGCTCGAACTCAAACTCGGTGATGTGGTCGCCGATCTTGTGGGAGACGGTGAAGTCCATCGGGGTGCCCTCCACGGGGAGGATCTCGCCGGTGGTCATGTAGGTGTCGTCCACCGGGGTATAGGCGGAGGCGTTCACGTACAGCTCGTCGTCGCAGATGCTGTGGTTCGCCGGGTCGCCGGA
The DNA here is from genome assembly GCA_016291185.1 of Bacteroidales bacterium. Next base: position 49,614 of record JAEFAI010000017.1, read on the forward strand.
CAGGTTGAAGTAGGAGTGGTTGGTCATATTGATGATCGTCGGAGCCGTGGTCGTGGCCTCATAGGCGATATCGATCTGGTTGTCGTCGGTGAGCGTGTAGGTCACGAAAGCGGTGACCGCGCCCGGGAAATTGTTGTCTCCCTCCGGGGAATCCATACGCAGCTTGATGTGGCGCGCATCGGCCTCCACGACCTTGTAGGACTGGTACTGCCAGCCGGTCGGACCGCCGTGCAGGCAGTGACCGAAATTGTTCTTCGGCAGATCGTACTCCACGCCGTCCAGGGTGAACTTACCCTGGGCGATGCGGTTCGCGTAGCGGCCGATCGAAGCACCGAAGTCGGTCTGGTTGTTCTCCGGGTAGTAGTCCTCGACCTTGTCGAAGCCCAGCACCACGTCGCGCTTCACGCCGTCCTTGTCGGGCAGCACGATGGCGGTGATGCGGCCGCCGAAATTGGTCACGGTCACTTCCATACCGGAAGCGTTGCTCAGTTTGTAAAAACGGTCGCCCTGCTCCTTCGCGCAGGAGAAGGCGGCGACGGCGCAAAGCGCCAGCAGGAGGATTTTATTAGTTTTCATATCGTGTAAAGATAGCTATTTCTCTTGAGAAAGTCAAAATTTCGTGTCCACAAGGCGCATTTCGTAGATGCCGCCGGTCTGCTTGCCGGGGTGCGCGACGATCTTCACGCGCACATCTTTCTTGCCGGCGAGCAGGGCATCGGGGATGGCGAATTCCTCGGTGATGAAGGCCGAAGTGTTCCAGCGGCCGGTGTTGTTGACCGACTGCAACAGCGTGTCATCCACGTAGATATCGAACTCGCGGGTCTTCCACTCCCCTACGCCCCAGTACTTCAGGAAGACGGACAGGCCCGTGCGGCCGCCGGTCTGCAGGAGGTAGCTGAAGGAACGCCCGTCGCGGGCGTCGCGGTAGAAGACATCGTTGTCATTTCCGGTCACGGAGCCGTCGGTCTCCATCCGGTGGTCCGTCTCCGGCTGCTGCTCGCCCGGCTGCACACGGTCGGCGGTGCGCTCGTCCAGCGCGGCGCGCTCCTGCTCCTCGCGCGCCGTCTCCTCCAGGTAGGAGGCATAGCCGTCGGGGGTCAGGGCCAGCCAGTACATCATGTAGCGGGCGTCGTGGATCTCGAAGAAAGGCTGCAGCTCACCCTCGACGGGGTTGTGCAGTTCGGCCGTCAGGCGGAAATGCAGCGGCTTCCCCGCGATGGGCTCCAGCTGCGCGCCGAGAGCGTCGATGTCGTCGGTGACGAAGAAAGGCGCCTCGGAGAGAGGGAGCTTCGCCCCGCTCGCGTACTGCCCGAAGCGGCTGTCGTCCGCGATCAGGTGCGCCAGGTCCTCGGTGCCCGTCTTCATGCCCAGCAGGATGGGCCCGTGCATCAGGGCCACGTACTGCGGCACGTTGACCAGATGCTCCACGCGGTTCTCCATCGGGAAGCGGATCTCCACCACGTCGCCGGCCTTCCAGGTCCGCTTGATGCGGAAATAAGAACCCGGCTTCATGCCCAGGCGCTTGCGCAGGCGGCCGTTCACGCGCACCTCGAAGGCGCCCTTGCGCACCCAGCCCGGGTTGCGGAGCAGCAGGGCGAAGCGCCCGCGGCCCTCGGTAACGCGCAGCACGGCGCTCTCCGCATACGGGAAATCCGTCTCCTGGCGCAGCGTCACGCCTTTCTCGCGCCAGGTCAGCTCGGAAGCGACGTAGAGATTGACGTACAACGACTTGGCGCCGTCGTGCGTATAGATGAACTGGCCGTATTTGCCGTGGTTCTCCATACCCGTGCCCACGCAGCACCACATGGCCTCATTGGCGGCGGAATAGTTGCGATAGTGGCGCGGCCGCGCGGAGGTGAAGTACACATAGCCGCCGTGCTCAGGATGCTGAGTGGAGAGGATATGGTTGAAGAGCGCCCGCTCGTAGAAGTCGGCGTAGCGCGCCTCCGGCTCGAGGCGGTGCAGGTCCTCCGTGAGCTTGAGCATGTTGTAGGTATTGCAGGACTCCGGCCCGTCGATGTCGCGGACGAAGTCGATGCAGGCGTCCACGCTCGGGAAATGCTCCCGGCGGCTGTTGCCGCCAAATGCGAGGCTGCGCGCGCCGGTCACGTTCTCCCAGAACCAGCGCCCCGCCTCGAGGTAGCCCTCGTCGCCGGAAAGCTCCGCGATGCGCGTGAAGCCCACGGCCTTGGGGACCTGCGTGTTGGCGTGCATGTTGTCCAGGATGTCATGATGGTCGCGCATCGCGTCCAGCAGCAGCTTGTGCGAGAAGCGGCGGGCGCAGTAGAGGTACGACTCGTCGCCGCTGATCGCGTACGCGTCGGCGAGCACCTCGTTCATACCGCCGTGCTCGTTGCCCAGCATCCGCTCCATCTGCTCGTCGTCCAGCTCGGAGGTGATCCACACCGCCCAGTCGCAGAAACGAAGGAACAGATCGCGCGCCTGCTCGCTGCCGCAGTACACCCACGCGTCGCGCAGGCCGGCGAACATCTTGTGCAGGTTGTAGAAAGGCGCCCAGGCGGCGAAATAGCGCCCGAACTCCCCGTTCCGGAAATCGGTCCAGAGGGCCGCGCTGCCCGGGAAGCCGCCCACGTAGTCGAGGCCCCATTCCGGGTGCTCCTGCGTGTTCGTGTCGGCCACCAGCTGCAGCTCGGAGAGCATGTACTCCATCCGGCGGCGGCATTCCTCGTCGCCCGTGGCGGCGTTGATGGCCATCGCCGTCAGGTAGTGGCCCGCCACGTGGCCGTCCAGGCCGTCCCAGTTGGGATAGCTCGGCGCCTTGGGCTCCAGCCCCGCCTCCTTGCGGTACGGGGCCAGCAGGCGGTCGCAGTCGTACTCGAGCAGCGTGTGGATATTGAGGTCGCGTGCGTGCTTGAGCGGACCGTCCAGCAGGACCACGTCCCCGAGGGGGAATTCATCCGCGTAAAGTTTATCCTGCGCAGGCAGGGCGGCGCTGCAGCACAGCAGGGCCAGCATGGATATAAGGATCTTTTTCATCATTACAGTTGGATTTTGAGAGCGGAACCGTCATAGGAAACTTCGCGCACGGCGCCGTCGGGCGTCACCACGCGGAAGCGGCGCTGCTCCGGCATGCCCGGGAAGGCGCCGCTGCGCGCACCGATGCTCAGCGTACGGCCGCGAAGGGTGAATTCAATGGTCGAGCAGGCGCCCTGCTCGTAGCGGTACGTGTCGCCCTCGTCTTCGTAGAGGACAAAGCGGCCGGCCGCGCCGGGATAGACCCGGATCTCCAGGTCGTCCCAGGGCTTCTGCCCGCTGTACTGCACGTCGTCGGGGCCCATCGGGATGATGGCGCCGGCGCGGGCGAACAGGGGCACGGTGTCGAGATGCGTCTGCCGCTCGACACTCCGGCCGCCCCTGAGGCGCTCGCCGGTGCGGAAGTCGTACCAGTCGCTCCCCTTCGGGAGATAGACCTGCGTGCTGCGCGCGGCGGCGAAGTCCACCGGCGTGTCGTCGAAGGCGACCTTCTCGGGCGTGTACTGGGCGTGCAGGACGGGAGCCACGAGCAGGCTGCGGCCGAACATGAATTCGCCGGCGCACTCCCACACGGCCTTATCGGCCGGGAAATCCATCACCAGCGCCCGCTGGAACGTGCCGTCGGAGGCGCTGACCTCGTGCGAGACGGAGTAGATGTACGGGAGCAGCGCGTAGCGCAGCCGGATCGTGGACGCGATCGCGTCATAGACCGGCTCGCCGGGGGCGCCGAATTCCCAGATCTCGCGGCGCGAGCTCTCGCCGTGGCTGCGCATCATCGGGCAGAAAGCGCCGTACTGCAGCCAGCGCACGTAGAGCTCCTGGAAGAGCGGGTTGCGGGCGCAGCTGGCGTCGCCGTAGACGCGGTTGTAGCCGTTCGGGAAGAAGCCGCCGCAGTCGGAGTTGAAGTTCGGGT
>JAEFAI010000058.1 GCA_016291185.1 Bacteroidales bacterium
CCCGGGACCGTCACCAAGAAGGGTTCCCACGTGCGTTACGCCATCGACCTGAAGCGCCTCCTCATCCTGGTGGTGATCGCCGCCGTGCCCGCTGCCCTCTTCGGCATGTGGAACGTCGGCTATCAGCACGGTCTCGCCATCGGCGACACCTCCCTGAACATCCTCGGCAACTGGTGGTACGGTTTCCTCAAGGTCCTGCCCCTGTTCCTGGTTTCCTACATCGTCGGTCTGGGCATCGAGTTCGCCTCGAGCCAGATCCGCGGCGAAGAAGTGAGCGAGGGCTACCTCGTGTCCGGTTTCTTCATCCCCCTCATCGTCCCGGTGGACATTCCCCTCTGGATGCTCGCGGTCGCCGTCGCGTTCGCGGTCATCTTCGGCAAGGAAGTCTTCGGCGGCACGGGCATGAACATCGTCAACCCGGCGATCCTGACGCGCGCCTTCCTCTTCTTCTCCTATCCGAGCTATATGTCCGGCTCCAACTGCTGGATCTCCCTCAAGCCGACCGAGCAGGTCGTGGACGGCTTCACCGGCGCCACCCCGCTCGCGCTGGACGGCGCTTCCGCCCAGTACGGCACCGGCTTCTGGGACCTCTTCATCGGTACGGTCCCCGGCTCCGTCGGTGAGACTTCCGTGATCGCCATCCTCCTTGGCGCCGCCATCCTCCTCTGGACCGGCATCGCCAGCTGGAAGATCATGCTCAGCGGCGTGCTCGGCGCCCTGTTCGTCGGCGGCATCGCCGACCTCGCCGGCATCTCCACCATCCCTGCCTACATGCAGCTCCTCTACGGCGGCTTCGCCTTCGGTATCGTCTTCATGGCGACCGACCCCGTGACCTCCGCCCAGACCGAGTGCGGCAAGTGGATCTACGGCTTCCTGATCGGCGCCCTGTGCGTCACGGTGCGTCTGTTCAACCCGGGCTACGCCGAGGGTATGATGCTCGCCATCCTGCTCTGCAACGTGTTCGCCCCGCTGATCGACCACTGCGTCACCAGCGCCCACATCTCCCGCAAGGCCAAGAAACTCAAAACCGCCTAGCCTTATGAATACCAACAGCAACGCATATACTGTCATCTACACCACCCTCGTGGTCGTAGTCGTGGCTGCGGTCCTCGCCTTCACGGCGATGAAGCTGAAGCCTTCGCAGGAGGCCAACGCCAAGGCGGAGACCCTCCGCCAGATGATGTCCGCCGCGCAGATCAAGCCCACGGACGAACTCTATGCCACCAACAACGCCGGTGTCCTCCAGCTCTACGCTGACAACATCGACGAAGCCTATACCATCGGCCTGGACGGCCAGAAGAACGGCACCCTCTCCATCGAGAAGGCCAGCATCGAGCTGGTGGACAACCTCAAGCCGCAGAACAAGGCCATCAAGGCCGGCGGCGAGGCCACCCTCCCGGTCTATGTCTTCAAGAACGGCTACACCGTGATTCCGGTCTACGGCGCAGGCCTCTGGGGCCCCGTGTGGGGCTACATCGCCTTCCAGCCTGACTGCCGGACCATCGCCGGCGCCTACTTCGACCATGAGTCCGAGACCCCGGGCCTCGGCGCCAAGATCAAGGACGAAGCCTGGTTCCGCGAGAAGTTCATCGGCAAGAAGGTCGAATGGGGCAACGAGCCCGCCTTCCGCCTCGAGAAGAACGCCGAAGCCACCGGCGCCGAGAACGCCGTGGACGCCATCACCGGCGCCACGATGACCTCCAAGGGCCTGAACGAGGCGCTGAACGTCTGGTTCAAGGCCTACGAGAAGCACTTCGGCCTGGGCGCTTTCTTCGGCATGCTCGAAGAACATGAAATCACTAACGAAGAGGAGGAATAATTATGGATAAGAAGCTTAAAGAAACCATCCTCAATCCGATCCTGAAAGGGAATCCGATTACCGTTCTCATCCTCGGTATCTGCTCTTCGCTGGCCGTCACGGTGCAGCTCAAGGGCGCCCTGGTCATGGCCATCTCCGTGACCCTCGTCACGGGCCTCTCCAGCCTGGTCTGCTCGCTGCTCCGCAACAGCATCCCGATGCGCGTGCGTATCATCGTGCAGCTCGTCGTCGTGGCCATGATGGTGATCCTCGTGGATCAGGTCCTCAAGGCCGGCGAGGGCACCTACGCCATCGACAAGCAGCTCTCCGTCTACATCGGTCTGATCATCACCAACTGTATCGTGATGGGCCGCATCGAGGCCTTCGCCCTCGGCAACAAGCCTATCCCTTCCCTGCTGGACGGTCTGGCCAACGGCGTGGGCTACGGCCTCATCCTGATCATCGTCGCCTTCTTCCGCGAACTTCTCGGAAGCGGCACCCTGTTCGGCCTGCGCGTCCTGCCCGCCGCCTATGTTCCCAACAACCTCGTGATCCTGCCGCCCTTCGCGCTGATCCTGCTCGGATGCATCATCTGGGCTCACCGCGCCTGGGACAAGGACCTGCAAGAGAAATAATCGCGAAGCCCTATGGAATATATCAGCTTATTCGTCAAGTCAATCTTTGTTGACAACATGATCTTCGCAT
>JAEFAI010000043.1 GCA_016291185.1 Bacteroidales bacterium
CCGGCGCGGCCCAGCAGGTGCCGCCACAGTCGGGCGGTCAGACCCGCGGGAGGCGTGCCGGCGGCCTGTTTCTGGGGATGCGCCGCAGCGGTCGCGCGGATCCATTCCCGGGCGGCAGCCTCGGGGGCGTCCAGCCAATTCACGAGCAGCGTGCCCGTGTAGCCATTCTCCGCCAGGTGGCGGGCGGCGTAGGACGACAGGCGCAGCGTCGCAGGTCCGCTCACGCCCCAGTCGGTCAGCAGCAGGGTGCCCGCTGCGCGGAATTTGGACCCGGCCAAGGCCAGCGATGCCTGCTCCACGACCGTGCCCATCAGGGCGCGCAGGCCGGCGTCGGGAATCTTCAGGGTGAAGAGCGACGGCACGCAGGGCGTCACCTCGACACCTGCCGGCAGCAGCCGCTCCAGCTTCTCGCGGGAGTTCCCGCCGACCGTCACGACGATGCGGTCGGCGTCCAGGTCCGCGACCCGCTCGACGGGCGCATTCAGCCGGACGCGCACGCCCGCTTCCCGCAGGCAGCGCTCCAGCGTCCGCACAATCTGCATCGCGTCCTGACTGACGGGGAAGACGCACTGGTCCTCCTGGACCGTCAGGCGCACGCCCTCGGCTTCGAACCAGCGCATCGTGTCCTCGTGGCTGAAGGCCGCCAGGGCACGCCGCATCAGCTGTTCGCCGCGCGGGTACACCTCGCCGAGGCGCTGCACATCGCGGAAGGAATTCGTCAGATTGCACCGGCCGCCGCCGGTCACTGCCACCTTGGCCAGCAGCTTCGCCCCGGCCTCATAGATCGTCACCTCGGCGTCCGGCAGACGACGCTTCAGGCCGATGGCGCAAAAGCACCCGGCCGCCCCGCCGCCGATGATGGCTATTCTCATTTTTCGAAAGAAGCTTCGTTGCCAGCAGACTCCTCCACCTCGACCTTGTAGCACTGCGGGATCTGGTCGCAGATCCAGCGGGCGAGGTTCTCGGTGGTGGGGTTGAAGGGCAGGACTTCGTTGAGGTCGCGGTGGTCCAACGCTCCGCAGATGCGGTGCTCGATGTCGCAGAAATCGACCACCATCCCGTCGGCGTCCAGCTCCTCGGCCGCGCAATAGACGGTGATCTTCCAGTTGTGGCCGTGGTCCGGCTCCGTCTGCGTGCCGCCGGCGAAGGAGATATGGTGGCTGGCCGCCACCTCCAGGGTTTTCTTGACCTTATACATTGCCGCTCTTGTCGATGTAGCTCAGGAACTCGTTGCGCGTCTGGGCGTTGGTGCGGAAGGCCCCGGTGAGGTAGGTCGATGTCATCACGCCGCTCTTGCGCACGCCGCGGCTCTCTTTGCACATGTGCCGGCCGCGCATCATCAGCGCCATGCCCAGCGGCGGGTTCTCCGTCCCGAGCGCCTCGGTCAGCATCTCCACCACGTCGTGCACCAGGCGCTCCTGGACCTGCAGCCGCGCGGAGCAGTAGTCCACCACGCGCCCGATCTTGCTCAGTCCCAGGATACGGCCCTTCGGATTGGGCAGATAGGCGAACCAGTAGTCGCCGAAGAAGGTGCGGCAGTGGTGCTCGCACACGGAGTAGAAGGGGCCGCAGTCCACGACCATGTCGTCATAGATGATGCCGTCCTGCCCGTTGGGGAAGGTCGTCACTTTGGGGGCCTGGGCGGGGTCGTAGCCGCGGAACATCTCGCGGAACATCCGGATCATCCGATCCGGGGTGTCCACCAGGCCCGTACGCGTCGGGTCATCTCCGATGTATTCCAGCAATTCGCGGATATGCTGTTTGGCTTGTTCTTCGCTGATCATAACTCGTAAGTTGCGGTGTTGTCGGACGTCTCCTTGACGATGACCTTGTAGCAGTGCGGGATCTGTTCGCAGATCCAGCGGGCGAGGTTCTCCGCGGTGGGGTTGAAGGGCAGGACCTCGTTGAGGTTGCGGTGGTCGAGCCGGTCGGTCACGCGCTCCTTGATGGTCTTGAAGTCCACCACCATCCCGTTCACGTCAAGGTCCCTGGACTTGCAGAAGACCTCGATTTCGTAGTTGTGTCCGTGCGGCCGGGCGCATTTCGTGGGGTAGTCCACCTCCAGGTGGTGGCTCGCCGCGATGCGGATTTTCTTGGAGACATAGAACATGATGCCGCAAAGATAGAAAAATTGCTGCAAAATGAGTAACTTGCGCGAACAAGATAAACGGTCATGAACACAATCAGGGTCATCAATCTGGAAGACTATGTTCTCACCGGCGGCGGGCGCTGGGGGGAAAGCTTCAACCATCGGGAGGAGCCCGATGTCATGATGAAGCTGTATGCTCTGGAGCAGAAGCAAATGGCGCTTGACGAGTATGACCGGGCCCGGAAAGTCTACGGGCTCGGGATCCCGACACCGGAACCGGGTGAACTCGTCTCGTCGCCAGACGGTCGCATAGGGTTGATTTTCAGGAGGATGCCGGACAAGAAATCCTTTGCCCGGGCCGTCGGGGAGAACCCGGAGGCGGCCGAAGAACTTGCCTCCCGTTTTGCCTCCATGTGCAAGGGGCTCCACGCAACGGCCGTTCCTGCGGGAATGTTCCCGTCAGCCCGGGAGACCTACCGCGGAGTCGTCAAGGATTCTCCCTTCCTGCCCGACGAAGCCAAAGACAGGATCCTCCGCTTCATTGACAGGGTTCCCGAATCCTGCACGGCCCTCCACGGCGACATGCACTTCGGAAACGCGATCTTCTCGGGAGACAAGGCCTGGTTCATCGACCTGGGGGAATTCGGGCAGGGGAATCCGATGTTTGACTTCGGTATGGCCATGATCTCCATGAGCCTGCTCCGTGAGGAGGTCATGAAGGAAATGTACCATACGGACAAACCCACGTCCCTGCGGTTCTGGCACGCTTTCCTGAAGGCGTATTTCGGCCAGGACTGCCGGATCGATGAAATCGAAGAGGAGATCAGGCCCTTCGTCGCCATCCGTGCCCTTTATATTCAGTCGCTGGAGGGCCGCATTGTCCCCCCGTTCCAGAAATGGGTCCTCGACGCGCTCGCGATGGGCAGCTTCGAGGCATAATCCGCTATTTTCGTTTCACCCCCCGGACGGCTTCTGCTTCGAGCGGGTTGTCCGGCCAGGCATGCTTGGGATAGCGCCGGCGCAGCTCTTTGCGGACCTCAAAGTAAGTTCCGCTCCAGAAGCTGCGCAGGTCGGCGGTCAGCTGGACGCTCTTGTACCCGGGGGATAGCAGCTCCATCAGCACGGGCCGGCGGCCGTCGTCCACGCGGGGGGTGTCCAGCAGGCCGAAGCACTCCTGCAGACGGACGCGCAGGATGGGGGCTTCGGCGCCCTGGCGGTATTCCACGCGGATGCGGCTGCCGGTTGGCACGGCGATGTGCGACGGCGCGAGCCGCTCCACGGCCTGCTGCTGACTGTAGTCCAGCAGGGACCAGAGGGCCGCGCAGAGGTCAATCTTCTTAAGTTCCGCGGCGGTGGTGGCGCGGCCCACAAAGGGCGGCAGCCAGTTTGGAGCGTTGCGCAGGACGGCCTCGGTGGAGAGGTCGGGCAGTTCCAACTCGGGGTGCCAGGCGGCCACGGCAGCGACCCGTCGCTGGAGGTTTCCGACCTCGTCGGAGAAATCCAGCATCGCCGTGCCGTCCTTCTGCGCCGCTTCGCAGATGGCCTGCGTCAGCAGCTCCCGGACGCCCTCGGAGAGGGGTTTTGCGTCTACCAGCAGGCTGCCGATACGACGCTCGCGACGGGCGGTCGCGGCCCCGGCCTTGCTGTCCCAGGCCACGCGGTCGCGCGTGCGGATCAGCTCCGGCAGGTCCTCCGGGTCCACCGGGGCCGCGAGGAAGATGCGCCCCTCGCCGCCGGGCCGGACGCTCAGCGACGCCACGGCAATCCACTCGCAGGCGGCCAGCGCATCTTCCGGCGCGACGGCCGCGCGCTCGCCCGTCGCCAGCTGGAAATGGCCCCGTCCTTCGGGCAGCGCCTTTGCCACCCGCTCCGGGTACGCCGCCGCCAGCAACCGGCCGACCAGATACGGATCCCTTTTGTCATTCGTCGGCTCCCTTTTTTCGTCCTTCGCCGACTTCTCCGCCAGCGCCCGGTACTGCTCCGCCATCTGGGCGATGCGCCCCCAGCGGCCGCTGCGTCCGGCGCGGTGCAAGGCGTCGAGGCGTGTGGTCAGCGACGCGTCTCCTTCGAGCGCCGCCAGCGGATCCCGCTCTTCCAGCAGCGCCGCGATCTCCGCCGCCAAGGATTTCTTTCCGTCCTTCGCCGGCATCCCTTTTCCGTCATTCGCCGGCTCCGACCGGCGAATCTCTTCCCGGGCACGCTGAGGCCCCATTTTGTGCCCGGCGTCCGTTTCCAGACCCGAAGCGGCGAGGAGCATCTGCGCGATGCGGGGATGGCAGGGCAGCGCGGCGAGGGCCTGACCGTGCGGGGTGATGCGTCCGGCTTCGTCCAGGGCGCCCAGAAGTTCCAGCAGCTGCCGGGCCTGGGCTACGTGCGCGGCCGGCGGCGGGGTCAGCCACGGGAGCGCCGCCAGCTGGCTCTCGCCCCACGCCGCAGCGTCCAGTGCCGTCCCTGCGAGATCCGCTTCGAGGATCTCCGGGACACGCGTCGCGGCCAGGCGGGCCTGCGTGGCCGGGCTCCAAAGCCGGTAGCATACGCCTGGCGCCACCCGCCCCGCCCGGCCGCTGCGCTGGTCGGCCATGTCTCGGCTGATGCGCACCGTCTCCAGGCGGCTCAGGGCGTTCTGCGGGTCGAAGACCAGCCGTCGGCAGAAGCCGCCGTCTACGACCACCCGCACACCCTCGATGGTCAGCGAAGTCTCGGCAATGGGCGTGGACAGCACGACCTTCCGGCTCCCGGCCGGACTCGGCGCAATGGCCGCCCGCTGCTGCTCCGGCGGCAGCAGACCGTATAAAGGATATAGTGAAACGTCGATACCGTCCAGCAATTCCGCGCAGCGCCGGATCTCCCCCTCGCCGGGCAGAAACGCCAACACGTCGCCGTCGTGTTCCCGGAGCGCCACCCGCACCCAGTGCGCCACGCGCTCAGCCACATTTTCGGGCGTGGCCTCCTCCGGCGTATGCTTCACCTCCACCGGGAACATCCGCCCCGCGCTCTCGATGAGCGGGGCGTCCAGCTCCCGGCAGAGCGCTTCCGTGTCGATCGTCGCGGACATCAGCAGAATACGCAGGTCCGGCCGCAGCAACGACTGCGCCTCGCGCGTCAGCGCCAGGGCCACATCGCTCTGCAGGCTCCGCTCGTGAAATTCGTCAAAAATGACGACCCCGATGCCCTCCAGGGCCGGGTCGTCCACCAACATCCGCGTCAGGATACCCTCGGTCAGCACCTCGATCCGGGTTGCCGCACTCACGCGGCTCTCAAAGCGGATCCGGTAGCCGACCGTCCGGCCGACCGGCTCACCCAGCAGTGCGGCCATCCGCTCCGCAATCTGCCGCGCGGCAATCCGCCGCGGTTCCAGGATAATGATTTTTCCGTCATTCGCCGGATCCCCCTTTCCGTCATTCGCCGGCTCCCCTTTTCCGTCATTCGCCGGCTCCGACCGGCGAATCTCCTCCAGAATCGTCAGCGGCAGCACCGTCGACTTGCCGGCTCCCGGGGGTGCCGTGACTACCAGCCGCGGCGAGCCCGCCAGCGCCTCGTTCACGGCGCCGGCGATCTCCATCACAGGCAGATCGACCGAAATCATACACACAAAGGTACGGAATAATCTCCATCCTCAAAAATGGCCCGAACCGGTTCACCACAGGCCGGATGCCTGAGGTTTTGCGTAGGCGGGGCGTTTTTGATAATAATCTGGCGCTCAGTAAATTACGAAAGTAACCGGGTACTCTGGTCCCCGGTTACTTTCAGAATAACCTTTATATCAGCGAGTTGCGAAAAACAGCGCCGGCTGGGACCCGGGGCGGGAAGCGCCGGGGCCGTCCCCAAAAGCTAGCGAACTCTCGGCTGCGGGTTGTTTCTCAACTCCATCTCCGTGATGTTCAAAGGCACCGCCATCTGGATGTCCTCCAGCTCTTCCGGCGTAAGTTCCGCGAGGGCCTTGCCGTAGCGGCTGTGTGCCTGCTCGTCGCGGACCTCGTCGAATGCCTGCTTGAGCAGTTTCTGGATGGAGTAGAACTTCATATAAGAAGAACCATAGTCCATGCCCAGCGAAATGATGGCTCTGGGTGCGCGCTTCCGGATGAAATCCTTGCTACGCGTCAGGAGATCCGCATCCGTAGCGGCCACGGAATTACCGGCGAACACCTTGTCGGCGGAATTGACCCGCACGACGAAAACATTGTTGCGGTCGACGCCTTTCATCGCCTCCGACGGCGTGACGGTCCCGCCCACGCCTACCGGCGGCGGCAAGCGGTGCGTGACGGCAGGCTCCTTCGGCGCGGTGTACTGGATCTTCAGCTGCCCGATCGCGCGCAGGACGTCCTTGACGTCGTTCAGGATGCCCATCTTGGCATTCTCGTCGCCGCGGATGGAGATGCACTGGACAGGACCTTCGGTGGAAATCAGGTTCTCGAGGTAGGGTTTGAGGTCTTTCAGGGCCACGGTCTCGCCGTCGACCTGGACAACTTCGGAGCCAGAGGAAATTTCGATTCGAATAACTTTGTCATGCTCCACAAGGGCTTGATCAGAGCCCTGCGGTGCAGGGGAAGCGGGTCGGGCGGTGGCGCCGAAGGCGATCAGCAGCCCGGCAAACAGGGGGAGCGCCGCGCCGAAGCGCAGCCAGGAGAGGGAACCTCTCGGAGCTTGATTCATCATGGTAAAGCGTTTTTTAGTGAGTGAATGACTAAGCCCAGAGGTTAAATCCGGATAATAACCAAAGAGTTGTTTGAATATAGCAAGTCTATAGTTGTCAACAGAATAGCCAGCACGCAACACGTCCTCGTCGGCCTCGTACTCCTGCACTTCCGAGAGCATTCGCTCCATCATCCAGAAGAAGGGGTTGAACCAGCAGAGCGCCTTTAGGACGCCCAGCGCGACTTTGTCGCGCGAGTGGCGGTGGCGGATGTGCGCGGCTTCGTGCGCGACGATCATCGCCCGCTGATTTGCGTCGGGGCGCTCCTCTCGCAGGAGGAAGATGGTGCGCCAGAAGGAGAACGGGGACTGGACGCGCGGGTGCTCCGCGAGCGTGTAGTCGCGCAGCGGCGTGAGCCGGGAGGCTTGCCGCAAGCGGCGAATGCTGACCAGGTTGCGGATGAGCACCGCGAGCAGCAGCACGACCACGGCGCCGTACAGTGCGGCGAGGACCGCGTTCCAGGGGAACGCCTCCGCCGCCGCGACCTCGACCGGCGCCGCGGCCTCCGCCGCCGGGGCGCTCGGGCCCGTCGGCTCCGCGCCCACGGGGATCGTCAGGTACACCGTTTCCGCCGGCAGGATGGGCAGGCGCAGCGCCGGGATCAGCAACGACAGCAGCGCCGACGCCAGCAGGAAGCGGCGGGCGGCCCGGTACGGGACCTTCCGCGCCAGAAGGAACTGATAGAACGCCAGCAGCAGGCCGCTGCAGACGATCACTTCCAACATATAAATGCCTGCGGGTTTCATTTTTTCAGCATGTTGAGGATCTCGTTCGCCTCGCCGGCCGGAATGGACTCCTGCTCGGAGAAGAAGCTCACCAGGCGGCTCAGCGAGCCGTCAAAGAAGTTGTCCAGAACGGTGGTCATGTACCGCTGCGTGTAAGCCTCCTTGGACACGAGGGGGAAGTACTCATAGGTCCGGCCATACGCCTTGTGGCCCACGAAGCCCTTCTGTTCCAGGATGCGGACTATCGTCGACACAGTGTTGTACGCCGGCTTCGGCTCCGGGAGCACCTCCAGGATATCATGGACCAGGACCTTCTCCTTATCCCAGATCACCTGCATCAACTCCAGTTCCGCCTTCGTCAGCTCCTGCTGCGTCTCGACGTTCATTTTCTTTCTGACCATAACGCTTTGATTCTAGTGTTCGATACAAAGGTAAAACTAATTTTTTAGTTTCAAAACAAATTCGCAAAAAATTTAACTAGAATTTTAGTTGACACCCATTTCCCTCCTAGCCATGCGCTCGGGCTGTTTTTGATAACGTTCTGTAACACAAAAACTTACCAAAGTAACCGGGTCCTCTGGAACCCGGTTACTTTCAGAACAATCAAGAAATCAGCAGTTTATGAAAAACAGTACTAAAATAGAAGAGAGCTGTTTTTTATAAAAGACTTTCTATCAGCAAGATACAAAAGTAACTGGGTCCCAGGGAGCCCAGTTACTTTTGGAAGTTGCAATGTATCAACAAGTTGCGACAAACGGGAGAGCGGGGCTACTGGCGGGGGCCGAAAGCCGGGCGCGGCGCCACGAGGGGTTCGCCCGCTGCGGAGGCTTCGGCTTCGGCGTCGTCGAGCTTCCAGACCATGAACTGCGGCGTGGCGGCGGTGTACGGCTGCCAGGTGCTGCCGTCGGTGCCGAGCGGAGCCGCACCGGGCGCGCCGTTCGGATCGCCGAACTTCGCGAAATTGGACCACGCGGTCAGCATTTTCTCGGAGAGATCCCAGTCACCCTGCGTCCAGGGACGCCAGCAGTGCTCCAGCGACTTGAACACGAACCACAGGTCGGAAGAGTGGAACGCGCCCTGCAGCACGTTCGGGCGGCCGTCGGTCGGCAGCGGACGGGCGAACTGGTAGGCGTAGGCCTTGCCGCCCATCTCCTCTCGGTTGAGGCAGAAGGTGCGGATCTGCTCGCCCATGTTGCCGGAATCATTCAGCGTGTAGCCGATCATATAGGGCACCTGCGCGAGGGAACCGTCGATGCAGGCTTCGTCGAAGGTCTCCGTCAGCGTGTAGCCGTCGATGTACGGGCTGATGGGCATCGCGGAGAGGATGCTGCGCTTGCCGGTGACGGAGGTATAGATGCCGCCAACGGCGAAGATCGTCTCGGTGGAAGCGGCGCGCATCTTCTTCAGGTCGGTCAGGCCCGCCCAGTCCATCACGTCTTTGACGGACGCCTCGGCTTCGGCGAGGGTGGCCTGCTGCTGTGCAGGAAGTGCGGGGCCGCCCGGGAACATCGGCTGGGCCGGTTTGCGCGGATCCACAAGACCGCTGCCGCTCATGATGACGGCTTTGTTGAAGAGGCCCTTGGTCAGCGGCGAAGCGCTCAGGAACTTGACGCTGCGCGAGCCGGCGCTCTGGCCGAAAATCATCACGTTATCGGGATCGCCGCCGAATTCGGCGATGTTGTTCTTGACCCAGTTCAGGACCGCGATCTGGTCCAGGGTGCCCCAGTTGCCGGTGGCATGCTCGGGATCCTCGGCCGAAAGCTCAGGATGGGCGAAGAAACCGAACGGACCCACGCGGTAGTTGAACGACACCAGGACAACGTCCTTGGCCGCCCAGTTCTTGCCGTCGAACTCCGGCTCGGAGCCCCAGCCTTCGCGCAGGCCGCCGCCGAAGATCCATACGGCCACGGGCAGCTTCCTGTCCGTCTGTCCGGGGGCCTTGGTCCAGACGTTCAGGTAGAGGCAGTCCTCACTGTAGGGAGCCTCGTCGCCGTAGCCCCACTCGGTGGTGTAGCCGCCGGGATAGTGGGCTGCCTGGAAGGCCGGGTGGCCGAACTTGTCGCACACGCGGACGCCCTTCCAGGGCTCGACGGGCTGCGGCGCCCGCCAGCGGTTTTCGCCGATGGGCGGCGCGGCGTAGGGAATGCCGCGGTAAACGGTGACGCCCGGGGCGTCGTCCAGTGCAACACCTTGAATCTGCCCGCCTTCAATCGTGAGGACGGGGCTTTCGGGAGTGGCGGTGCAGGCGGCCAGCGCCAGCGCGCCAAGAAGGAATAGTATTTTTTTCATAACTATCGGATTAGCTTTAGTTACCGCCAAGGTAAAAACAAGTTCCCACACGCACAAGAGCGTGATTGCGCGATGACCAAAATACAAAACAAAATGACACAAAACGGCAAAAATTGAGTATCTTGGGGCCGACAATAACAAATTACCCACTTTATGTTGAAAAGAATCGCACTTATCGCCACGGCCGCCCTCGCGCTCTCGCTGGGCGCCGGCGCGCAGGGCCGCAAGCCCGCCGCAAAGCCGGCCGAGGACGCTGCCAAGGAAACTGAGAAGAAAGAAGAAACCGTCGAATTGAATTTCACCAGCGGCATGTTGGGCGTGGCCCAGCACGAGAATGACTGGTATTTCGAAGTCCCCGACTCGCTGCTCGGGCGCCGCATGCTCGCCGTGACGCGCTTCGTCAGCAATACCGTCGATGCCGGCGAATACGGCGGCGAAGAAGTCAATGAACAGATGATCTACTGGGAGAAGGCCCCGAACGGCAACCTCCTGCTTCGCACCGACGTCCTGTCCATCCAGGCCGCCGCGGACCAGGAGATCTTCAAGGCCGTGAAGGTCAGCTCCGAGAACCCCATCGTGGCCTCCTTCAAGCCCGAAAAGAAAAGCTCCGAAGGCACCACGCGCATCAAGGTGAACAGCCTCTTCGAGGGTGACATCCAAGTTTTCTCCCTCACCCCCGGCGACAAGCGCGGCTACAACCTCGGCGGCGTCAAGGGCGACGCCTCCTTCATCGGCAGCATCCGCACCTACCCGATCAACACGGAGGTCACCGTGACCAAGACCTATAATTACAACGCGCCCCAGGGCGGCAACAACCAGCAGCGCACGACCAACCTCCCCGCAGGCCGCCAGGCCGGCACGGTGACGATCGTGCTGAACACCTCCATCCTCCTGCTCCCGCAGACCCCGATGCAGCAGCGCTGGTTCGACCCGCGCGTGGGCTACTTCGCCGGCGGCTACAGCGAATTCTCCGACGACCAGCAGGCCGTCAAGGACATCCGCTACATCACCCGCTGGCGCCTGGAAGCCCGTCCGGAGGACGTCGAGAAACAGAAACGCGGCGAGCTCGTGGAGCCGGTCAAGCCGATCGTCTATTACATCGATCCGGCCACGCCGAAGCAGTGGCGCAAGTACCTCATCGCGGGCGTGAACGACTGGCAGGTCGCCTTCGAGCAGGCGGGCTGGAAGAACGCCATCCACGCCGAGGAGTGGCCCGAGAATGCCGAAGAACTGGGCATGAGCCTCGAGGACGCGCGCTTCTCCGTGATTCGCTACCTCGCCTCCCCGGTCGCGAACGCCTACGGCCCCAATGTCCATGACCCTCGTTCCGGGGAAATCCTGGAGAGCCACATCGGCTGGTACCACAACGTGATGACCCTGGTCCACGACTGGTACCAGGTCCAGGCCGGCGCCGTGGATGCGCGCGCCCGCAAGATTAAATTCGACGAAGAGCTGATGGGCGACCTGATCCGTTTCGTCTCCTCCCACGAAGTGGGCCACACCCTTGGCCTTCGCCACAACATGGGCTCCAGCTCCCAGACCCCCGTGGAGAAGCTCCGCGACAAGGCTTGGGTCGAGGAGCACGGCCACACCGTCTCCATCATGGACTACGCCCGCTTCAACTACGTCGCGCAGCCCGAGGACAACATCGGCAAGGAAGGTCTCTACCCCCGCATCAACGACTACGACAAGTGGGCCATCGAGTTCGGCTACAAGCCTACCTACCTCCAGACCCCGAAGGAGGACCATCTCTACTGGAACAAGGTGATTATCGAGCGCCTGGCGGAGAACCCGCGTCTGTGGTTCGGCGGCGAAGGCCGTGACGACGACCCGCGTGCCCTGACCGAGGACCTCGGCGACAACGCCATGGTGGCCAGCACCTACGGCATCGCGAACCTCAAGCGCGTCCTGGAGCAGATCCCCGCGTGGAACAAGGAGGAGGCCGACATGTACGCCAACGTCTCCCGCATGTACGATGCCGTCGTCTCCCAGTTCGGCCGCTACCTCGGCCACGTGTCCGCCAACATCGGCGGCCGCTTCATCACGAACCACAGCATCGAGCAGCCGGACATGGTCAAATACGCCCCCGTGCCGAAGGCGCGGCAGAAGGAAGCCCTGAAGTGGCTGGACGAGAACCTCTTCCACGAGCCGGCCTGGCTCGTGAGGGTGCCCTACATCTGGGAGCTCACCGACCGCCCGGACACCTACATCTCCCGTCTGGTGAACAACGTGATCAGCTCCAGCAGCCTGCTCAGCGTCGCGAAAATCGCCCGCCTGGGCCAGTTCGCGCAGGATGACGCCTCCAACTACAAGCCTGAGGAGTACCTCTCCGACCTCGAGCACATGATCTTCGCCGAGCTCTACAAGGTGGGCAAGGTGGACGGCTACCGCCGCTTCCTGCAGCGCCGCTACGTCACCGTGGCCCTCGAAGTGGCCGCCACGGCGCCTGCGCGCAACACCGACGTTCGCGCCCTGCTGGTCGCCCAGTTGGACGACATCCGCAAGCGCGCGGTCCGCGCCAAGAGCGGCGACGCCCTCACCCAGGCCCACTGGCAGACCCTCTCCCGGCAGATCGAAACAGGGCTGAAAGACCTGAAATAAAAATAATTACTATCTTTGCCGAAAATCTAACGAAGTATGATGCGACACAACACAGCCAAATGGCTTGGCTCGCTGCTGATCCTCGTCGTCCTCGCGGCGGGATGTGGCGTGCTGCACCAGAACGCCGCGGCGCGCAAGGCAGAAGCCTCCCGCGTCACCGCGCTTGTCCGGCAGCAGCTGGACGCTCGTAAATTTGAGGTCGAGATAGAGTATATGAGTCCTCTCCGCGGTCCGGGACGCTCTGTCGTCGGCAGCAGCTACTCCCTGACCGTGGACGGGGATACAATCAATTCCCACCTGCCCTATCAGGGCACGGCCTATTCGGTGCCCTACGGCGGCGGCAAAGTGCTGAATTTCGAGGACGAGATCGATTCCTACACCGTCGTTCCCGACAAAGCCGACCGTCGGACCGTCGAGATCAAGACGGACAACGACGAGGATGTCGTCGAGTTCCGGCTGACGGTCTTCGACAACGGCAAGGCCGACCTCCAGGTCCGCTGCCAGAACCGCGACGCCATCAGCTACAGCGGCCAGCTGAAATTGGAGACAGTTCGCTGATCATCTAGGCTGATACGCCGGCGAATCTCTCTCTGCTACTTGTGCGTCAGCGTCCAGGTGTCGTTATAGTCGGTGGTCGTGCTCAGCGTGGAATCGAGGTTCTGGAACTGCGTGGTCGATGTCGCGAATGAGAACGAGGTCTTTCCGTCGATGGTCACGGAATTTGCACCATCGGCGGAGAAAAAAGCGGACGCATCTTGACCTCTCCTGATACTGACGCTGGTAATATCACTGCCGATGGTAACGCCCGCGCAAGTGCCACCACCAGCAGCTGCACCGATGCCGACGGCATTACTGCCGCCTATGGCGGTGACGGTTCCGCCATTAATGGTTATATTTCCGACTGTTCCGCCGCCATAGCATGAGCCGATGCCCGGAGCGTTGCTGTCGCCCGTGGCG
>JAEFAI010000044.1 GCA_016291185.1 Bacteroidales bacterium
TGTCTTTCACCGCGGTGACGGCCCTCCACAACAAGAAGGCCGAGCAGCGCGCTGACCAGATTGCCCTGGCAGCCGACGTCAACGCTATCGCCGAGGCGGACCGTGCTTTCTATCTCGATTCCATCCGGAAAATCGAGTCTCGTCGTTACACGGATTCCATCTCCGGTGAGAAGGTTTATTTGGGTTACACTTTCAAGCAGGTCCAGAACCAGGAGATCAACCTCGGCCTTGACCTCAAGGGCGGTATGAACGTCATGCTGCAGGTTCAGCTCGAGGACCTCGTCCGCGCGCTGGCCGGTGGCAACCAGACCCCTGAGTTCCAGAAGGCCATCTCCCTGGCCAAGGAGCGCAGCGTCAACTCTCAGTCCGACTTCATCACCCTCTTCGCCGAGGCGATGAAGGAGACGGCTCCCGGCACGCGTCTCGCCCAGATCTTCGGTACTTACGAAATGCGCGACCGCATCAAGCCGGAGTCCACGGACGAGCAGGTTGTCGCGGTCATCAAGGAAGAAGCGGAGAGCGCCGTGGCGAACTCCTTCAACGTCCTGCGTAACCGTATCGACCGTTTCGGCGTGACCCAGCCGTCCATCCAGAAACTCGGCAACACCGGCCGCATCCTCGTGGAGCTCCCGGGTGTCAAGGAGCCGGAGCGTGTGCGTAAGCTGCTCCAGGGCACTGCCTCCCTCGAGTTCTGGCCGACCTTCACCTACGACGAGATGGCATCCTATCTCGATGAGGCCAACGCCCGTCTGGCGGAGGTTCTCTCCATCGACGCCCCGGCCATCGCTGAGGAAGCCGCTGCCGAAGCTACGGACGCCGTGGCCCAGGAGCTGCAGGCCCAGAACGCCGCTGACGAGGCCAGCCTCGCCGCCGCCCGCAAGGCCAACCCGCTCTTCGCGGTGCTGAGCCCGTCCGGCATGCGCGGCAACGCCTGCATCGGCTTTGCCGCCGCTGCGGATACCGCCCAGATCAACAAATACCTCCGCATGCCGGAGATCGAGGCCATCTTCCCGGCGGAATTCCGCCCGATGTGGTCCGTCCAGCCTTCCGAGTACATGCAGAGCGACAATATCTACGAGCTCATCGCCATCAAGTCCACGTCCCGCGACGGCAAGGCCCCGCTTGACGGTGGTTCCGTGACCGACGCACACGTCGATTACGACCAGCGCCGCGGCGGCAACCCGGGCGTGAGCATGACGATGAACGCCGAGGGTGCCAACGTGTGGGCCCGCCTGACCAAGGAGAACATCGGCCGCCAGGTCGCCATCGTGCTCGACGGCACGGTCTATTCCTACCCGACCGTCCAGACCGAGATCACCGGCGGTTCTTCCTCCATCACCGGCCACTTCACCATCGACGAAGCCACTGACCTTACGAACGTTCTCAAGTCCGGTAAGCTTCCCGCCCCGGCTACGATCGTCCAGGAGCAGGTCGTCGGTCCGTCCCTCGGTGCTGAATCCATCCACGCCGGTCTCCTTTCCTTCCTCATCGCGTTCTGCGCCGTCCTCATCTACATGCTCATCTTCTACAAGGGTGCAGGTGTGGCCGCTGACATCGCGCTGCTGTCCAACGTGGTGCTCCTCTTCGGCACCCTGTCCGCCTTTGGCGCCGTGCTGACGCTGCCGGGTATCGCCGGTCTCGTCCTGACGCTCGGTATGGCCGTGGATGCCAACGTGATCATCTATGAGCGCGTCAAGGAAGAGCTCAAGGCCGGCAAGGGCCTGGGCAAGGCTGTGGCCGACGGTTACAAG
The DNA here is from genome assembly GCA_016291185.1 of Bacteroidales bacterium. The sequence goes on from JAEFAI010000044.1 coordinate 1,752, forward strand.
AACGCCTACTCCGCCATCATCGACGGTCAGGTGACCACCCTCCTGACGGGTCTCGTGCTCTTCTTCTTCGGCTCCGGTCCGATCAAGGGCTTCGCGACCACGCTCATCATCGGTATCATCACCTCCGTGCTGACGTCCATCTTCATCACCCGCCTGATCTTCGACGACCGCATCCAGAAGGGCAAGAACATCACCTTCGAGAACAAGTGGTCCGCGAACTTCCTCAAGAATACGCACATCAAATTCCTGGATGGCCGCAAGTGGTCCTACATCATCTCCGGCGCCCTCATCGTGATCGCGCTCGTCTCGATGTTCACCAAGGGCTTCACCTACGGTGTCGACTTCACCGGTGGCCGCACCTATGTGGTCCGCTTCGACAAGCCGGTGACCGCCGAGGAGGTCCGTTCCGCCGTGAACAAGACCTTCAACCTCGCCGATCCTGAGTCCTCCGTCGAGGTCAAGCAGTTCGGTGGCGACAGCCAGATGAAGATCACGACCTCCTACAAGTTCAAGGATGAGACCTCCACGGTCGATGCCGAAATCGAGGGCATGCTGTACGAGTCCCTGAAGGACTTCTACACCGAGAATGTGTCCCTCGCTGACTTCACCTCCACGCTGGAGAACCCGAACGGTATCATCTCCTCCGACAAGGTGGGCGCCTCCATCGCCAACGACATCAAGCGTAACGCCATCATCTCCATCATCCTCGCCCTCATGGTCATCTTCGCGTACATCGCGCTGCGGTTCAAGGGCTGGAACTGGGGTCTCGGCGGCGTCGTCTCCCTGGCTCACACCGCGATCATCATCATCGGCTTCTTCTCCCTGTTCAGCGGCATCCTGCCGTTCAACCTGGACGTGGACCAGACCTTCATCGCCGCTATCCTGACGATCATCGGTTACGCCATCAACGACAACGTGGTGATCTTCGACCGTATCCGTGAGAACCTCGCGCTCCATCCGAACGACGACTTCAAGGAGACGGTCAACAAGTCCCTCAACGCGACCCTGACCCGTACGGTCAACACCTCGGTCTCGACCCTCCTCCCGATGCTCACCATCGCGATCTTCGGCGGCGAGTCCATCCGCGGTCTGTCCGTCGCGCTCTGCCTCGGTGTCCTGATCGGCACCTACGCCTCCATCATGATCGGTACTCCGGTCATGTTCGACGCCGAGATGGCTGCCCGCAAGAAGAAGGCTGCCAAGAAGTAAAAAGTTATCAACAATCGAACGCCCGGCCTCCGAAGGTCGGGCGTTTTTGTTTATCTTTGTAGAGCTATGCCCTTCGTACATCTGCACGTCCACACCCAGTACTCCATCCTCGACGGAATGAGCGACATTGAGAAGCTCTTCCGCCGCGCGGAGGAACTCGGCATGCCGGGCCTTGCCATCACGGACCACGGCAACATGTACGGTGTCAAGGACTTCAGCGACGTGGCCAAGAAGCACCCGGACGTGAAGCCGATTTTCGGCTGCGAAATCTACGTCACGCAGCACTACGACCACCATCTCAAGGACAACGACCACAAGAAATACTACCACCTCATCCTCCTGGCCAAGAACTACGACGGCTACAAGAACCTGATGAAGATCGTGTCCACCGGACACATCGAGGGTATGTACTACAAGCCGCGCGTGAGCCACGAGGTGCTGGAAAAGTACCATGAGGGACTGATCTGCTGCTCGGCCTGTATGGCGGGCGAAGTGCCCCGCGGCATCCTCGCGGGCGACGCCGAGGGCGTGGACAAGGCCATCGAGTGGCACAAGCGTGTCTTCGGGGACGATTATTACCTCGAGGTGATGCTCCACAAGACGGAGGTGCCCGGCATGTCGCTGGACCTCTACGAGCAGCAGAAGGAATATACCACCCAGATCTTCGAGCTGGCGCAAAAGCACGGCGTGAAGGTCGTGGCCACCAACGACGTGCACTTCGTGCGCAAGGAGGACGGCCCGGCGCACGACCGCCTCATCTGCCTGACCACCAACGCGATGGTGGACGACCCCAAGCGCCTGCGCTACACGCAGCAGGAGTACCTCAAGAGTGAGGAGGAGATGGCAACGCTGTTCCCGGAGCACCCGGAAGCGCTCGCGAACACGCTGGAGGTCCTGGAGAAGGTCGAACGCTACGAGATCGACCGCGGTCACGTGCTCCCGAAATTCGAGCTCCCGGCGGACTTCCTCGCGGACATTGACGCACAGCTGGAGAAATACGCCGACATCATCGAGAACGGCAAATACAGCATCTCCAAGGACAAGGACGACAACGAGGTCAAGACCTATCGCGGCGACGAATTCTGCCGCTCGGTGGCCTATCTCTGCCACCTCGCCTACGAGGGCGCGCACCGGCGCTACGGCGCGGAGCTGACCGCCGAGCAGCAGGAGCGCCTGCATTTCGAGCTCATGACCATTTCCTTCATGGGCTTCCCGGACTACTTCCTCATCGTCCAGGATTTCATCAACTGGGGCCGCCGGAACGGCGTTTCCGTGGGCCCGGGGCGTGGCTCCGCCGCCGGTTCGTGCGTGGCTTATTGCCTCGGCATCACGAACCTCGACCCGATCCGCTACGACCTCCTGTTTGAGCGTTTCCTCAACCCGGAGCGTATCTCCATGCCGGATATCGACGTCGATTTCGACGACGAGGGCCGCTACCGCGTGATCCAGTACGTGCAGGACCACTACGGCGCCGACCACATCTCGCACGTCATTACCTTCGGCACGATGGCCGCAAAGCTGGCCGTCAAGGATGTGGCGCGCATTTCCGGGCTCTCCATCCCGGAGTCCAACCGCCTGACGAAGATGATCCCCGACCGGCCTATTATCGTCAAGGAGAACGGCGAGGACAAGGAATACAAGCCGACGCTGGCGAACAGCGTCAAATATATCAAGGAGCTGAAGCACGAGTACGAGGAGGGCGAGCCGCTGGTGCGCGAGGTGCTGGAATATTCCCTCAAACTTGAGGGCTGCATCCGCCAGACGGGCATCCACGCCTGCGCCATGATCATCGGCCGCGGCGACCTCACGGACTACATTCCCATCACCGTCGGCACGGATAAGGCCACGGGCCAGGAGGTCTGGGTGAGCCAGTACGAGGGCACCAAGATCGAGGACGTGGGCATGCTGAAGATGGACTTCCTGGGTCTGAAGACCCTGTCCATCATCGACCGCGCGCTCGCGATGGTCAAGAAGCGCTTCGGCAAGGACATCGACATCGAGAAGATCCCGATCGACGACCCGGAGGTTTTCGCGCTCTACGCCCGCGGCGACACCAAGAGTATCTTCCAGTTTGAATCCGGCGGCATGAAGGAGTGGCTGATCCGCCTGCACCCCGAGCGTTTCGAGGACCTGATCGCGATGAACGCCCTCTACCGCCCGGGCCCGATGGACTACATTCCGGACTTCGTGGCCGGCAAGAACGACCCGTCCAAGATCCACTACGACCTCCCCGACATGGAGGAGCTGCTGAAGGAGACCTACGGCGTCACGGTGTACCAGGAGCAGGTCATGCGCCTGTCGCAGAAGCTTGCAGGCTTCTCCAAGGGCAAGGCGGACAAGCTCCGCAAGGCCATGGGTAAGAAGCAGAAGGCCGTGCTGGATTCGCTCAAGGAGACCTTCATGAAGGGAGCCATCGCCAACGGCCATCCGGAGCCCATCCTGCAAAAGATCTGGTCGGACTGGGAGGCGTTCGCGAAATACGCCTTCAACAAGTCGCACGCCACCTGCTACGCCTGGGTGAGCTACCAGACCGCCTGGATCAAGGCGCATTATCCGTCTGAATTCCAGGCCTCCAACCTCACGCAGAACATCTCGAACATGGACGAGATGAAGGAGATCATGGCGGACTGCCGCAAGGCCGGCATCAAGGTCCTCAGCCCGGATGTGAACGAGTCCGAGGCCACGTTCTCCGTCAACAAAAGCGGCGACATCCGCTACGGTCTCGGCGGCCTCAAGGGTTTCGGCGAGAACGTCGTGGAGGCCATCATTCGCGAGCGCACCGAACACGGGGCCTTCACGGACCTCTTCGATTTCGTGGAGCGGATGGCCGAGATGCTGAACCGCCGCGCCTTCGAGACCCTGGTCTATGCCGGCGCGCTGGACTCCTTCGGTTACAAGCGTTCGCAATTCTTCCTGCCCTGCAAGAACGGAGAGCTCTGCATCGACGAAATCGTCAAATACGCAGGCCTCTACCGCAATGACCAGCTCGACGCCTCCAATTCGCTCTTCGGCGAAGTGGAGGAACTCAAGCCCGTGCGGCCGGAGGTGCCGACCTTCTCCGGCGACGAGGACATCCTCGCGATGCTGCAGCGGGAGAAGGAGTTCGTGGGGATGTATCTTTCCTCACACCCGCTGGAGCGTTATCGCTTTGAGATCGAGACCTTTACGGACTGCAAGCTGTCCGAGCTGCAGGACCGCATCGACGAGTGCGAGCTCGCCGACAAGAACGGCAAAGCCGCCGTCGCGGGCATTGTGACCGATGTCAAGACGCTCACCACCCGCAGCGGCTCGCCGGGCGCGCGCGTCGTGGTGGAAGACTTCGAAGGATCCTACGAGTTCGCCCTCTTCGGCAAGGACTACGAGGCCCTGCTGCCCTATATGCAGCTGCACGCGCAGGTCTTCATCGAGGGCGATATCTCCGCCCGATACTTCATCAAGCCCGAAGAGCGCGCCCAGGGCAAGAAAGCGCCCTACGGATTCAAAATCAAGAAGATCACGCTTCTTGGCAACCTCAGCGAGACGCTCATCACCGGTTTCAACATCCTGCTCGAGTCCGAGCGGCTCACGCCGGAATTCCGCTCCGCGCTCGTGAAGGTCCTCAAGGCCCACAAGGGCAAGATCCCCCTCTCCATCTACCTGCACGACAAGGCCACGGGCTACAACCTCGAGTTCTTCTCCAAGAAGTTCACCGTCACCGTCTGCGAGCCCTTCCTCTCCGCCCTGCAGCACCTGGGCGTTACCTACACCGTCGCACACAAGTAGCTTACACCGCACCGGACAGTTATTTCATTGTGTCCGGGGAGATGGTTTTACGGAATTTGTCCCGGTAGCTCATCACGCCTGTTGCCGTCGGCGCGGGCTGGGTCAACACGTAGCCGCCGAACAAAAACATATTAAAACTTGTACAAGCTATAAAATGTTTCTATCTTTGTGGCAGAAACGATTTGCGTATGAGATTTGAAATCATAGCTATGCAAAAGACCATAGATTATCTGAAAGCTCACGCTTATGGAGAGCCGGGGGCCTGGAAGAAGCAGGCGCAAACGGAGCTGGAGGAATGGGACTGGAAGCAATATTCCTTCCAAATAGCCATCAAGGCTCGCAGAGCCATGGCCCAGAAAGGAATCACGCAGAAGCAACTCGCAGAGATAATGGGTTGCTCTCAGCAGTATGTCTCACTAATCCTAAAGGGAACGCTGAACATGACGCTGGAAACTATTTCCAAGCTGGAGAAAGCGCTAAGCCTCGATTTGATTGGTCGTGCTTTGCTTGCTTCCGCCGGGCAGTATCGGATCCCTGCCAGAACCCCGGTTTACCTGAATGATCCCGGGCCGGAGTTGCGGGAAGTTCCTGTCAAAACCAGCTCGCTGGTGGATGGTTATCCGGTCCGAAAGAAGAAAGGGTCGGAATAAAGCAAAACGGCCCCGCAGTTCCCTGCGAGGCCGTTTTCTTATCTCCAGAAGCCGGGGCCGACACCCGGGCCGCCGGGACCACCCATACCGCCTGCGGCGGTGTAGGAGGAGAGCGTCACAGAGCTGCCGCCGGAGGCGGCGGTGGCGCCCATTCCCCCGAAGATCTTGGTGCCGGAGGCGGTGACGCCCGATTTCAGCGTCGTGGCGCCGCCCGTCGATACCACCAGGGTGTTACCGCCCCGGGAAGGCGTCTGGAAGGCCAGCGCGAGCGCGCCGTCCTGATAGAGGCCGTACCAGGTATTAGCGCTCCAATTCGCGGAATAGCACGCCTGGGTGAGGTTGGCGCCGCCCTCGAGGCCGCCGATGGCCACCAGCGTGCCGCTGATGACATAGAGTTTGTAGCCGTCCTCGGTGTTGGCGTCCACGGCAACCTCCGGCGTGCCGCTGCCGACGGCATAGACGAGGGCGCCCTGGATGTAGCAGTTGCCGTTGGCGTCGAGGCCGTCGTTGCCGGTGGAGATGGCGCAGACGCGCCCGCCGCCGAGGATCATGTGGCTGCCGGAATTGATGGCGTCGTCGGAGGACGTCGCATAGACGTCGCCGCCGGTGATAATCAACTCGCCCTTGGCCTCAATGGCTTCGTGGTTCTTGGCCGAAACGGTCACGCTGCCGCCCGTAATGACGAGTTTCCCGTCGAATTTGATGCCCTTGGCGGAGCTGGATGTGTCCTCCAGCCCGACGGTGTCCGCGCCCGTTATTTCATAGTTTGAGCCCGTCACGTAGATGTCGATGGTGCCGCCGGCGATCAGGCCGCCGGCGTCGCCGCTGATCCCTTTGCCGCCCTGGCCGCTGTTGGTGATCGCGAGCGTACCGCCGTTCATCACGAAGGCTACGTCGGCCTTGATGCCGGACGAGGAGGACAGGTCTGTGAGGTCGGAGTCATCCACACCGCCGGAGACGGTCAGTTTCACCTCGCCGCCGTCGAGACGGACCGTGCCGTCGGAGGTGATGGCCTTCTTGCCCTCCTTGCTCACGGTCACGTCCAACTTGCCGCCGCCGATCACGACCGCGTCCTTACCGCGGACGCCGTGGCCCTTGGTCGCGCTGATGGTGATGGTCGGAGCATCCAGCACGCACACGTAATCATCGGAGGAGATACCCGCCTTGCCGCCGGTGGACGTCACACTGAGCGATCCGGAGCCGCTGAAAATGAGCTGCGCTTCGCTAAAGAAGGCGCCTTTCTCGTCCTCATCTTCAGGCGTGTCAGTGTACTTCTTGCCGTCGGCGAGCTGGTTCGTGCCGTTCACGACCACGAACGTGCGCTTCTTGTTCTGGTTGTTGATCGCGGCGCCGTTGGGATTCGTCAGGTCCAGACCGTTCAGGACGATGGCCTGCTTCTTCTCGCCGTAGATCTTGAAGAAACCGTCTGCGGCCGTGCCGGAAAGCTCGTAGCGGATGGCTTCCTTGGTGGTGTTGTTTACGGTCACGTCGTTGCCGGCGACCGTCACGATGCCGTTCTCGTCGCCGCTCACCGTCGCGCCCGTGGCCGCAAATACAATGGAGATGGTGCGGTCGAAGGTTGTGTTAGCGATGGCGTCGTCTTCGTCCTCGAGGACGAAATTGTCCTCGATCGTGGTGTTCGGAACGACAGGATCAACCGGGTCGTCGGTGTAGGAACCATTATTCCCATTGCCATGGGGGTCCGTGTATGGATCTTTCTCGCATGCGCTCAGGATGAGCAGCGGGAGAAATAAAAAGGAAAATAACTTTTTCATAACAATTCGGTTTTAGTCACAGCTCACCTAAACGCAAATCATTTGCCAGTTTCCGGGCGATTCAGCGAACGGGCCGAATTCTTCAGCGAATCGGTGGAAGAGGAGCGGAATTTGTTTATTTTTGCGCATATGATCCTCGCTTTCCTGGCCCTTTTGCTGCTGCACAACTTCCTCGCCGTGCCCTTCCTGGTGCGGAAAAAGAAGCCGTGGGCATACGCGGCCGTGACGCTGGCCCTGCTGGGCGGTTTCGTTGCGTACGTGCTGCTCGCGCACGGCGGTCCGGGTCCGGGGATGCCGCCGCCCATGCCGCCGGAAGGAGATTTCCCGCCGCCTCCGGGTGGGCCGTGGGGGCCGGGAGGACCCGAAGGGAAAGGGCCGATTCCGCCGGAATGGCATGAGATGCTGCTTGGCGTGCTGCTCCTGGCGGCGAACGTCGGCCTGATCTATTGGATCCAGGCCCGCCGCTCAGCAACGCGCATCCGCGAGCTGGAAGCCGAGCTGCAGCAGCGGGACGAACAGCCCGCGCCGGCGGCCTCCGGCGTGATGACCTTCCGCTCCGAAGGCCAGGATGTCCGCGTGGAAACGGCGCAGATTCGTTTCGTGGAAGGCATGAGCGAATACGTCAAAATCTGGCGGGACGGCGCCGAGGAGCCGCTCGTCGTGCTGGAGCGCCTTAAGAATCTGGAAGAAATGCTGCCCGCCGGGCATTTCCTGCGCGTGCACCGCTCCTACATTGTCAACCTCGCGCGCATCCGCGCCACCGGCGCCGACGGAATCACCCTCGACGACGGTACGCACGTCCCCGTCGGCGATAGCTACCGGGACAGGTTCCGAAAAACCATTCGCCAAGAAAAAAACTGTTAACCATGGAAAGAGATTTTATGACGCTGGCGCGGGAGCGTTATTCCTGCCGCGCATTCAAAAGTACGCCCCTGACGCAGGAGCAGATTGACCAGATCCTCGACGCCGCCCGCCTGGCACCGACGGCCGCCAACAAGCAGCCCGTCCACGTCTGGGTGGTCAAGAGCGAGGAGGGCCTCGCGAAGCTGAAAAATGCCACCGCCTACATCTACGACGCCCCGGTCGTGTTCATGGTCGGCGCCAAGCCCGACAAAGCCTGGGTGCGCAAATACGATGGCAAGAACGGTGCGGAAGTGGACGCGGCCATCGTCGGCACGCACATCATGCTGGCGGCCTCGGCGCTCGGCCTGGGCAACGTCTGGGTGGGATCCTTTGATCCTGCACGGATCAAGGCAGACTTCCCGGAGACCGAAGGCTATGAGGTCGTCTGCCTCTTCCCCGTCGGCATCTCCGCCGCCCAGCCCAGCCCCAAACACTTTGAGCGGCAGTCCGCTGCCGAATTCTCCGACGAAATCTAGCCGCGCGGATGGGCGTGCCGGGCACACCAGAGGCCAATTTTGTGCCCGGCAGCAACCACCCAGGGGCAAAAACGCTATGATTTGCCCTCGGCAACCCGAATTTGCTGTCGCCAGGGGCAAATCAGGGGTCAGATGCCCCTGGGAAACGAGATTCGCCGGTCGGAGCCGGCGAATGACGTATGGAATGGGTCGGAGCTTTGCGACGCAGGGGGTCCGGGGGGACCGCCTCCCGGTTATCGGGTTAATTTGAAGCCGGCGTCCACGCTCTTGGCAGTGGTCAAGATGTTGCCGACCGTGGCCACCCCGGCGCTCGTCGTAATCTTTTTCATGTGTTATTCGTTCGGGGTGGTCCATCCTTGCGCGGAAACGGGATGCTCCAGTCCGTCGGGCGACACCAGCACGGCCCCCACCTCGGGCTGTGCCAGGTGGCCGATGATGTCGAAGGTCTGGAATTCCGTCCGGAAACGCTCGAACTGCGCGAGCGGAATCACGTACAATAAATGATAGTCCTCGCCGCCGTTCATCGCTGCGGACACCGGATCCAGGTTCAGCTCGCGGCCCAGGTCGAAGCTGCCGCCCTCGAAGGGAATCTTGTCGGCATAGACCTTGGCGCCCAGCCCGCTGTCGCGACAAAGGCGCAACAGGGCGTCTGCGAGGCCCCTGGTAACGAAATAACCGTACGCCGGGGAGAACTTGCCGTCTTCGAGCTGCGCGGGCAAATTCGGGCTTAATTCGGGTCTCAAATAGGATCCGACAAGCATCTTGTACTGCTCAAGCGCAGCCTGGTCGGTCGAACCCTTGTCGAACTTGATCCGCTCGCGCTCCAGGACCTGCAGGCCCAGGAAAGCGGCACCGAGGGCACCCGACACGCAGATCAGGTCGCGCGACTGGGCCTTCGGGCGGGCGGCCGAGACGGCGGCGCTGTGCCGGCCGGTGGCCGAGAGCGCGACCGTCAGGCCATTGCGCGAGGGCTGCAGGTCGAGCGAGAGCTGCTTGTAGCCATGCTCTTTGGCGCCGGCGACCAGTCCGCTCCAGAGCTCCTGCACCTGCGGGAAATCGAGCTTCGCGGACACACCGAGCTGCACCGAGAGCGACTCGGGACGCGCCATGACGGCGTACAGCTCGCCTGTGACCTTCAGCACGGCCTTACGGCCGAGGTGTTTGAGCGGGAAATAGACCAGGTCGAAATCGATCCCCTCCAGCAGCAGGCCGGAGGCCGAGGTGATGCATTCCTGCGGCTTCGCCTCAAGCCACAGCGGCTCTCCGAAGGGAGTATAACCCGTCCCTTCGAAGAGCTGCCGAATCGCTTCGATACGGCCTAACTCACTGAAGCTCTGCGCCATTACAGGTTGCGGAGAAGGTTATTCAGGTTGACCTTGGCGTCAATCATCGCGCGAAGCTCGGCGATGGGGACGCGCTGCTGGGTCATCGTGTCGCGGTCGCGCACGGTGACGCAGCGGTCGTTCAGGGAGTCGTGATCGACGGTGATGCAGAACGGAGTACCGATGGCATCCTGGCGGCGATAGCGCTTGCCGATGCTGTCTTTCTCCTCGTACTGGCAGTTGAAATCGTACTTCAGCAGGTCCATCACCTCCTGGGCGAGCTCGGGCAGGCCGTCCTTCTTGACGAGCGGCAGCACCGCGGCCTTGACCGGGGCGAGCGGAGCGGGGATGCTCAGCACGACGCGAGTCTCGCCGTTCTCCAGCTGCTCCTCGTGGAAGGAGTGCGACAGGACCGCGAGCACCATACGGTCGACGCCGATGGACGTCTCGACCACATACGGGGTGTAGGAGGCGTTCTCCTCGGGATCGAAGTACTCGATCTTCTTGCCGGAGAACTTCTGGTGGTTGCCCAGGTCGAAGTTCGTGCGGCTGTGGATACCTTCCAGCTCCTTGAAGCCGAAGGGGAAGTTGAACTCGATATCGGTGGCGGCGTTGGCGTAGTGAGCCAGCTTCTCGTGGTCGTGGAAGCGGTAGTTCTCGGCGCCCATGCCGATGTTGACATGCCATTTCATGCGGTTCTCCTTCCACTTCTTGAACCAGTCAAGCTCGGTGCCCGGCTTGATGAAGAACTGCATCTCCATCTGCTCGAATTCGCGCATGCGGAAGATGAACTGGCGGGCGACGATCTCGTTGCGGAAGGCCTTGCCGATCTGGGCGATGCCGAAAGGAATCTTCATACGGCCGGTCTTCTGGACGTTCAGGTAGTTCACGAAGATGCCCTGGGCCGTCTCCGGACGCAGATAAATGGTGTTGGCGCCGTCGGCGGTGCTGCCCATGGAGGTGCTGAACATCAGGTTGAACTGACGGACGTCGGTCCAGTTGCAGGTGCCGCTGATCGGGCAGACGATGTTGTTGTCGATGATGATCTGGCGGTATTCCGCGAAGTCGGAAGCCTGCTCGGCGGCCACGTAGCGGTTGTGCACCTCGTCCCACTTGGCCTGCTCGCGCAGCACATTGGGATTCGTGGCGCGGAACTGCGCCTCGTCGAAGTTCTCGCCGAACTTCTTGCGGCCCTTCTCGACCTCCTTGCCAATCTTCTCCTCGATCTTACCGAGGAAATCCTCGATCAGCACATCGGCGCGGTAGCGCTTCTTGGAGTCCTTGTTGTCGATGAGCGGGTCGTTGAACGCGCTCACGTGGCCGGAGGCCTCCCAGATGCGGGGGTGCATGAAGATGCAGGAATCGATGCCCACGATGTTCTCGTTCAGGCGGGTCATCGCGTTCCACCAGTATTGCTTGATGTTGTTTTTCAGCTCAACGCCCATCTGGCC
>JAEFAI010000018.1 GCA_016291185.1 Bacteroidales bacterium
CGACCACGGCGCCGCGCGGCACGACCACGCGGCCGTCCGCGTTGCGCGGGACGAACTCGCCCGTCGTCGCGTCGAAGATGGCCGTGGCGGCGGTGATGATGACGCCGGAGGCGATCACCGCGCCTTCCTGCACGATGGTGCCCTCGTAGATGCCGCAGTTGCCGCCCACGAAGGCGCCGTCCTCGATGATGGTCGGCATGGCGCCGGCCGGCTCGAGCACGCCGCCGATCTGCGTGGCGGCGGAGATGTGGATGTTCTTGCCGATCTGGGCGCAGGAGCCGATGGTCACGTGGCTGTCCACCATGGTGCCGCTGTCGACATAGGCGCCGACGTTGATGTAGGACGGGGGCATGACAATGGCGCCCGGAGCCACGTAGGCTCCGCGGCGGATGCTCGTGCCGCCCGGCACGATGCGCACGCCGTCCTGCTCGGAGAAGGACTGTACCGGGAAGGTGTCCTTGTCGAAGAACGGGAACTGTCCCTGCGACATATCCGTGACCTTGCCGAGCTTGAACCCGGAGAGGATCACCTCCTTGACCTCGCGGTTGACCTGCCAGGCGCCGTTCACCTTCTCGGCGACGCGCAGCTGACCGGCTTCCAGCGCGGTAATGACTTCTTCAAATCGCTCTCTGCTTATTTCCATAATTCTGCTAAAACTTTCTGCATCATTGTCTTGGTGGCGTCGGAAGCCGTTGCGAGCGGCAGGCGCACCGTCTCGCCGATCACGCCGAGCTGCGCGAGCGCGGCCTTGGCCGGAATCGGGTTGGATTCCACGAAGCAGGCCTTGAAGAGCGGGAAGAGGCGGTGATGCAGGGTGCGGGCCTGCTCGAGGCGGCCCTCCTGCATGGCCTTGACCATCTGCGAAACTTCCTTCGGGGCGATGTTGGACGCCACAGAGATGACGCCGTGGGCGCCGGTGGCCATGAACGCGAGGGTCATGTCGTCGTCACCGCTCAGGACCGTGAAGTCCTTGGGCGCGCGGCGCAGGATCTCGCTGACCTGGTCATAGTTGCCGGAGGCTTCCTTGATGCCCCGGATGTTGGGGACATCGTTCGCGAGGCGGATCACCGTGTCCGGCAGCATGTTCGCGCCGGTGCGGCCCGGGACATTGTAGATGATGACCGGCAGCGAAGTCTCCGCGGCGACGGCTTTGAAATATTCATACTGGCCCTGCTGGGTCGGCTTGTTGTAGTAGGGAACGACCACGAGCAGCGCATCGGCGCCCAGCGGCTCGAGGAGCCGGATGTTGGCGAGCGTGTCGGGGAGGCTGTTCACACCCACGCCGGGCATCAGGGGCAGCCCCTGGGCGTGCTCCTTGACCACCTGGTAGATCGCCGTCTTCTCGCCGGCGGAAAGCGTGGGGGTCTCGCCGGTCGTGGCGAGGGGAACGAGGAAATCTACGCCGGCGGCTACCTGGCGGTCCACCATCCGGGCGTAAGCTTCATAATCAACGGCACCGTCCGCGGTGAACGGGGTCACCAGCGCCGTGCCGCATCCTTGCAAGACAAGAGGTTTCATACGCTGACACTATTTAACTAACTAACGGACGCTAAAGATAATAATCTTTTTTAAAAAGACTCTCTTTTTTTGTGACTTTGTGACAATTAGCGCCGCTTCCGGGCGAAGACGAAGTCCTCGAGCTCGCACAGGGAGCGGTCGGGGGTGTCGGACTCGAAGACGAAGAAGAGGGCGTGCTTGCCGCGGAGCTTCGCGGCCTTGGGGACGCGGGCGCATTTTTGCACGATCTCCTGCGGCTCGCGGCCGCTGAGCCGGATGGCGCCGAGGCGGATGCCGTGGCGCGGGTGGTCGGCCATGATGACGATGCGGCCCTTGACACCCTGCGGCAGCAGGCGGAGCAGCAGTTTTCTGGCTTTGGCGGCCTTCAGGCCATCAAAGTTGAAATACTTGTAGCCCACGACGGAGCCGGCGGTGTTGTTCACCACGGGGTTGTGGTTGGCGCGCAGGTCGTACGGGTCGCCCTCTCCGTCCCAACTGAGGCGCAGCGGCTCGATGTAGGAACCGGAGTACTTGTTGCCAAGGTAGTCCTTCTCGGCCGGCCGGGGGCCGGTGAACCAGCAGGCGATGCCTGCGGAATGGCGCTCCAGCGGGTTGAGGCCGCCGAGCTCGAAGCCCTCGGAGGTGTATTCCGCCTCGGAGATTTCCACTTTGCCGTCGGGGCCTTCCGTGACCTTGACCTCGATCGGGGCCACCATGGCCTGCCGGTCGAAGCCGCCGAGGCCCGCCTGGCGGTGGTAGAAGATGTACCACTGGCCGCCTATCTCGCAGATGCTGCCATGCGTGTTACCGCCCGGCGCGGCGGTGTAGATCGGATTCCCATCCTCATCCACGTCGCGCCCGCGGGCGTCGATGACCGTGCCGCCGTAGGTCCAGGGGCCCAGCGGGGAGTTGCTCCAAGCCCAGGCGAGGGTGTTGTTGGCCTCGGGCAGGCCGAAGTCGCCGTCCGCCGTCCAGCGGCTGTACACGAAGACGTATTTGTCCTTGATCTTGCGGATCGAAGAAGCCTCGAAGAAGCGGTATTCTCCCGGCTGGTTGAGGTGGGAGACCATGTCCGTGACGACCTGGGTGCCCTTCTTGACGGTGCACATCGTCTCGGGATCGAGCTCGGCGCCGAAGGACTGCTGGAAGCCCCAGTAGCCGTAAACGCGGCCGTCATCGTCGATGAAGGCCGCCGGGTCGAAGCCCAGCACGCCGACGGTGCGCTTCGGGTCCTTGGGGCCCCAGTTGCAGACGGTGAAGGGGCCGTCCGGCCGCTCGGCGCGGGCAATCATGCCGTTGCGCCCGGCAGCCTGGGTATTGGGATACAGATAATAGGTCTTCTTGCCGTCCGGGCCGACTTTCTCCACCACGTCGGGGGCGTAGAGGATGTCGCCCTTGCCGTCCGGGTTGAGGGGCTCTCCGTTGGCGTCCAGGCGGGATTCGAAGATCACGCCGTCGAAGCGCCAGTGCTGCAGGTCGTCCACGGAGGCGGACCACACGACCTGGTTGCGGCCGCAGTAGGCGGTCTGCTCGATGTCGTGGGAGCCGTAGATATAGACGCGGAACTGCCCGGGATGATCCGGATCCTCAAAGATATAGGGTTCGCCGTCCGGGATGTATTCCCACAGGGGAAGGTAAGGGTTGGCGGCGCCGGCGGTGGCGCAGATCAGGAGGCAGGCGCTGCCCAGCAGGGCGGCCAGACGGGAAAGCAGGGTTCGTTCCATATTGCGTTTTAGTGTGCTGTTTGGGCAAAGATAGCGAATTAAGCGCACAATTTTTGCTATCTTTGCATGATATGCTGAAACATCTCCGACTGCTGCTTGCCAGCGTGCTTTGCCTTACGGCCGCCTTCGGTGCGGTCGCGCAAGAGCATCCCGATGCCGCGAAGGCAAACCCGCGCCAAGTGGCTGACGACATCATCAAGGAAGCCGGACAGCACCTGGGCAAGCCCTATAAATATGGGGGCAATGGCCCGGAGAGCTTCGATTGCACGGGCTTCACCTGCTACGTCTTCAACAAATCCGGCTACAAACTGTCCCGCACCTCTTCCGACCAGGCCAGGGACGGTCGGGAAGTCCGGGGCGGCATCGAGAATTACCAGAAAGGCGACTTGATCATCTTCGGCGGGCGCAGCGCCAAGCAGACCCCCGGCCACGTGGGTATCTTCATTGCGGCGGACAGCTCGAACAAGAGTTTTACCTTCATCCATGCCTCCAGCTCGGGCGTGACGATTTCTCATATCGACGAGCCGTACTATGCGCAGCGCTTCATCGGCGTACGCCGCATCCTGCCCGATTTCCCGCGGGAAGAGAAGATAAAGGCACAGGAACCGCAGGACCACGTGGATCTGTACGGCTTGCTTCGCAGCAAGACGGGCGCGGCGCGCGACTCCGTGATCAACGCCATCACCGAGCGGTCGCTGGTCCTCTTCCCGGACGGCACCTGGGCCTTCCTGGATGAGAACGGCAAATACAAGGCGGCGGCCGGCGACCGCGACTATCTCCTGAACGCCGACGGCACCTGGCGCACCGAGGAAGCCACTTCGGCCGAATTCTACACCGTCCGCGCCGGAGATACGATCGGCAAGATCGCCCGCAAATTCAATATCTCCGTCGATTCCCTGCTGGAAATGAACGGGTTGACGAAGAAATCCGTCCTCCATCTCGGCGACCGTCTTCGCGTGCACTGATAAGCAGAAAATTGCTATCTTTGCGGCTGCTATGTTTGAAAAACAAGTCTATATCGCGCGTCGTCAGGAGCTCCTGAAACGCATGGAAGGACAGCAGGGCATCGCCCTCTTCCTCGGCAATGTGGAATCCCCCGCCCAGTACGGAGACAACTGCTACAAGTGGCGCCAGGACAGCAACTGGCTCTATTTCTTCGGCATCGACGAGCCGCGTTTCGCGGCCACGATCGACCTGGAGACGGGCAAGGAAACCGTCTATGCCGACGACTTCAGCCTCGACGACATCATCTGGATGGGGCCCATGCCCTCCGTCCGCTCGCTGGCGGACAGCGTGGGCGTGGCGAATACGGCCCCGTACGACGCCCTCGCGGCGGCGCTGAAGGGGCGTCAGGTGCATTTTCTGCCCGCGTCCCGTCACTACAACCAGCTGCTGCTCTCCAAGTTGCTCGGACTCCGGCCTGAGGAGACCGTGAGCGCGGGCAAGGCTGGCTGCGCCAAGGCCTCCGAGCCGCTGGTGCGCGCCGTTATCGAGATGCGTCTGGTCAAAGACGAATGCGAAATCGCGAGCATCGACGCCGCCTGCAACCTCGGCTTCGAGATGCACACCATCGCCCGCCGCGGCATCCGTCCGGGCCGCATCGAGCAGGAGATCGTGGGCGATATGGAAGGCCTGGCCCTCGCGAAGGGCTGGGGCGTCAGCTTCGCCACCATCCTCACCCAGCACGGTGAGATCTTCCATTGCCACAGCCACGAAATGCCCGTTGAGCCGGGCAAGCTGATGGTCATCGACGCCGGCGTGGAGGCGAACGACCATTATGCTTCCGACTTCACCCGCACCTATCCGACTTCGGGCCGCTTCACCCAGAAGCAGCGTGATATTTACCAGACCGTCTATGAGTGCAACGAGCTGGCGTTCAGTATGATCCGTCCGGGCATCGCCTATCGCGACGTCCATCTGGCGGTCGCTGAGCACATGCTCGACAACCTGCGCCAGCTGGACCTGGTGCGCGGCGAGTTGAGCGGTATGGTCGAGGACGGCATCGCCGGGCTCTTCATGCCCCACGGCCTGGGTCACAACATGGGCCTGGACGTGCACGACATGGAAGATCTGGGCGAGAACCTGGTCGGCTACGGCGAAGGCCAGACCCGCTCCCCGCAGCTCGGTCTGGGCAGTCTGCGCATGGCGCGCGAACTGCAGCCGGGCCACGTTATCACGGACGAGCCGGGCATCTACTTCATCCCCGCCCTGATCGAGCAGTGGAAGAAAGACGGCACGGACGGCGGCCGCGTCAATTATGCGAAGCTGAAGGACTACTTCGACTTCGGCGGCATCCGCCTCGAAGACGACGTGCTCGTAACCGAGGGCGGCGCGCGCCGGTTGGGCGCCAGACGCCTGCCTATCGCGCCGGACGAGATTGAAACGATTATGCAAAACGAACAAATTTAGAGATATGAGCTTACTGGAAGGAAAAGTCGCCCTCATCACGGGCGCATCCCGAGGCATCGGCAAGGCCATTGCCCTCCAATTTGCCGCCGAAGGGGCGGACATCGCATTCACCGACATCAAGGTCAACGAAGATACTGTGAAGGAACTGGAAGCACTCGGCGTGAAAGTTCGCGCTTATGCGTCCAACGCCGCCGACTTCGCCCAGACCCACGAGACCGTGGAGCAGATCCTGGCCGACTTCGGCCACATCGACATCCTGGTCAACAATGCCGGCATCACCCGCGACGGCCTGATGCTCCGCATGGACGAGGCCCAGTGGGACGCCGTGATCAACGTGAACCTCAAGTCGGCCTACAACTACATCCACGCGGTCACGCCCATCATGGCGCGCCAGCGCGGGGGCAGCATCATCAATATGTCCTCCGTGGTGGGTGTCAGCGGAAACGCCGGCCAGTGCAACTATTCTGCGTCGAAGGCGGGCCTGATCGGCCTTGCCAAGTCGATCGCCAAGGAGATGGGTCCCCGCGGCATCCGTGCCAACTGCATCGCCCCGGGTTTCATCATTTCCGATATGACCGCCGCCCTCCCCGACGAGGTGCGCGAGGCCTGGGTCAAGCAGATCCCGCTGCGTCGCGGCGGCACCCCGGAGGACGTCGCCAAGGTGGCGCTCTTCCTTGCGAGCGACCTTTCCTCGTATGTCAGCGGACAGGTCATCCACTGCTGCGGTGCGATGAACTGCTAGCCGGATGGACCCCCGCCTGAACTCTTTAAGCTTGAAAACTTCCCTCTCGGCCCTGCTGGACCTCGTCCTGCCGAGAGTGTGCGTGGTGTGCGGCCGTCCCCTCATTCCGCAGGAGCGGCATCTCTGCCTGGAGTGCCTCTCCGACCTGCCGGAGACCCGCTATGCCCCGCTCGGCCACAACCCGATGGCCGATCGTTTCAACGCGAAGATTCAGGTTGATGAATATGAGCCGTATGCGTATGCTGCGGCTCTTTATCATTATCGGGTGGAATCCGGGTACAGAAAGATCTCCCAGGCGCTCAAGTACCATCGCGATTTCGGGGCGGGGCGCTGGGCCGCAGGCCTGCTGGGCGAGCGCCTGGCCGCCTCGCCGCTCTACGCGGACGTGGATCTGGTGGTCCCCGTGCCGTTGCACTGGATGCGACGCTGGCAGCGCGGCTACAACCAGGCGGCGGTGATTGCCCGGGAGGTGGCGCGGGTGCTGGGCGCGGCATGCGCGGAGCGCCTGTTGCGCCGCGCTCGCCGCACCCGCAGCCAGGCGCATCTGCACGGTGAGGCCAAGGCTGCCAATGTCTCGGGCGCTTTCGTGCTGCGCCGCCCCTCCGGCTTCGCGGCCTTTCTCCGCCGCCTGACCGGCCTGCCGCCGAAGTCCGTCCCGACAGCGAAGCATATTCTGTTGGTGGATGATGTGTTTACGACGGGTGCCACGCTGGCGGCCTGCCACCGGGCCCTGCGGTGCGCCTACGGTCCGCAAGTCCGCATTTCTGTCGCCACCCTCGCCGCTGTCGGTGAATAATAACGCCAAGGGTTGCTGTTTAAACTCCCTCGTGCCCCCAAATGTTGTGAGCTATAACTGGTAAATAGCAAAAAATCAGTTAATTGCGGCTCACAAAAGATCGGCGATAATATCGTCGCTGACGAACCAATGATTCTCCGGAATCCGGACGCGCCCGCCGGGAAGGCGCTCCAGGCGGCCGTCGGAGAGCATCGCTGCGGCGCTGGCTGCGTCCAGCAGCCCTTCCGCCACGCCGCGCGCCGTCCGCAGCCCCAGCATCACCGTCTCTTCCCGCGCCTCCTGCTCGGATAATTCTTCTTGTCCTCCGCGCAGCGGCAGCTTGCCCCCGAAAACGTCCGGCTGCGCCGGACCCCTCCCATCTGGCGATGGGCCCCTCCCTCTTATGATGCCGAGGGTGGCACATTTTTCTGGGGCAACTGCCGCCTGCGCCGGGGGAAGTGCGTCGATATTCCAGGAACGGGTGTGACCATCGAACGAGTGGGCCCCGGGGCCGAGGCCGACATAGGGGTGGCGGGTCCAGTAGGCGGAATTATGAATCGCCTCGAAACCGGGCCGGGCCCAGTTCGAGATCTCGTAGTGGCTGTAACCGGCAGCGCGAAGGCCCTCGCAGAGGAGCCGGTACTGCGCGGCGCATTGCTCCTGCGAGGCCTCTTCGTAGCGCCCGTCGCGCACCAGCTTGCCGAGCGCGCTGCCCTCCTCGATGCTGAGCTGGTAGGCGCTGATGTGCTCGGGGCGCCAGGCGACGATCTCGCGAAGCGTCTGTGTCAAGGTGGCCTCGGAGAGCTGCGAGAGGCCGAAAATGAGGTCCACGCTGATGTTCTTCACCCCGGCGTCCCGAAGGATGCGGAAGGCCTGCCGGGCGTGCGCGGCGTCGTGACGCCGGTTCATCCAGCGGAGGATCCCGTCATCGAGGCTCTGCACCCCCATGCTCACGCGGTTCACCCCCAGCTCCAGCAGCCCTCGCACATACGCTTCCCCCTTCTCGACAATATCCTCCGGATTCACCTCGATGGTAAACTCATAGAAGCCGACGGGCGGAGTCTTCCAGACGGGCGGCCCGGAATTATTTTTCGGACAAGTTTGCCGAAAAACCAATTCCGGCTCCGCTATTCCGCCGTCGGCCGAACGGTGCATCGAGGCGTTGGAGCGAAGCGACGCAGGGGGTTCGGGGGGAACGCCCCCCGTAAGCGAAAGCACGATTTGTTGCAAACAAATCAGAGGCAGCACCGATGGGGTGCCGCCTCCGATATAGAGGGTATTCAAGTCGCGGGTGGCCTCGATTTCGTCCCGGCGAAGGGACGCCTCGGCGCAGACCGCTGCCGTGAAATCTTCAAACAACTGCGCGTCCCGTCCCCGGCAGGCGATTTCCGAGTAGAAATCGCAATAGGTGCAGAAGCTCCTGCAGAAAGGGACGTGCAGATAGACCATTTAGCGGAGCAGAAGCTCTCCGTGGCCGAGCTGCGCCTGCGTGGTGTAGGCGTTGACCGTATAGACGCCCTTCTGGAAGGAACCGATGTTGTTGATGTAGATGCCCAGATCCACTTCCTGGCCCTGGTAATCGACCTCGCGGGAAGCGGTGGCGTCCAGCGTCTCACCACCAAAGGTGAAGGTGGTGCCGCGGCCGTCGGTGAGCAGGTTGCCCTCCGGATCCGTCACGCGCACATAGACGCGCACCGGGCCGCGCTCGGCGAGCTCATTCTCCACGAGACTGAGGTTCACCAGGAAACGGGCGACGCGGTTGGCCTTGTCGGTGATCTTGTCGTTGTTGTTATAGGCGTACATCACGAAGTTGTGGGCCTTGAGCACGGAGCCGGCGGCCACGCGGTCGTTCAGGACCTCCACCTGCTGGGTCAGCTGGGTGTTGATCTGCTTGGTCTGTTCTGCCTCCTTGCGCGCCGAGGCGGCCTCTTCGGCCAGACGGTGGTTCAGCGTGTTGAGGGAATCAATCTGGTTGATGTAGCCGCGCATGATGGAGCGCAGGGTGCCGAGCTCCTTCTCATACTGGCGGATCTTGGCGCGGTCCGTAGCCTCGGACTTCTTCACGCGGTCCAGCAGCTGGGCGATCTCCTCGCGGGAGGAATCCAACTGGGCGTTGATGGAGTCGTACTCGGACGAGAGGTTCTCGTAGTCGCTCTGCAGGGCCTGGATCTGCTCGGTGAGGTCGGCTTTCTCCTGGTTCAGCTCGTCCACGAGGTTGGTCTTGGAACTCCACACATAAATAAGGGCGGCGGCGAGAGCAATGGCGACGGCGATCATCACGATCATGACGGTCTTCAGGCCACCGTTGGCTTTCTTTTCAGCTTGCTGTCTTTCCAGCTTCTCGATAGGATCTTCTCTTTCCATTTTTTGACTAATTTTAGTTCAGCATGCAAAAATAGCAATTTTTATGCTAATTTTGTAATTATGAAATATATAATCCGCTCACTGAAATATTTTTGCTACTTGATCATCCTGCTGACGCTGATCATTCTGGCCTTGGTTCTGACCGGTTTTGTGGAGGCCGATCTCTCCAAAATGTTCGTCAACGGCTACGATTCCCTGTGGCAGATCGCGCTCGTCATGCTGGCTTTTGCTGCCTTGTATCCGCGTTTTGGTTTCTCGAAGCGCACGGCGCACGTGTACGGTTCTCCGGAGGAGATCCGTTCCGATGTCCTGCGGGTGATGGAGGTGCTTGGCTATCGCCTGGAAAGCGAAAAAGAAGGGTCCTGGGCTTTCCTTCGCCGCTCCGGCGTGTCGCGCGCGCTGAAGATGTGGGAAGACCGCATCACGCTCACGGCCTCGGCCGCCGGCTTGGAAGTCGAAGGCCTGACGCGTGACCTCATGCGGGTCGTCTCCGCCTTGGAGGCTACTCGTCCAGATGCGTAGCCGCAGCGCTTAACGCCTCATAGAAATCCTCTCCGAAGACCTTCGTGAGGGGATTTTTTAGAAATTGATAGACCCGAATCCCTTCCCGGGCGCCTTTCTCGTAAGCGGGATTGCAGATGTCCCAATGGTGGACATTGAGGGCGAGTCCGCCGCCGGTCAGCTTCGTGACGCGGATGGGGTAGAGTGAGCAGGATGCCGGCTTGACGCGCCCGGCCATCTCGATGGCGCAAAGGCATTCGCCCTCCGGGCCGAAATGGCAGAAGGCGCAGGGGCAGTCCTGCGAATCGGGTAGCGGCGGCATCAGCGGTGTGACGATGTCATCGTCCCGGTCCACCTCGAAAAAGCCCTTGGCCGCTACGGCCGCGCGGCCCGCGTCGGTCATGTGCCCGCTGTAGGCTGGATAATCGCGCTCCAGACCTTCCAGCTCGGCTTCGTCTAGCGGTGCGCCACTGTCGCCGGCGATGCAGCACGCACCACGGCAGACGGCATAGTCACAGGCAAAATATTCCGTCACGACATCCTCCGATACGAGGATGTCTCCAATCTGAATAATCGTTCCGAATCTTCCCTTTCCCATCAGATAATCGTGTATTCGACCTCTCCGCCTTCGGAGAGGATTCTCAAAATCTCCCGGACGCTCGCGACGGAAATCCGCTGGACGGCGCCCTTGTAGTCCGTGATCACGTCCTTGCCCTCGCTGTAGCGGATCAGTACGTCTTCCATCAGGGTCTCCGGCTGGGAGTAGCGAACTTCCAGCTCCTTGAGCAAGGTGGCCTTGGCGGCACGCACATCGGCTTCGGAGACCGGCAGCGTGTCCAGTCGGCGGGTCACGCTGCGCACGGCATCCAGCACCTGGCCGACCTCGCCCGCCCGGACGCCGGCCGGCAGGCCGCTTTCGGGACAGGGGTGGCAATTGATATAGACGGAGATCCGCTCCGACGGGAAGAGCTCCAGCCGGCCGGAAAGCTCTGCCCAGGAGCCCTGCTCGGCCAGCGCGCCCGAGAGCCGCTGACGGATGAGCATACAGGCCACCTGGAAGGACAGATAGCTGTCAAGATTGTAGGGGAGCGCTGCGGACCGCACTACGTTGACCCCGATTTCGCGACCGCCGGTCACGCCCGCAGCGGATTCCTCCGTGCGCGAAACGGTGCCGGTGGCGAAGCGGTTCTCCACGCGCGGGCGGGAGGAGAAGCGTTTCTCGGTCCGGAAGGCGCCCAGTGTGCGGGTGAGCTCTTTCTTAAGGGCTTCCTCCTCCAGGTCGCCCATCAGCAGGAGAACCCCGTCCCCGGCCTTGTCGAAGAGCTGCGCAAAATAGCTTTCCGCCCGGGCGGGCAGATCCTCGGAGAGGCAGTCGATCTGCTTGCGCTCCGGGTAGAAGAAATCCGGGCGCAGGATGTTGTCCATGATGGCGTTGACATCGCGCGGGGAATTGGCTTCCCGGTCCAGCCGCAGGGCTTCTTCCTGCCGGTAGGCGGCAAACGCTTCCGCGTCGCTTTCCCGGCTGTCGGAGAGCCACAGCAG
Source organism: Bacteroidales bacterium (assembly GCA_016291185.1). The sequence goes on from JAEFAI010000018.1 coordinate 11,555, forward strand.
CGCCTGCAAAACGCGGGAGAGCTCCGCGGACGGGGCGCGTCCGCTGATGCGCAGGTCGGAGAGCGAGGCGGTGGTGTGCAGGGAGATCCCGCTCGCATCGAGCCGCTCGCGGAATTCCATCCCGCTCATGCCGGCCACACGGCACAGGCCGAGCATGTCGCCGACAAAAGCGCTCTCACCGGCCTGCAGGCCCGGCACTTCGGCCACGCCGCCGCGCAGCATCCAGCTGTAGTGGAACTCGCGCGGCGTGTTCATTTTCTTATAGATGACCTTCATTCCGTTGGAGAAGGTCCACAGGCGCCCGCCGGAGAGCGGCTCCGCGGCGTCGCCGCTCAGGCGGATCCGCTTGGCGTTAATAACCCTTTCCGGCAGGGGCTGGATGTCTGCCGCGAGACTGTCGGCTGCAGCCGTCCAGGCTTCCGTGAAGGCTTGGCGCAGCGCGTCGCGGTCCAGGTCCGTGCGGGGCACATCGAGGCGCAGCGTCAGGTTGCGAGCCGGGTCCAGCAGGGCGCGGGCGAAGCTGTTGAAGAGCGCCAGCTCGCGCTCGTCGTCCAGCCGGTGCGTGCCGATGAAGACGCTGAGCATGTCGCCGGAGGCGAGATGGGCGCCATACAGGTAGGAAGCGACGCAGCGGTTGAGGTATTCTTCATTGCGCAGTTTGCGCGCGCCCTCCCGCCGGGCTTCGGCGATCTGCCAGTCGCGCGCTTCGCGAAATTCCTCCAGGCTTGCGCCGTCGCGGTCCAGCCCGCCCAGGACCGACGCAACGCAGCGCACGGCGCTGTCCAACTGCTGTGCGGTCGTGTAAACGGTCAGGGTGTGCCGTTCGTCTTCCGGCCCCTGCGCGCTGTCCTGGTAGCGGAAACGGAGTCCGGCCAGCGGGATGCCGGCGGCGCGGAAACGCTGCTCCATCCGCCGCTCGGCAATGCGCCCGAGCTGCTCGGCATAAGCCTGCAGAATCAAGGGCTGGGGCGTATTCATATAGGATTTGGACAGCCGTTCGGTGCGGTAGATGACATTGATGGCCGCTACTTCGCGCCCCGCCTGCTGCGAGACGAGCAGCGAGAGCGAGTCGTTCGGCGTCCACTGGTAGGCGATGCCCCGATAGTTGTATTCCAGTGCGGGGACCATCATCGACAGCAGGCCCATCCGCTCGCGGATGCGCGCTGCATCAATGTCGCCGCAAATGATGACCGCCTGCGGCTTGCGGTAAGCCGCGGCTATGTCGAAGAGCATCAGCAGGGTGGAATCCGCGACGCTCTCGTTGTGCGTGGGTACGTCGTGGAAGGCGAACAAGGCGGCGTCTGCCGGAAGGGCGATCAAGCCCTCCGGGCCATAGCCGATCCCATTCTCCGCGAGGAACTGATAGGGGGCGCGCTTGCCGAAATGCGGCAGCTCCCGCAGCAGGCCGCGGGCCTGCGAAGCGTCTCTGCGGCCGCGCTGCACCAGCGCGAAATCGGCATAACCCTTCCGGTCTGGATTGGTGACCAGATAGAACTGGATGCCGTCAGGAAGACTGCCCCGCTGGATCTCTTGGGCGGTGCCAAGGGACGGGAGCTCCTGTCCGTGCATCATGAATGAGGACAACAGGAGCAACAGGCACGAAATATGCTTGAATAACTTCCGCATAACTTTTGCAAAAGTAAAAAAGAAAATCATTACATTTGCAGGAATGTCGATTTAAAACTAGCAAACCGATAACAAAAATGAAAAAATTAATCGTTACCCTCGCAGCGCTTGCCGTTGCATTCGGTTCCGCCTTTGCCCAGGATCTGGCGGCTGTGACCGAAATCTACAATGCCGGTGCGGAAGCCGTTTCCGCCGGAGAGAAGGACAGTGCATTGAAATCTTTCGAAGAAGCCCTCAAGCTTGCCGAAGCCCTTGGCGAAGAAGGCCAGGAGGTCGTGGCAAACTGCAAGAATATTATCCCCAACCTGAAGCTCTCCCTCGCGAAGGACCTCGTGAAGGCCGCCAAGTTCGACGAGGCCGTCGCAGCTCTCGAAGAAGTGGAGAAGGTGGCTGAGGCCTACGAAGCTTTCAGCGTGGCTGACGAGGCCAAGGGCCTGGTCCCTCAGGTGAAGCTTTCCAAGGCGAACGGCCTTTACAAGGCCAAGGAGTTCGACGCCGCGGCCGCTGCTTTCCAGGAGATCCTGGATGCGGACCCGACCAATGGCTCCGCCGCTTTCTATAAGGGTGCCGCCCTCGTCGGTGCCGGCAAGAACGAAGAGGCCAAGGCCGCTTTCGAGCTCGCTGCCGCCAACGGCCAGGAGGCCAATGCCAAGAAGCAGCTCGGCACGCTCTACCTGAAGGAGGCTTCCGCCGACCTGAAGGCCAAGAAGTATGCCGACGCCGTTGCCGCTGCCGTGAAGGCCAATGAGTACGCTCCGAACGCCCAGGCGCTCCAGCTCGCCGGCCAGGCTTCCCAGGCCGCCGGTAAGAACAACGACGCGATCAAGTACTTCGAGCAGTACCTCGAGGCCGCCCCGACCGCCAGCAACGCCGGCGCCATCGCCTACACCGTGGGTGCGCTCTATCAGACCGCCAAGAACAACGCCAAGGCCAAGGAGTTCTACACCAAGGCTGCCAGCGATCCCAAGTACGGCGCCGAGGCCAAGAAGATGCTTGACGCCCTGAAGTAATGCAGGCACTCGAGCTGCTGGCCCCTGCCAGGAACAAAGAAATCGGCATCGCAGCCATTGACTGCGGTGCCGATGCCGTATATATCGCGGGTCCCGATTTCGGCGCCCGCAAGGCGGCGGGCAACAGCTTCGAAGACATCGCGGAACTCTGCACGTACGCGCATCGCTTCGGTGTGCGGATTTTCGTGACTTTCAATACCTTGTGGCGTGACGGGGAAGAAGAGGAAGCGCATGCGCAGCTGCTTCGTGCCCAACAGGCCGGGGCGGATGCCTTCATCATCCGGGAGCCCCGGATCGCCGCCTGGGACGACATCGCCATTCCCATCCACGCCTCCACCCAGTGCGCCATCCGCGACGTGGTGCGCGCCCGTGAATTCGAATCGCTGGGCTGCGAGCGCATCATCCTGGAGCGCGAACTTTCGCTCGCACAGATTCGCGAGATCTGCGCCGCCGTGTCCTGCGAGGTGGAGTGCTTCGTACACGGGGCGCTCTGCGTGGGCTACAGCGGCGAGTGCCGCCTGTCCGAGTACATTGACGGGCGTAGCGCCGACCGCGGCGAATGCATCCAGGCCTGCCGTTCGCTCTACGACCTCGTCGACGGCGAAGGGCACGTGCTGGTGCGGGGCAAAGCGCTTCTGTCCCTGAAGGATTTCAACCTGAAGAACCGGCTGGAGGAGCTGGCTGACGCCGGCGTGTGCTCCTTCAAGATCGAAGGGCGCCTCAAGAACGCCTCCTATGTCAAAAATGTCGTGCGGGACTACTCCCTGGCGCTGGATGCGCTGGTGGCGAAGTACCCCGAGCGCTACCGCCGCGCCTCCTGGGGCGAGGTGACGGGCGGCTTTACGCCCGACACCGCCAAGACCTTCAACCGCGGCTACACGGAACTTTTCCTGGACGGCAAGCGTGGTAAATGGTCCTCGATGGACGCGCCCAAGTCGATGGGCGAGGCTGTCGGGACAGTGCAGCGCATCCGCCGGACGCCCGGACAGGGGATGCAGTTCAGCGTCAAGCCCCTGCAGCGCAGCCTGGAGCTGCACAACGGCGACGGTTTCGCCATCGCGACCGCCGACGGCGTGACGGGTTTCCGTGGCGACGTCTGCGAGGGCCTGCAGGTCCGCTGCAAGGACGTCCCCGACCTTCGGGAGGGGATGACCCTCTACCGCAACATCAGCGCCGCTTTCGAGAAGATCCTCGACACGCAGACCTGCCGCCGGGAGATCCCGGTGCGCCTTTCCGTGCGGGTGCACGGGAAATACGTACTCGACGTTCACGCCGTCACGCAGGACGGCCGCGAGGTCCTGAGCCCCTTCCACACCGACGTGGAGACGGCCGAGAACCGCGAGCGCGCCGAGGCGATGCTGCGCGAGCAGCTCGGCAAGCGGAGCGGTGTCTATCGTTTCTCGGTGGACGAGCTCCTGGTCGAGACCGCCGGCGGGAAGCTCCCGCTCCTGAGCGCCGCCACCCTGAACGGCATCCGCCGCCTGGTGGCGGAGGACCTGGACAGCGTCGGCGTCGGCAGGCTTGCCCCTGGCGGGCAAAGAAAATCGTCCTCGCTCCGCTGCGGAAATGCCCTCCCGGGGCAAGCTGCCGCCCGCCTCCGGGATCCTTCCGGCCCGGACGCCGACGCTACGCTTCTCCGGTCCAAGTATTGTATTCGCTACGAATTGGGACTCTGCCCGAAGTACCAGGGTGCCAAACCTCCGCAGGAGCTGTTCCTGCACAACAATGGCCGCCGCCTGGCGCTCCGCTTCGACTGCGCCGCGTGCGAAATGACCGTCAACGCCATCTAGTCACTATGAAAGAGAAGAAATCCTACAACCTGCTGATCACCATCTGGCTATGGGTGATCTTGATCGGCATCCTGCCCGTGCTGGGACGCAACCTTCTGGTTTCCCTGCCACTGGGGGCTGGGACCCCTGCATACTACAAAGTACCGTATGTCCTGTTGATCGTGGGTGGTTTGGTTTATCTGGCCGGATACATCCTCCTGGTTTGCAAGCGTCGCTCTGGTCTTTGGCTGGCCTTCCTGTCCCTGCCCGTTGCCTACGCCCTGGCCCAGTTGGATCTGTACTACTTCGGCCTGCCGGGCTCCGGCCACGGCGGAATCATGTTCGTTGTCTATATCATTCTCCCGCTCCTGCTGAACCTTGTCACCGTGGCCCTGCTCTTCCTGCGCCGGGCCGGCCGCTCCGGCTGGGACCTGCTGCGTGGGCAGAAGTTAGAAAATCTTCGGGAGGAAGATGAGCAGGCCGATGGCGGCCGCGGCGAGGGCGCAGAGGAGGACGCCTGCGGCGCATAGGTCCTTGATGTCGCAGATGCGCTTGTCCTGCTCCGGCTGAACGACATCGCAGACGCGCTCCAGGGCGGAGTTGAGGATCTCAGCCGCGAAAACGAGCCCGATGGCAAACGCCACCAGGGCCCATTCTGTCAGGGAAATCTGAAAGAAGAAACCGGCCGCGACAACCAGGATGGTTGCCAGGAGGTGCACCCAGGCGTTGTGCTCCTCGCGGAACAGCACGCCCACACCCCGAAACGCGAAGCGAAAGCTTCGCACCACCTTCTTAAAAGTAAAACAATTGTTGTCCATGTTCAGAACGGCGCAGTTCTGAACAAAGATAATCAAATTTTCTTTACAGACGAATAGAAAGTAGCTCGTTGCCGAGCTGGTGGAGCGCATTTTCGATTTTTTCGACCTGTGCGCGTCGTGGGGTGACCTTTCCGTTGGCATAATGCCAAAGCTGCTTCTGGTTGATGCCCGTCAGGCGCTCCAGGCCGGCTTTGGTGAAGATCCCATAATATACGGAGAGAAAACTCTTGACATCCATCTTGAAATCAATCACAAAGTCGCCCGACAATGCCTCCGGCAGCTCATATTCATCGTTTTTCCGGCATTCGTCAATAATAATGTCAATAGATTCCAGAAGACTTCTCTTCACGGCATCCAAGGTTTTGCCAATGCCGATGACGCCATCCACATCTTTCAGGTATGCCCCGTAATTGTTTTCCGTTGTTTCAATGATTGCCGTTAAATGTCTGGTTTTCATATCCGTTTTATTTGAATTTCAAGCCGGTCTCACGTAATATGGCGTTTAATACGCCTGGCGGGACATCATCATTCCTTTTTCCTGGAATAGGAACCGATCGCCGCGCCCCTGCTTTCGTGTAAATGTGATGGTCCCCGCGTGTCCTCCGGTAAACCCACCCATTCGACTCCAGCAGTTCAATCAGCTCAAATACTTTCTTCGCCATAAAGATAACTAAAATTCTATTAATCCGGTGAAAAAGTATCGAAATTTCTACTATTCCAGCGCAAAGGTGATCTCTACATCGCCGAAGCGGCCGGTAAGGGTGCCGCCGCCCTTGTCGAAGACATTCTGGAAGTAGTTGCGCGTGAGCTGGCCGCGCCAGACGATGTCATCCTTGTCCTTGTAGGGGATCTCCAGTTCGAAACCGTAAGATTTGGAGCTGTACTTGACCACGGCGCTGCACTTCCAACTGGTGGTCGTGCCGCCGTCGTCCTCGATCACCATAAAGGCGATCTTCTCCATCTGCTCGGTGAAGTTCGTCAGCAGGAGGGCGTTGAAAGGGACTTTTCGGTTAAGCTGGCTGCGCTTGATGACGACCATCAGGTCCGTCAGACTGGGCGAATAGTTCTTCAGGTCGTCGTCCTTGGTGGCTTTGAAGCCGTCCACCGCGCCCGTCTTGATAAAAAACTCGCTGGCGCCACCGAACCAAGAATCGTAGTTTCGCAGCATCTTGATATCCCGGATGCTGAGGATGTATTCTTTCGCATCGCTCTGCCCTTTGTCCTTCGTGGCCTTGGTGGCGGGTGATTCTTCGAAAAGCTCGAACGGGGTGAAGGCTGCGTCGTCGTTGCGGTTGATGACCCAGACCGGGCGTTCGCGCGCCACTTGCTCGGTCACAATCACGGAGTCCACGACGTGGGCGCCGCGGCTGTCAATGCGCACTTCGTACCCGTAGTTGGCCTCGGCGCCATAGCCCGGGTCGAAGGTAACGATGGGGAAATCCTGGCCGTTCCATTCCTCGGAATAAGGCCAGTAGATCTGCATATCGGACTCGCTGAGCGCGTTGATGTAGCGCTCCACGTCCGCTGCGCCGGCCTTGGTGCCGTATTTTTCCGACAGGTAATGGGTCAGGAGATCGCGCAGGGGCCTCGCGTAGCCGCCCGCCTTGGTGGCACGGGTCTGCTGGCTGTCGCCCACGCCTGCGCCCGGCGCGGCGAAGAGGTCCGTGAGGCGGTACTCCTCGTCGTAGCCGTGCCCGGAAGAGGAACTTACGGCGTCATAGACCTCGTCGAGGTGCTCTCGCTCAAGCGGCAGGTCGGAGAGGATTTTGGCCACGTCCGACAGGGCGAAGAGTCCCTGGTCGGTATGGGGATTGAAGGGTTGCTTGTCGTCGCAGGAGGCGAACGCGAGGGCGCAGAGCAGCGCCGCGGAGAATCGAAATGCTTTCATATTTGCAAACAGTTTAGACTGCTGCAAATTGACAAACTTTTATCCGATTTCTTTTCCGATTAATCGTTTAATTGCTAATCGTCTAATTAGCAGTGGCTTCAAAACGTACAAAACGTAATTTTTTGTAGAAATCGGGCATAGTTTGTACATTTCCGAAGCCCGCGTCGCGGAAGACGTCGGCGGTTTCGGGTCCGAGCGCCTCGTTGATCTCGACGAGGCCGACCCCGCTCGGGCGCAGGAAGCGCTGCGCCCAGCGTGCGACTGCCCGGTAAAAGCGCAGCGGATCGTCGTCCGGCACGAAGAGCGCCAGCTCCGGCTCCCAGTCGAGTACGTTGGGGCGCATTTGCGCTCGCTCGCGCTCCAGTACGTACGGGGGATTGCTGACAATCAGATCGAACGGCCCGTACGGGAACTCCTGTTCCGTATCCAGTACGTCTGTCCGCAGGAATACTGGCTCGCCGGCGGGCAGCGGCTTGCCCCGGGAGGGCATTTCCGCAGCGGAGCGAGGACGGTTTTCTTGCCCGACAGGGGCAAGGCCGCTGCCGCCGGAAAACTGCCGCCGGGCGAAACCAAGCGCCGTTTCCGACAGGTCGAGGCCGATGACTTCGGCATCCCGGATGTCCAGCGCGATACTCCAGGCGATGCAGCCCGAACCGGTGCAGAGGTCGAGCACCCGCGGCGCGCGGTCCAGTTCCATCTCCTGGAGCGTACGGACCGCTTCGGCAACGAGCAGTTCCGTCTCCGGCCGCGGCACGAGCACGCCCGGCCCCACGGCGAAGCGCCGGTCGCAGAATTCCGCCACGCCCAGCACATACTGGATCGGCTCGCCCTTACACAGCCGCTGCAGGTCGTCCTCGAGCTCGGACAGTTGCTCGTCCGGGACGGCGGTTTGCGGCTCGACGATGTGCGTATAATTGGTCACGCCGAGCCGTTCGCGACAGAGCATCAAAACCAAACCCCTCGCCTCCGGCGAAGGGTATAGCTTTTCGAGGCGGGCGGTGCCGTCGCGGATGAAATCGGCGAGCAGCACTAGCAGTTCTCGATGATGGTGCTCAGGAAGGCGGTCATGTCCAAGCCCGCCGTGCGGACCATCTTGGGCACAAGCGAAGCGCTCGTCATGCCCGGGATGGTGTTGATCTCCAGGAAGTAGAGGCCGTCATCGGCCAGAATCCAGTCCATGCGGACAACGCCGCGGCAGCCCAGGCGGAAATAGATCTCGGCCGTGGTCTCCTGCACCTGCTTGCGGACCTCGTCGGAGACGGGCGCCGGGCAGATCTCCTGGCTGTGGCCGTTGTACTTGGCGTCGTAGTCGAAGTAATCGTTGTCCGTCGTGATTTCGATCAGCGGCAGCGTGGCGACCTTCTCGCCGTCGAAATAGGCGGCGCAAGTCAGCTCGCGGCCTTTCACGCCCTGCTCGATGAGCACGGTGTGGTTCTCGCTGAAAGCGAACTGGACGGCGGGGCCGACATCTTCCGGGCGCGTGACACGCGTGACGCCGAAGCTGGACCCGCCCTGGGTCGGCTTCACGAACACGGGGAACTTCAGCTTGCTCGCCACCTCGGCCTGCGCCTTCTCGTGGTTCATGCCGTGGCGGACAAAGACGTCAGGGGCGCATTTCGCGAGCCCGAGCTCGCGGATGTAGCACTTGCAGGCATATTTGTCGAAGACGATCGAGCAGGTACTCGAATCGCAGGTACTGCAGGGGATGCCCAGCATCTCGAGGTAGCCCTCGATCTGACCCGTCTCGCCCGGCGCGCCGTGCTGCACGATGTACGCAAAGTCGAATTTGACCCGCTCGCCCAGGACCTGGACGGAAAAGTCGTTCTTCTCGATCTCGGGGCGGGCGCCCTCCGGGAAGGTGACGCGCATCGAATTGCGCTTCTTGGCTGCCACGAGCTGCCACTTGCCGAAGCGGGCGAAGATCTCGTAAACATCGTATTCGTTCCCGTCGATGCGGGAGGCGACGAATTCACCGCTGCGGCAGGAAACCTCCCATTCGGAGGAGTCGCTGCCGTACACGACGGCGATAGTCTTGTACTTGCTCATATCCTAGTTGAAATAATATTCTTCTTCCTGGTTGCGGGAATCGTTGCCGTCCTGGCCGGAGTAGGCGTCGCCGTTACCGCCGAGGAACGTGCCGTCCGTCGCGCAATTGAATTTCAGGGCACCGACCGACGGCGCGATGAACTGGTCATCGTCCATCGACCAGCCGATGGACGGGTCTGCGAGGCACTTCTTCATCCAGATGCCCCAGATCGGGAGGGCGGCATTGGCGCCCTGTCCGAGCGACGTGGAGGAGAAGTGGACGTTGCGGTCCTCGCCGCCCACCCAGACGCCGGCGGTGATGTTGGGCGTGTAGCCGATGAACCAGCCGTCGGAGTTGTCGTTGGTTGTACCGGTCTTGCCGGCGATCTCTCCGGTCAGGCCATAGACCGAGCGGAGACGGTTGCCCGTGCCCTCATTGACCACGCCGCGCATCATGTTCACCATCAGGTAGGCCGTCTGCTCGGAGATGGCGTCGCGCTTCTGGTTGTTGAACTCGTCGATCACGCGTCCGTCATTGTCCGTAATCCGATAGACATACTGGGGCGTGATGTAGGTGCCGTGGGAGGGGAAGGTATTGTAGGCGGCGACCATGTCGAACACCGGGACTTCCGCCGCGCCGACGCACAGGGAGTACACCTCGTCCAGGTGCGTCTGCACGCCCATCTGGTGGACCATGCGGACGAGTGCCGCCGGGCCGAGCTCCTTCATCAGGAAGGCGGAGGCGTTGTTGGAGCTGTGGGCGAGGCCCCACTGCAGGGTGACGGTCTGGCCGATCATCTCCTCCTTGTCGGTGCTTCGCGGGGTCCAGACGTCGCCGTTGGGCAGGACGAAGGTCTGCGGGAGCAGGACGATGCGGTCGCAGGGGGTCATGCCCTCCTGCATGGCCAGGGTATAAAGATAGGGCTTGATGGTCGAACCGACCTGGCGTTTGCCCTGGCGGACGTTGTCATATTTGAAGTAACGGTAGTTGGGACCGCCGACATAGGCGCGGATATAGCCCGTGTTGGGTTCGATGGCCATGAAGCCGCAGCGCAGGAAGCTCTTGTAGTAGCGGATGGAGTCGTCCGGCGTCATGGTGGTGTCAACGTAGCCTTTTGTGTTCCAGGCGAATACGCGCATCTTCTCGGGCTTGGAGAACTGGGCCATGATCTCGGCGTCGCTCTTGCCGGCGCGGTGCTGCAGGCGGTAGCGGTCGCTCCACCGGCGGGCCTGGTTCATCAGGGTCTCGGCCATCTTGGGCGTGACGTCGCTGGAGAACGGGCGGTTGCGCTTGCCCCGCAGCTCGCGGTCGAAGGCCTTCTGGAGATTGCCTCCCATGTGCTCGGCCACGGCTTCCTCGGCGTACTGCTGCATCTTGTAGTGGATGGTCGTATAGATGCGCAGGCCGTCCCGGTCAAGGTCGTAGGACGAGCCGTCGCTCTTCTTGTTCTTGTTGAGCCAGCCGTAGATCGGATCGTCGCGCCAGCGGAGCGAGTCGTGCGCGTAATCCTCCGGGAACTGGTAGTCGGAGCGCTTGGGGCGCGTGGCCTGCATGTCGCGGCGCAGCATGTCGCGGAAATAAGGGGCGCGGCCGGCGTTGTGGTCCTGCACCTGGAAGTTGAGCGTGATGGGAATCTGGCGGATGGAATCACGCTCCGCCTTGGTCAGGTAGCCGCTCTTCTCCATCTGGCCGATCACGAAGTTGCGGCGCTCCAGGGAGCGGTCGGGGTTGAGGACGGGATTGTAGCGCGTGGGTTTGTTGACCATGCCCACCAGCAGGGCGGCCTCTTCGACCGTCAGGTCGGCAGGCTCCTTGGCGAAATAGGTCTCCGCCGCGGCCTTCACGCCGTAGGCGCTGCTGCCGAAGAAGATGGAGTTCAGGTACATGTCCACGATCTCGTCCTTGGTGTAGTCCCGCTCGATCTTGACGGCGGTGATCCACTCCTTGAGCTTGATGCCCACCATCTGGAACTTGTTGTGGATCTCGCTGCGCGGATACAGGGTCTTGGCCAGCTGCTGGGTGATGGTACTGCCGCCGCCCTGGCTGGAGTCGCGCATCAGCAAGGTCTTGACGAGCACGCGGGCGAGGCCCTTCATGTCGATGCCTGAATGCTTGTAGAACCGGGCGTCCTCCGTGGACACGGCGGCCTGGACCAGGTACGGCGAGAGCTCGTCGTAGCCGACATAGGTGCGATTCTCTATATGGAAGGTGGCGAGGACTTCTCCGTCCTCGGCGATGACCTGCGTGGCCAGTTTGTTGTCCGGGTGCTCCAGCTCTTCGAAAGAAGGAATCTTTGCGAAGATGCCGACCAGCAGCAGGAGCAGGAACACCAGCGCGAACGGAGCCGCGACCAGGATCCAGAACCACTTGACAATCTTCTTCTTGGTAGTCTCTTTCATCGGCAAAAAATTTGTCATAATATAATTATGACCCCATGATAACGAGCGCAAAATTAACGATTAAATTTTGAATTTTACCGAGTTTCTGATTTTCTTTGCAGTCCGAAACTGAAAAGAGAAGAAAATGGTGGGGAATTTAGTTATCGTCGAGTCGCCGGCCAAGGCGAAGACAATTCAAAAATATTTGGGCAAGGATTTCACGGTCAAGTCCAGCTTCGGGCACATCCGGGACTTGCAGGACAAGAAGCTGAGCGTAGATGTCGCAGACGGCTTCAAGCCCGAGTATGTCGTGCCGGCCGCCAAGAAGAAGGTCGTGGCCGAGCTCAAGAAGGCCGCCGACGAGGCGACGCTGGTCTGGCTGGCTTCTGATGAGGACCGTGAGGGAGAGGCGATTTCCTGGCACCTGGTCGAGACCCTGGGCCTGGACCGCAGCCGCACCCGGCGTATCGTTTTCCACGAAATCACCAAAGATGCCATTCTGCACGCCATCGAGACGCCGCGCGACATCGATGAAAACCTCGTGAAGGCCCAGCAGGCGCGACGCGTCCTGGACCGCCTGGTCGGTTTCGAGCTTTCCCCGATCCTGTGGCGCAAGATCCAGCGGGGCCTGTCGGCCGGCCGCGTGCAGTCCGTGGCGCTCCGCCTTGTCGTGGATCGCGAGAAGGAAATCATAGCATTCCAGAATACTCCCTATTATAAGGTAGAAGCGCAATTCGTCGTGGACGGGGTCAAGGTCAAAGGCTTGTTGGACACCCGTTTCGAGACCCTGGAGCAGGCCCGGGCTTTCCTGGAGGAGAGCATCGGCGCTTCCTACACGGTCGCATCCGTCGAAAAGAAGGATGCCGTTCGCTTCCCGGCTGCGCCGTTCACGACCTCCACGCTCCAGCAGGAGGCCGCCCGCAAGCTGCGTTATCCCGTGAGCCTGACGATGCGGCTGGCGCAGGGCCTCTACGAGCGCGGTCTGATCACTTACATGCGTACCGACTCCACGAACCTTTCCGCCCTGGCACTGGGCACGGCCAAGCAGTTCATTCTGGACAATTTCGGCCCGGAGTATTCTCACACGCGTCAGTACAAGACCCATTCGAAGGGCGCGCAGGAAGCGCACGAAGCCATCCGCCCGACCTTCATCGCCAATACGGACATCGAGGGCACGGCCCAGGAGAAGAAGCTCTACGAGCTGATCTGGAAGCGCACGGTCGCTTCGCAGATGGCGGAAGCCAAGGTGCTGGGTACCAGCATCAAAGTGGCGTCCGACAAGCGTTCCGAGCAGTTCGGTATCCAGGCCACGGAAGTGCTCTTCGACGGCTTCCTGAAGCTCTACATGGAGAGCAGCGACGACGAAGTGCAGGAGGACAACACCATTCTGCCGCCGATGCAGGTCGGCAGCCCCATTCAGGTGCGGAGCATCGCCGCTGACTGCAAGTTCTCCCAGGCGCCCGCCCGCTACTCGGAGGCTACCCTGGTCAAGAAACTGGAAGAGCTTGGGATCGGCCGCCCGTCCACCTATGCGCCGACCATCTCGACGCTGACCACCGGCCGCGGCTACATTTTCAAAGGTGACGTCGAGGGCCGCAAGGTGCCTGTGACGAACCTGGTCCTCAAGGGCGGCGCGGTCACCGCTTCCGCGAAAACGGAAAACGTGGGCGCGGAGCGCGGCAAGCTCATCCCGCAGGAGATCGGCATCGTGGTGTCGGACTACCTTGTGGAGAATTTCCCGAGCATCATGGACTATGATTTCACGGCCAACGTGGAGCAGGATTTCGATAGCATCGCCGAAGGCAAGCAGGTCTGGAACGAGGTGATTTCCTCCTTCTACGGCGACTTCCATCAGAAGGTGGACGCCACGATGCACGACGGCCAGTACACCCACGTGGAGCGTGTGTTGGGCGTGGATCCTGCCGACGGCCGCCAGGTGGTGGCCCGCTTCGGTCAGTTCGGCGCCTATGTGCAGAAAGGAGAGGGCGAAGACCGTCAGTCGGCGAGCCTCGCCAAGGGCCAGCTCATCGAGACGCTGACGCTCGAAGAGGCGCTTCGCCTGCTGGAATTCCCGCGCCGGGTAGGCGACTATGAAGGTGTTGATATTCAGGTACTCAAGGGTCGTTTTGGCCCGTACCTCAAATACGGCGACAAGAATATTTCCTTGCCCCGCGGTGCGGATCCGCTCCGCATTACCCCGGAGGAGTGCATCCAGCTGGTGAAGGATGCCGTCTCGGGCGCTTCGGCGACTCCGGTGATCAAGGAATTCGTGGCGTCCGGCATTTCCGTGCTGAACGGCCGGTACGGCCCGTACATCAAGTTCGACGGGCGCAACTTCCGCATCCCGCGCGGGACGGAAGCCGCCGCGCTGACTGAAGAAGATTGCCGCCGGATCATCGCCGAGGCCCCGGCGCCCGACGCTGCTGCCCGTCCCCGCAGATTCAAGAAAAAGCAATAGTTAGTAGCATTATGGCAAATTACCAGATCGACGCAATCGACCGGAAGATTCTCTCCTACCTGGTCAACAACGCCCGGATGCCATTCCTGGAGATTGCCCGGGAGTGCGGTATCTCCGGAGCCGCCATCCATCAGCGGGTTCACAAGATGGAAAGCAACGGGGTCATCACCGGATCCCGGATGGTGGTCAAGCCCGGCGCCCTCGGGCTCAACGTCTGCGCTTTCATCAGCGTGAATCTGTCGGAGGACAACAAGTATCCCGATGTCGTGGCTGCGCTCAAGCACATCCCCGAGATCGTGGAGTGCCACTTCGTGACGGGCAAGGCCGCCCTGTTCCTGAAGGTGTATTGCTTTGACAATGAGCACCTGATGAGCATCCTGCTGAACACCATCCAGCGGATTCCCTACATCCAGTCCACGGACACGATGATCTCCCTCGACCAGTCCTTCGAGCGCGAAGTGTGGGTCAAGGATTACAAGACCACCAGCTTCCACGCTAACGGCGTGTAAGGATGGCTTCTGCGAGGATCAGGTCCTCGGGAGTCGTGATTTTGAGATTGAACCGCTCGCCTGCTTCGAAGGCGAGCGGTATTTCTTTGCGCGCCGCTACCGAAGCGTCGTCGGTAAAGGAGAGGTCGTAAGCCAGCGTGTAGGCGGCCTTGATGTCCTCGGAACGGAAGATCTGCGGCGTCTGGACGGCGACGACCTTCGATCGGTCGGGGTCCGGCGTCGCGGGGTCGGTGGAGCGGAGCGTGTCCACGACGGGGACGACGGGCAGCAGGGCTCGGCATTCTCCCCGCTGCATGCGGTCCAGCATCCTGCGCACCAGATCCGCGCTGACCAGGGGCCGTACGCCGTCGTGGATGGACACGATGGCGCCGTCAGGCACTTTTCGGAGCGCGTTCTGAACGGAATGGAAACGCGTCAGCCCGCCGGCCACGAGCACCTGCGGATAGTGGAATGAATGGATGGCGCAGAGATCTTTCCAGGTCTGGAAATGAGCCTTGGGCAGAACGGTGATGACTTTCATGTCCGGCTCCGCCTCCAGGAAGCGCTCGATGGTGCATTGCAGAATAGGGCGGCCGTCCAGCAGCAGAAACTGCTTTGGGGTGTCGCCACCCATCCGGGTACCGCTCCCGCCGGCCACGAAAATTCCGTAAATATTTCTGCGCATAATTAGAGTTTTACTTCCACAAAATTAAGGATTTTTATTTATATTTGTCATTTGAACAAACACAAACGCAATATGGCATTTTCCTTCCTGAATCAGGAGCTGGCTATCGACCTTGGCACCGCCAACACCGTCATCTACCAGAACGGGCAGATCGTGTTGGATGAGCCCAGTATCGTGGCCATTGACAACAATACGGGCAAATGTATCGCCCTGGGCACGCAGGCCAAACTGATGCATGAGCGCACCAGTCCGGGCGTGAAAACCGTCCGTCCGCTGCGCGACGGTGTGATCGCCGACTTCAATGCTGCGGAGATGATGATCCGTGGCTTCATCAAGCAGGCCGGCGGCCGGCATTCCTCGCTGTTCACCCCCAACCTGAAAGTGGTGGTTGGCATCCCTTCCGGATCCACGGAAGTGGAGATCCGTGCTGTGCGTGACTCTACCGAGCACGCGGGCGGCCGTGACGTTTACCTGATCTTCGAGCCGATGGCTTCCGCCCTCGGTATCGGTCTGAACGTCGAAGCGCCGCAGGGCAACATGGTGGTCGATATCGGTGGCGGTACCACCGAGATCGCCGTCATCTCCCTGGGTGGCCTCGTCCAGCAGGACAGCATCCGTACGGCCGGCGACGTGTTCACGAGCGACATTCAGTACTACCTGCGTCAGCAGCACAACATCCGCGTGGGTGAAATCACGGCCGAGAAGATCAAGATGGCCGTCGGTGCTGTTATCGCCGACCTTCCGGAAGACGAGGCGCCCGAACCGTTCATCGTTCGCGGACCGAACCTGATGACGGCGCACCCGGTTGAGGCGACGATCACCCACCAGGAGATCGCCCACTGCCTCGACAAGTCCATCGCCAAGATCGAGGCGTCCATCCTCCACGTGCTGGAGAATACGCCGCCTGAGCTGTACGCTGACATCGTCGAGAACGGTATCTATCTGTCCGGCGGCGGCGCCTTGCTCCGCGGTCTGGCCAAACGCTTCCAGGACAAGGTGAACATCCAGTTCCATGTGGCCGAGGATCCGCTTCACGCAGTGGCTCGCGGCACTTGCGACGCTCTCAAGCATACGGACCGTTATTCCTTCCTGATGCGTTAGGATGTCTCGTCAAAAGACCTCTTCCATTCTGGTGAGCGCGGCAATCTTCATTCTGCTGGAGGTTGCTGCGCTCGTCTTGCTGCATAGCCGTTCGACGGCACAGACAATCTGGCTCAACCGGGCCTCGCACCGCACCATGGCGTTCCTGTGGGGCAGTGGAGAGGCGCTGCGCAGCCAGTTCCGGATGGATGAGCTCAACGAGGCGCTGCAGGCCGAGAATGCCCGCCTGCAGGAACGCCTGCGCGTCTATGAGATGCGCGAGCAAGCACAGGAAGAGCAGGACCATGTGGCGGCGGGCGAGACGATTGCCTATCGGTATATTCCGGCCACGGTGGTCAAAATGAGCCGAAACCGGGTACATAACTATATCATTCTCAACAAGGGGTCGGAAGATGGCATCCATCCCCAGTCCGGGATCATTTCCGACCGGGGCGTGGTGGGCATCGTCGAAGCCGTGGACAGGCACTATGCCTACGGCGTGACCCTGATGAATCCGGAGATGAGCGTCGGCGCGCGCCTGGGCCGTTCCGAACAGGTGGCCCCGCTCTGCTGGGACGGCGTCAATACCGATCGTGCCGTGATCTGCAACCTGCCGCCGCACTACAACAATGTGCCGGGCGACACGGTCCGGACGAGCGGTTTCTCCATCTTTTTCCCGCCGGATATTCCCATCGGCGTCACCGGTGACAGCCGCTTGGTGGATGGCTCCACGCGTCAGGTGGATGTGCAGTTGTTCCAGGATTTCGCCACGCTTCGCTATGTGACGGTGGTGGAGAACCTGGCCCGGGCAGAAATCACGGCCCTGGAGGTTGAAGAGGAGGAAAGCCGATGAAAGCGTCCACGATCAAATTCCTCCTGCTGTTCCTCGCACAGCTGATCCTGTGGAATTATTTCAATTTCACGCAGTATATCTTCGTCGTCATCCTGCCTGCGATGCTGCTTTGCCTGCCCATTGACCGGGGTGTGATCCGGGTGATGGTCCTGGCGTTCCTGCTGGGGCTGGCGGCGGATTTCCTGGTGAACGGCCAGCTGGGACTGACATCCCTCGCGCTGGTCCCCGTGGCGGCCGTCCGCCGCTGGGTGATCCAGCTGGTGTTCGGCAACGAACTCTTCGCCCGCGGCGAGGACCTCTCGTTCCGCCGGCAGGGCGTGTCGAAGTTCGTCATGGGCATCCTCATCCTGACGGCCGTTTTTCTGCTGGTCTATCTCTGGGTGGACAGCGCCGGTATGTACCCTCTGGGGTTCCTGGTGCTCAAATTCGGCCTCTCCCTGCTGGTGAGTACGGCCGTTTCCCTGGCAGTTGCCTACCTGTTGCTTGAAGAATCTGTCGGCAAATGGAACTAAACCGCAAAAACCGTCTGGTGGTCGGCTTGCTGGTCGTTGCATTCGTTCTGCTGGCCAAGCTCTTCTATATCCAGATCATCAACGACAAATACAAGCGGGACGCCGACAATAACTCGCTGGTCTACAACTATATTTACCCGCCACGCGGCATTATCTATGACCGCAACGGAGAGATCCTGGTCGGCAACGAAGTGTGCTACGACATCGTCGTGACTCCCCGGGACGTTCAGCCTTTCGATACGCTCGCGCTTGCCCGCGCCCTGAACGTGGAGGCGGACTTTGTCCGGGAACGAATGGCCTATTATCGCAAGTACCGCACCCGGATCGGTTTCCAGACGCTGTCGTTCATCAAGCATATTTCCCACGAAAGTTATATCCGTTTTGCCGAAGAGGCCTACCGCTTCCCGGGATTCAAGGCGGAAGTGCGCAGCGTTCGTCAGTATCCGTTCAACGCGGGCGGCAACCTGCTCGGCTATATCTCTGAGGTGGACCCGGAGTTCATCAATGAGCATCCGGACTACCGTTCCGGCGACTATGTCGGCAAGACCGGCCTGGAGGCCGCGATGGAAGAGCAGCTGCGCGGCGTCAAGGGTTATCACATTTATCTGCGCGACTCGCGCAACCGCCTTCAGTCGCCCTACATGGACGGGGCGGAGGACAAGGCGGCCGAACCGGGTCATGATGTCGTGTCCACCATCGACGCGCACCTGCAGCAGTACGGCCAGCGTCTGATGGAAGGGAAGGTGGGCTCCGTCGTGGCCATCGAGCCGTCCACCGGCGAGATCCTCGCCATGGTGTCCAGCCCCGGCATCGACGTGGACGTACTGAGCGACATCGGCCGGCACTACGCCGAGATCTCGCGGGATCCGCATAAGCCGATGTTCAACCGCACGGTGATGGCGTCCTACCCGCCGGGTTCTGTGTTCAAACTGGTCAATGGCCTGATCGGCCTGGAGGAGGGCGTCCTGCAGCCGTCCAACATGTATCCCTGCAACCACGGTTTTCCCTATGGCGGTAACCACAAGCTCGGCTGCCATGGCCACGCCTCGCCGCTGGACCTGCTGAGCGCCATCGCCACCTCCTGCAACGGCTATTTCTGCTACGTCTTCCGCAATATTCTGGACAACAAGAAATACAAAACCACGGCGGACGCCTTCGACGCCTGGCGGGAGAAGGTCCTCAGCTTCGGCTTCGGCCGCAAGCTCGGCAGCGACTTTCCTTCGGAACTGGGGGGCAACATCCCGACTTCCGAGTTCTACAACAAGGTCTATGGCCAGGGCCGCTGGCGTTTCCAGACCATCATCTCCCTGTCCATCGGTCAGGGCGAAATCGGTGCCACGCCGCTCCAGATCGCCAACCTGGCCGCCACGATGGCCAACCGCGGATACTACTACATCCCCCATATCGTCAAGGATTCCGAAGGGGTTGAAATTGACCCCAAGTACAAGGAGCGGCAGTACACCCTCGTGGACACGACGCATTTCCATACGGCTGTCGAGGGTATGTATATGGCCGTGAACGGCGGCGGCTCGGCGGGTGGCACCGCCTTCAGCGCCCGTATTCCGGGCCTGGACGTGTGCGGCAAGACCGGCACCGCCCAGAACCCTCACGGCAAGGACAATTCCGTCTTTATCTGTTTCGCGCCCAAGGACAATCCCAAGATTGCCGTGGCTGCGTATGTCGAGAACGCCGGTTTCGGTGCCACCTGGGCGCTGCCGGTGGCTTCGCTGATGCTGGAGAAGTATCTCAACGGAGAGATTTCGCCTGCACGGCAGTATCTTGAGGACCGTCTGTTAACCACCCGATTCTTCTGAGTATGTTGAAAGCGGACGGAATGCCCGGATCCTTCGACCGGGGTCTTGGAAAGACGGTGGACTGGTGGCTGGTGGGCTGCTACCTGTTGCTGGTGCTGATTGGCTGGGTGATCATTTACGCATCGATCCATTCCACGGAGCCCGCGTCCATCTTCGACTGGAGCGCGCGCAGCGGAAAGCAGGCCATTTGGATCCTGACGGCCCTGCTGCTGGACGTTCTTATCCTGCTCGTCATCAAACCACGACTCTGGGAAGTCCTGTGCCCATATGCCTACATTGGCGTTTTCTTCCTGCTGGTGCTGGTTATCTTCGTCAGCAAGGACGTCAAGGGTTCGCACTCTTGGTTCGAGCTCGGCCCGGTAAAATTCCAGCCGGCGGAGATCTCGAAGATCACCACCTCGCTGCTCCTGGCAATGGTTATGAGCAAGCCGACCTTCCGCATATCCAAGCGCAAACATTTCCTGGCGGTGGCCGCCATTATCGGCTTGCCGATGTTGGCCATCCTGGGGGAGAGCGAGACGGGTTCCGCCCTGGTGTACGTGGGCTTCCTCTTCCCGCTTTACCGCGAGGGCCTGTCCGGCTGGTGGCTGTTCCTGCTCGGGCTGGCGATCCTGCTCTTCATCCTGACCCTGGTCTCGCACTGGTGGGTGTCCGTCGCAGTGCTGTTCGCGGTTTGTGCTATCTACCTGATTCAGGTGTTTCGCACCAGCCGGCGGGAAGAACGCTCCCTGCGGCGCCGCGCGTTATTCCACACATTGTTGGTTTTCATCGCGGGCGTGATGGTGGTTTTTGCCACGGATTTCGTGTTCGAGCATGTGCTGCAGGATCACCAGCGCAAGCGCATCGAGGTGCTGCTCGGGCTCAAGGAGGACCCGGCGGGCGTGGGCTACAACGTGCGTCAGTCCATGATCGCCATCGGCTCGGGCGGATTCTCCGGCAAGGGCTTCCTGCAGGGCACGCAGACGACATACGGCTTCGTGCCGGAGCAGAGCACCGATTTCATTTTCTGCACGGTCGGGGAGGAATGGGGCTTCCTGGGCTGCCTGGCCGTCATCTTGCTGTATGTGTTTTTGATCTGGCGCATTCTCAACAATGCGGAGCAGAGCCGCGAGGCGTTTACGCGCATTTATGGTTTCTGTCTGGCCTCGTGCCTGTTCATGCACCTGTTCATCAATATCGGCATGACCATCGGTCTGATGCCGGTGATCGGTATCCCGCTGCCGCTGCTCAGCTACGGCGGCTCGTCGTTGTGGGCGTTCTCCATGATGTTATTCATTTTCATCGCGTTGGACCGCCAGGAAAAGAAATATTTTTAATTCTACGGATATGAAAAAGGTTCTGTTTGTTTCCATGCTGCTGGCGGCCGCGCTGACTGCCGGCGCACAGCCGGGTGGCTTCGCCTTCGGGCAGGCTGCCGAACCTGAGGGACTCGCCAAGCCGGCGCGTCAGTTTACGCTGGACCTGACTCCGGACGGAGCCGCCCAGATGGTGGTGTACCTGCCGCAGGAGCCGAGCGGCCGCGCCGTGGTCGATTGCCCGGGTGGTGGCTACGCCGTCCTGTCCAACACGCACGAAGGTGCGGCCTGGGCGCCGTTCTTCAATGAGCGGGGCATCGCTTTCATGCTCGTGAACTATCGCATTCCCCACGGAGACCGGACCTTGCCGATCACGGATGTCGAGACCGCCATCCGCATTGTGCGCGACAGCGCCGCCGTCTGGAAGATCAATCCGCGCGACGTCGGCATCATGGGTTCTTCCGCCGGCGGACATCTCGCTTCGACGATTGCCACGCACACGCCCTACGAGCTGCGTCCGGATTTTCAGATCCTGGTCTATCCGGTGATTACGATGGGCCCCGGCACGCACCAGGGCTCGCTGGACGGCCTGCTGGGCGACAACCAGAAGGATCCTGAGCTGGTACGGCTCTACAGCAACCAGTACCAGGTGCGCAGCCACATCACCCCGCCCGCCTTCCTCGTGCTGTCGAGCGACGACAACCTCGTCCCGCCTGTGCCGAATGCCATTGCCTACTACACGGCGATGCGCAACGCTGGCAACAGCTGCTCGATCCACATCTATCCGACCGGCGGGCACGGCTATGGCTACATGCCCTTTTTCGCCTACCACGACCAGATGGTCTCCGACCTCTCCGCGTGGTTGGACAACCTGAAGGCCCCGAAGCAGGATGCCATCCGCGTGGCCTGCATCGGTGACAGCATTACCGACGGCCATGGCATCGACCTGCGCACGGTCAACGGTTATCCCGCCCAGATGCAGACGATGCTGGGCGACGACTACTTCGTGAAGAACCTGGGCGTTTCGGCGCGCACGGTGATGCACTCCGGCGACCTGCCGTACATGAATGAACTTGCCTGGGAGGACGCCCTCGCGTTCCAGCCGCAGGTGGTCGTCATCAAGCTCGGCACCAACGACACCAAGGAGTACAACTGGGTACACAAGAAGGATTTCGCCGGCGACCTGCAGAAGATGATCGATGCGCTCAAGGCCCTGCCTTCGAAGCCGCGTATCCTCATCTGCACGCCGATCCCGGCGCTCAAGCCCGGTTGGACCATCAGCGAGAAGGCCATCGCCGAGGAGGTAATCCCGATGATCGAGAAGGCCGCCAAGAAGAATAAGCTCGAGCTCATCGACCTCCACACGGTCTTCACCGGCCAGGAGGCCCTCTACCAGGAGGATGGCATCCATCCTACCCAGCAGGGCGCCCGCAAGATCGCTGAGACCGTCGCCAAGGCCATCGACCCCAACGCCAAGACCGAGCAGCGGGGCTTCTGGATGAGATAACCGGGGCATTGGTAGTTGACAAAAAATCGCTACCTTTGCATCCCATGCCTTGGTGGTGGAATGGTAGACACGAGGGACTTAGACACCAATTGAGTGCACGCGCCGAAAGGAGCGATGTAGAATGTCGTAAATTCAAGGAAGCCTTAACAGGTCAAGCTGATGGTAATCTTGAGCCAAGCCTCCGGAAGGAGGAAGGTGCAGAGACTAGACACGACACACCTAAAGATTTTAGATCTACGGTGAAGGAATAGTCCGGACCACAAACAGAGACTGGTGGCGAAAGCCATAGTGGCAAGAAAATCCCTTGGCCCGAAACGGCCGTGCGGGTTCGAGTCCCGCCCGAGGCACAAGAAAAAGCATCGCGAACTGCGATGCTTTTTCTTTTATTCGTATCTTTGTCTCAAAGCGTATCCCTATGAATATCCGTCTTTTCCTTCTTGCCGCGCTGGCGCTGTGCGCCGGCTGCAACGTTGTCCCGGAAGAAGCGGCGCTCAAGCCGCGCATCGTCGTGCTGACCGACATCGGCCCCGCCGAGGTGGAGCCGGACGACAACGAGTCGGCCGTGCGCCTGCTGGCCTATGCCGACCGTTTCGAGATCGAGGGCATCGTCACCACCATCGGCTGGAACTGCGATCCCTATCCCCCCGAGTGGAAGGAGTACCTGGACCGTGTAATCGACGCCTACGAGCAAGATGTCCCCAACTTGATGAAGCGCTCCGCGCAGACGAGCTTCCTGCCGACGCAGCAGGAGGAGCAACAGCGGCTGGGCTACTGGCCCAGCGCGGACTACCTGCGCGGCCGCGCCGTGTACGGCAGCCCGCGCGCCGGCATCGGCGTGATCGGGCCGGACAACGACAGCGCGGGCAGCGAGCTGATTATCCGCCTGGCGGACGAGCCCGACCCGCGCCCCATCTGGGTGTGCGTCTGGGGCGGGGGCAACACCTTCGCACAGGCGGTCTGGAAGGTGCAGCAGACGCGCTCGGCGGAGGAGCTGGACGCCTTCCTGCGGAAGTTCCGCCTGTACACGATCACCGACCAGGACATGGTCTACGCCATGCGGATGGACCGCGCCTACAGCTCCCACATGTGGCTGCGGCGCGAGTTCTCCGACCGGCTGATGCTGGTCTGGGACGAGAGCGCATGGCTGAACCAGAACGCACTCGGCGTGGCGGGATGGGAGGACTACGCCACGCAGATCCAGGGCCACGGTGCGATGGGCGGCGTGTACCCGCACTACCTCTGGGGTGTCGAGGGTGACACGCCCAGTTTCCTGCACGTCATGCCGAACGGCCTGAACGACCCCGACGATCCCACGCAGGTGGGCTGGGGCGGCGTGCACCGCTTCGGCATCTCCCCGGACCGCGAGACGAGTGCCTGGACCAACTGGGAGCAGCCGCTCAAGGGCATTTCTGACCGCTACGAGAAGAAGTTTTATCCGGAAGAGTTCCGGGATTTCGCGGCGCGCATGCAGTGGGCTGCGGAGGGCGCGGGCAACCATAACCCCGTCGCCGTACTTTCCGCCAAGGTCGACAGCAAGGCTTTAAAAGACAACGATCCGAGCGGTCTGAAGCCGCTTGAGATAACGGTCAAGGCGGGCTCGAAACTCACGCTTGATGCGTCCGGCTCATACGATCCCGACGGCGACAACCTCCATTTCAACTGGTGGTTCCAGGAGTCTCCGGAGGATGAAATACCCATCACCCTCGAGGACCCGTCTTCTCCAGTCTTTGTCTTTTGTCCCAAAGAACCGGGCCGTCGCTTCGACCTCGTCTGCGAGCTCCACGACGACGGACCCTTCCGCCTCCCAGCCTACCGCCGGGTGGTTATTTCGGTGAAATAAAGCTTAATGATCATGAGAATTAAGTGTTTTCTCATCTGCTTGACGTTCCTTCTTGCAGGAGTAGCCGGACGAGTCGCGGCGCAGAACGTCTCGGTTTACGCGGGTGCCAGCAAGACGCTGTATGACGGACGGTTTTATCCGGCCCTTTTCGGGGACAAGGTGGCTCCGGTATACCCCACCTTTGATGTCAAGGTGGGCTGGACCGATAACAGTTCGTCTCCCTTCGCCGCCATTTGCAAGCACCCGGAGGTGGGTGTCGGCTTTCAGTTTGACGGCGTCGCCAGCGTAAAGGCGGCGAACGGGCCGGGCATGGGCAATATTTACAGTCTGTACGGTTATTTTGACCGCCCGTTCCTTACAGCGGGCCGTTTCAGCCTCGGCTATAGCGGAGAATTTGGTCTTGGATTCATGTTCAGCAGACGTTATGATCCTGACACGAACCCCTGGAATGTGATCATTTCGTCGCCTGTCAACGCCCATATCTCTTTGGGACTGCAGGCGACGTATGCCCTTTCGTCCCGCTACGATGTGGGTATCGGCCTCTTTTTCAACCATCACTCCAATGGAGCTGTCACCTTCCCGAATTATGGCCTGAATGCCGTCGAACTTGCCATGCGTGTGGGAATGAAATCTCCACGCAGCAAGGAACACTTGCCCGCCGAGCCGGTAGACGATGGATTCAAGCGCCGCTTTCAGTTTGCCGTGCAGGTATCGGGCGGCATTATGAGCAACGAGGCCAGTTATTTGAAGACTTTGGAAGAGACTGGCACCTGGGTCAATGACCGCTACTTCAAGTATTCTTTCCAGGTCAACGCTATTTACAGGTATTCTCGCTCGATGGCCAGCGGCTTGGGAATCGATTTGTATGTCACACCTTTCTGCGACAAGATCGCGGAAAGCGACGGCCAGGGCCTGAAGTATGACCCTGTCTCAGTTGGTATTTCCGCCCTGCATGAGTTCAGCTACCGCGATTTTTCGATGATGGTCGGTGTGGGACGGTATCTGCACCACAACGACGGCCTGGAACAGGCCCAGGTCTGGTATCAGATGGTGGCGCTCAAGTACTACTTCCCCAAATTGGCCGACATGTACCTGGGAATTGTCCTGAAGGCACACAGATTCCGGGCAGCGGAGAGCATTCAGTTCTGTCTTGGTAAAAGATTCTGACGGTTATCCCGTAGATACCATCAAAAAAAGCATCGCGAACTGCGATGCTTTTTCTTGTTGGGCTGATTCCGAAGCTATTCCATCTTGTAGGATTTACTCCGGTTCTGCCAGCCGGCCTCACTCTTGGTGGAGGTATAGTAGATGACGATGTCGGAGTCGGACTTGCTGCTGACGAAGTAGACCGTCGTCTTGGCGTCGCTCTTGGAGCTGACGAAGTACCAGAGGCCGTTGTTGCCGGAGGCTTCGCTCTTGGAGCTGCACTTGTAGACGACCAGGTCGGCTTCGCTCTTGGTCGAGGTTACGTACACTTTCACCTTGGCGTCGCTCTTGGAGCTGCAGGAATACACCGCCTGGGCGGATGCTGCGCCTGCCCACAGAAGGAGCAGGGCAAAGAAAACCAATAATTTTTTCATAAAAGCATTATTAATAAAAGTGAGTTATTCCTTGATTCGAATGGTCATGAAACCGGGGCTGATGGGGGCTTCCAGACCGATCAGCTTGCGGTCGGAGCCCGTGCTGCGCCAGAAGGTCAGCTCGTTGCCGCTGCCGTTCTCCATCACGCCGCGGCCGGTCAGGCGAAGCACGAAACGGTCGGTCTCCCTGCCCGGGAATTTCTCCGTATCCTTGCCCTCGTAGGTGAGCACGCCCGGGTAGCGCTCATCGCCGAGCAGCAGGTTGATGTCGACGTTCTTCTTGGAGGCGTCCAGGAAGCGGACGTACGTGATGACGGACAGCAGGTCGTAGGTCTTGCCGTCCATCGGGAGGGTCTTCTCAGAGGTATCTTTCACGCCTTTGAAGGTGGACTCGATTTTCTTGGACTTGCGGTTGTATACGAAGGTGAAGCAGACGTCCTTGCCGCCTTTCTTGTGCGGGTTGATGAAGTAGAGCGGCTGGAGGTCGGACTGTTCGATGTAGGACTCGGCCGTCATGTCCGCGCCGATGAACAGGCTGAAGACGGCTGAGGTCTTGATGATGGCTTTGGAATGGTACGCCTGGTAATTCTCCCATTTCTCGGGCGCCAGGGACAAGTCGATGGAAGCCACCTTGGCGTTGATGGCGCCCCACTTGTAGCGGATCTCATACTTGACGGTGCCCAGGGCTTCCGCGGGAAGCTTGCGCGCCTCACAGAAAGTCGCGGTGAGGACCAGGGCGGAAAGAAGGAGGAGGAATCGCTTCATACGTTTAATTTTCTACAAAGGTACAAAAACTATGCAAATACCCGAATTTGCGCAATTTGCGTGTCGGATTACGCAAAAACCGCACCGAAGTTTTTATCATTTTTCTATCTTTGTAGCAGATGAGAATAGGATAAAAGGTTATGGACAAGCAATTTACTCTCCCCTATGAAGGCGGTCTGACCGAAAAGAACCTCCCCGCCGGCATCCTGCACAACTACGAGAAGATTTGGGCGGACATCTATCCGGAGGCCCTGCCGGCTTCGCAGGCCGTGGCGGACATGATTGTCGCGGGGATCAACGCCTGCGAGGGCCGGCTGTTCCGCCTGGGCCTGACGACCGGCGCCACGCCGGCCCCGCTCTACGAGGAGCTGCTGCGCCGCTACCAGGCCGGGAAGGTATCCTTCCGGAACGTCGAGGTCGTCTCGATCGACGAGTACTACCCGTCCTCGTCGGACGAGCTGCAGAGCCGCAACCACCGCTTGCATGAGGCGCTCCTGGACAAGGTGGACATCCTCCCGGAGAACATCCACATCCCCGACGGGACCGTGCCGCAGGCGGAGGTGTCCGAGTACTGTGCCGCTTTCGACAAGCTGGCGCGGGGGCTGGACCTGCTGGTCATCGGCATCGGCGAAGAGGGGCAGGTCGGCTTCAACGAGGCCGGCAGCAACGAGAAAACGCGCACCCGCACCGTGCGGCTGTCCTACGGCTCCCGCAAGCGCCAGTCGCGCAACTTCGGCTACGACCTGGCGGCCACGCCGCAGAGCGCCATCACGATGGGCATCGCCACGATGCTCACGGCCCGGCGCATTATCCTGATGGCCTGGGGAGAAGACAAAGCCAAGGCGGTCCGGGACATCGTCGAGGGCGAGATGACGCTCGCCTGCCCGGCGTCGCTCCTGCAGCGGCACGACCATATCCATTTCTACGTCGACGCGACGGCCGGCAGCCTGCTGACCCGCGTGGTGGCCCCCTGGCTGGTGGGCCCCTGCGACTGGACGCAGAAACTCATCCGCAAGGCCGTGGTCTGGCTCTGCGAGACGGTCGGCAAGCCGATCCTCAAGCTGACGGAGCGCGACTATCTGGAGAACTCCCTGGGCGAACTGCTGGAGCTATACGGCCCCTACGACCAGATCAATATCCGGGTCTTCAACGACCTGCAGCATACGATTACCGGCTGGCCGGGCGGCAAGCCCAACGCGGACGACAGCACGCGTCCGGTCCCGGCCGCACCCTTCCCCAAGACCGTGCTGATCTTCTCCCCGCACCCCGACGACGACGTGATCTCGATGGGCGGCACCTTCATCCGCCTGGTCTCCCAGGGGCACGACGTGCACGTGGCCTACGAGACCTCGGGCGACGTGGCGGTCCACGACGACGTGGTGCTGCAGCACTTCGACGCGGCGTACCAGCTGGGCCTGGCCGACCGCTTCGCAGAAATCCAGTCGCTGGTGGACCAGAAGATTCCGGGCGAGCCGGAGCCGCGCGCGCTGCTGGACCTCAAGGCGGCCATCCGCCGCAGCGAGGCGCGCGCCGCGGTGCGCTCCTTCGGTCTGGACGACAACACGAACGCCCATTTCCTGAACCTCCCGTTCTACGAATCCGGCGGCATCAAGAAGAAGCCGCGCACGCAGGCCGACGTGGACATCATCAAGGACCTGGTGCGCCGCCTGCAGCCGCAGATGATCTTCATGGCCGGCGACCTCGGCGACCCGCACGGCACGCACCGCGTGTGCACGGAGGCGGCCCTGGAGGCCGTGGAGCAGCTGCGCGCCGAGGGCAACGACTGGCTCGCCGGGACACACATCTGGCTCTACCGCGGCGCCTGGATGGAGTGGGAGCTGGGCCGCGTGGACATGGCCGTGCCGCTCAGCCCGGACGAAGTGGTGATGAAACGCCACGCCATCTTCCGCCACCTCTCGCAGAAGGACATCGTCCCGTTCCCGGGCGAGGATCCGCGCGAATTCTGGCAGCGCGCCGAGGAGCGCACGCAGAACACCGCCCGGCAGTACGACCGCCTGGGCATGGCCGAGTACCAGGCCATCGAAGTATTCCTGAAACTCTGTTAAGCATATGAAACTCATCATCCGTAACAACGCCGCCGAAGGCTCCCTGTGGGCCGCGCACTACATCGCCGCCGCCATCAACGCCAAGGCGGCCCGGACCTCCGAGCCCTTCGTGCTCGGCCTCTGCACCGGTTCCACCCCCATCGGGACCTATGACGAACTCATCCGCATGGTCCGTGCCGGGGAGGTAAGCTTCAAGAACGTGATCTCGTTCAACATGGACGAGTACGTCGGCCTGCCGGTGGAGCATCCTGAGAGCTACCACTCCTTCATGCACCGCCAGCTCTTCGACCACATCGACGAGCCGGCGCAGAACATCCACATCCTGGACGGAAACGCCGCCGACCTGGACGCCGAGTGCGCCGCCTACGAGGAGGCCATTGCGGCCGCGGGCGGCTTCGACCTGTTCCTGGGCGGGGTGGGCGAGGACGGCCACATCGCTTTCAACGAGCCCTTCTCCCCGCTGTGCTCCCGCACGCGGGTGATGACGCTCACGCAGGACACGCGCGAGGTGAACGCCCGCTTCTTCGGCGGCGACCCCGAAGCCGTGCCCGCGCAGGCGCTGACGGTGGGCGTGGCCACGGTCCTTTCGGCCCGTGAGGTCGTGATCCTGGCCTTCGGCCCGCGCAAGGCCCGCGCGCTGCGCGACGCCGTGGAGGGTCCGATGTCGCACTACTGCACGCTCAGCGGCATGCAGAACCACCCCGCGGGGACCATCGTCTGCGACGAGGCCGTCGTGGGGGAGCTCAAAGTGTCCAGTTACCGCTATTTCAAGGCCGTGGAGGCCGCGGAGAATCGCTTATAGATTCTTGAAACTGATTTTGTAGAGCTTGGACGTGGTGTCGTCGCCCACCCAGATGCACTGGTGGTCGCGATCCACGTACAAGCTTTCTCCGTTATCGATGAAGGGCACCGGGTAGGAGGCGATTACCTTGCCTTCCAGGGTGCAGAGATTGATCGTGCGCGCTTCGCTGTCCGGGATCCAGAGGGCCTTGCGCACCGGGTCGTAGCAGAGGTCGGAGATGTCGACGATGCCTTCCGTGATCTCCGTCTGGCCGAGGATACCCTCGGTCGGGGAGTAGCGGATGAGCAGGCGCGGCTTGGCCTGGTTGCCGAGCATCAGGGTGCCGTCGCCCATCCAGGTGATGGCCTCGAGGCCGCTGTTGGTGCGGTAGCCCACTTCCTTGATCACCGTAAGCAATTCAGATTCGTTATATTCCGGGGCTCGGAGCCGGCGGACTTCCTGCTTGCGCTCGACGATGTAGTAGACGTCGCCCGTCGCCGGGTCCATCGTGACGCCCTCGCAGTCCATGCTGCGCTCCGCCACGAAGAAGGGTTTCGTCTCGCCCGTCCAGCTGACGGCGTAGACGCCTTTCTCGTCGGAGGCGGCCAGGAAGCCGTTTCCGTCCGGCGCCAGGCAGAGGCCGGAGACCTCCGGAACGGTCGTGTCGACGGTGGTGTATTCGCCCATCACAGGGAGGCTGGCCTGCTGCTTGAAGGCGTCCCAGTCGTAGTACGGCCAGTTGTCGGTCTCGAGGGGCAGGTGGGCTTCCCGGCCGTTGAGGAGCACCTTGAAGAGCACCTTCGCGGAGCGGGGGTTGCGGTAGAAGACGAAGTGGAGGTTGGCGCCCATCGGCACCTCGTGCAGCTGGCACCAGAACGGAATCTCGTCCGGGTTGGTGACGTCGTGGTTGAAGCCGTTCACGCCGAGGGTCATCAGCAGCGGCAGGAAGGTGTAGTCGTGGCCGAAGCGCAGGTCGGCGCCCTGCTCGCCGGAGGTGATGCGTGCGTCGGCCTTGGCGATGATGTCATCCACGATGGGCTGGTAGCCCAGGTGCGTCGGCCAGGCGTTGGCGTAGAACTGGAAATCGTCGATCTTCCAGAGGGCGATGCGCTCCTCGGGGGTGAAGATATCGTTGAAGTCGAGGTCCGTGTCCAGGCTGTTCATGCCCGCGGCGAGGAAGTACAGGTAGGAGACGAAGTCCCACTGCTCCGCGGCCGCGACGGCCTTGTCGCTGTCCTTGAAGAGCCGCGCGAGGATGGCGCGGTAGTCCACGGTGCGTTCGATATACTGCTCCCAGGTCTCGTCGAAGCTGACGGGCGTGCGGAGATAGGTGTCGTTGCGGAAGGGATTGTTGCGGTCGAGCGGCAGGATGGCCGGCAGGAAGCTGACGCCGAAGTTCTCGAAGATGTCCAGTCGCGCGTCCTTGGCCTTCAGGCCGAGGCAGAAGGAGGACATCGTCATGATGCAGCGGGTGGAGGTGGAGGTCCAGGAGCGGACCTTCGCGCCCTTCGCAAACACCTTCGGGAAATTCTCGTACATCCGCGCGGCGAGCTCCTGCTGTTGCTGCCAGCCCTTGCGGGAGAGGTCGCCCACGCGGTAGCGCACGGACGGGTACAGGCTGTCGAAGCGCTGCTTGAACGAGGTGCCGAGCGGGGTGAGGTTGTCCGCCTCGGCGGCGGCGCCGAACACGTTGTTCAGACGCTCGTACATGTCGCTCTGCCAGGCGTAGCGGGCGCCGTGGCGGCCGTAGTGGCTGATGTAGAAGGGCTGGTAGCCCTTGGGCGCGGGCGAGAGCGTGACGGGGCCGGTCGGGCAGAGATAGTCGGTGCCGGCGAGGAGTTCAGGCTGGTTCTGCAGGTCCTGCAGGACGTTGAAGTTCTGCGCACCCGCGCTCAGCGTGAGGGTACCTAGGACGACGATAAGAAGGGTTTTGCGGATCATATGCTGGGTTTTTTCAGTTGGTGGCGCTCGCGGTATTCATTGGGCGAGCAGCCGAAGATTTGCTTGAAACGGCGGGAGATGCTCTTGGTGTCGTTCTCTCCCAGGGACAGCGCGATGCCGACCACCTGCTCGTCCGTGTCGATGAGCAGCTCGGCGAAGCGCTTGATCTTGAGGTCGGAAATATATTGGTACAGGGTCTGTCCGGTCACCAGCTTGAAGCGGCGCTCCAGCAGGCGGCGGGACAGGGCCACCTCCGCGATGACGTCCTTGACGGAAATCTTTTTCTGGTAGTTGCGATGGATGTACTGCACCGCCTTCTGGATCTGGGCGTCGTCCGTGGCGAAGGCTGCCGTGGAGATGCGCCCGACGATCTTGACGGGCTTGAGGACCACGTCCTCGAGCGGGGCGTCCGGGTTGGCC
The DNA here is from genome assembly GCA_016291185.1 of Bacteroidales bacterium. The sequence continues at coordinate 43,155 of JAEFAI010000018.1, forward strand.
ACCCGGCGCTCGATGAGCTCGGCGGTCTTGTAGCCGCCCTCCTCGATGTCCACGAAGATGCTGGACAGCGTGGTGCTGCCCAGGCTGCAGAGCAGCTCGTCGTTGTCCACGCCGATCACCGACACCTCGTCCGGGATGCGGACCCCGGCGGCGTGGCAGGCCTCGATGAGGTTGTTGCCCTGGTTGTCGTCGCAGGCCATGATGCCGATGGGCTTGGGGATCATGCGGAGCCATTCGCGCAGCCGGTCGCGCTCGTAGTACCACAGGTGGTCGATGTCCTGGAGGTTGTAGGCGTAGAAGGAGCTGCCGAAGCCGGCGGCCTCCACTTCCCGACGGAAGCCCTCGCAGCGCTCGTCCGACCAGCAGACCTGGTTGAAGCCGAAGAAGCCGAAGTGGCGGAATCCGCGGTCGATGTAGAAACGGGCGGCCATCTTGCCGGTGCCGAGGTAGTCGGCGGTGATGTTGGGAATGGTCTTGAAGCGCTTCTTGAAGTCCTGGGCCACGACGACGATCCCGTTCTTGCCGAACAGGCTCACGTCGTCGGTCTCCTCGAACTGCCCGAGCACCGCGTCGGCGCCCCAGTCCTTGGCCCACTTGACCACGCCCGGGATGCCGATCTCCGCCTTGAAGGACGGCGGCATGCGGCAGATCGCCCACTGTTCCTTGCGACGGGAATAGCGGACGATGCCCTGGAGCAGCTTGTTGGCGAAGGACTCCGTGAAGTCGGTGATGATCAGCAGGCGTAACATGGTATCAGTGATGGTGATAGCTGATGCCGAGCTCCTCGTAGTAAGGATACTCGTGGTCCGTGATGATGCTGAAGAACTGGTCGAAATCGGCCGTGAAGGCCGGGTCGTCCGGGGCGGTCGTGCCCGCCCAGACAGGCGTGGCGTTCCAGCCGCGCTCGAAGAGGCCCAGCGACTTGGGGAAGAAATAGTAGGTCACGTGGTCGAAGCAGCGGAGCGTTTCGGCCCAGAGGTGACCTTCGATGCCGATGATCTGCGGCCGGGCGGCCGGCTGCAGGGCGGGCTTGCCCGCGCCGGCGTTCGTGAGGTCGACCGGCTTGCCGTAGTCGTCCCAGCGGACGGAGCGGTACATGTCATAAGGCTGCACGGAGAAGCTGCGGCGCTCGTCCACGAAGCCGCCCCAGTTGTGTCCGCGTTCGGTCTTGCCGTAGTTGTAGGCGAAGTCCATGTAGCAGTTGGGTGCGCTGGAGATGACGACGGGGATGCCCGCGTTGGCGAACTCGTAGGGGAGCACGTCGCGGCCGTGCGAGACGGTCCAGAGGTTGGTCAGCGCGAGGTTGCGCTTCAGGCGCTCGAGCGTGGCGGGCTCGACGTTCTGGCAGACGTCCTGCCAGCCGCCCAGCTTGACGCCGCGCGCCTCGGCGATGTCCATCAGGCGGTTCAGGAAGTAGTCCTGGAGCCAGCCGATATCCGTTTTGTCGTTGGCTTCCAGCAGGGCCTTGCAGGCCGGGGAGCCGGTCCAGGAGCCTTCCGGAACCTCGTCGCCGCCGATGTGGATGGCGTCGAGGGGCACGCCCGCTTCCGCGTAGAGCGCGATCAGGCCGTCGAAGACGGTCTCAAAGAAGGTGTAGGTGCTGGGCAGGGCCACGTTCATGACGTTGTCGGTGTAGTCCTGGACGGATTCATATTCGGAGGTGTCCTCCGGCTCGGAGAGCAGGCAGGAGGCGTCGCCGGTGCGCTGCGCGCGGACTTCCATGGACTTGACGGCCGCGCGGGAGTGGCCCGGGGTGTCGAATTCCGGGATCACGCGGATGCGGCGCTCCCAGGCGTAGCGCAGGATGTCGACGAAGTCGGCGTGGGAATAGTACCCGTTGCCGGGGGAGTCGTCGCCGGGCTTCGCCGCGACGCAGTAGGTCGGCTGGAGGCCGTCCGGCTCGGAGATGGTGCCGTCCTCGTTGAGGACCGGCAGGCAGCGGAAGGCGCCGTAGGAGGTCAGCTCCGGCAGGGCGTCGATCTCGATGCGCCAGCCCTCGTCGTCGCCGAAGTGCAGGTGCAGGAAGTTGGCCTTGTAGGCGGCCATCAGGTCGATCAGGCGCAGCAGGTCGTCCTTCTTCGTGAAATTGCGGCTCACGTCCAGCATCAGGCCGCGCCAGGGCAGGTCGGGCCAGTCGCTGACCACGGCGGCGGGCACGGCGTCGCCCTGCGCGTTGCGGCGGATGCGCGCCAGCGTGGTGCGGGCGTAGCAGGCGCCGTCCTCGTCGGCCGCCTCGATACGGACGGCACCGTCGGCGAGGGTGATGCGGTACCAGCCGGGACGCTGCCCGTCGATCAGGCTGACGGACGGCTCGGCGGTCGGATCCGTTTCGCCCGCGAGGGTCTTCACCTCCTTGAGGCGGGGGATGATGTCATACACGCCGGTCTCGACCTTCGTGTAGGTGAAGCCCGGGACGGGTTCGGCGGGCAGGAAACGGTACTCCGCTTCCACGGGGACGGGCTTGCCGCCCTTGCGCTGCAGGAAGAATCCTTCCGGGGCGCGGCACTGGTTGACCAGGGGCTTCGCTTCGTAGTTCAGGACCATGGCGTTGCCCTGTGTGTCCGTGGCGGGAACGACGCGGTAGAGCGTTCCGCTGATGTGCTCGATGCTGCCCGGCGCGCCCTCCTCCATCGTGACGGGCGTGCGGAACTGGCTGAACCAGACGGTCCAGTCCGTGCCGGCGGGCGGATTCTGGATTTCCAAGATATGGGTGGCGCGTCCGGTGTCGGGATTGGTGACACCTTCGGTCCAGATGATGTGACAAGGTTGGGTGCATGCTACGCAAAACGCGTACGCGAGAAAAAGGAGAAGTTGATGTTTAGTGTTCACAATCAGCGGGTTTTGATTCCGATACAAATATGATAAAAAATGCGGAGCGGAAAAACAGCTTGACGCAAATTGTGTAGACAAATACGCAAAATTGTTTTTGAGCTAACAATCAAAACCCTATTTTTGCAAAAAATCACACAGAAAATGACACTTGGAATTGATGTCGGAGGAACCAATCTGGTCGTGGGCCTGGTCCAGGACGGACAGATTGTCAAACGGGTTTCCGGCCCGTGGTTCCCCCTTGAAGCCACCCTGCAGGAGACGATCGACACACTGTCGGAGCGGATCGCCGGAATCATCACCCCGGACACGGAGAAAATCGGCATCGGCGTCCCGTCCGTCGTGGACGTCAAGCGGGGTATCGTCTATGATACTGTCAACATTCCCTCCTGGAAGGAAGTCCCCCTGAAGGAACTCCTCGAGCAGCGTTTCAGCCTGCCCGTGGCCGTCAACAACGACGCCAACTGCTACGCGATGGGCGTGTACGAGGGCTATCCGGCCGACGCGAAGCCGGAGGTGCTCGTCGTCATCACCCTGGGCACGGGCGTCGGCATGGGCATCGTGGACCGCGGCCGCCTCTTCTGCGGCGCCAACTGCGGCGCCGGCGAGCTCGGCAGCCTGCCTTACCGCGGCGCCACGCTGGAAGCCTTCTGCAGCAAGCAGTTCTTCGCCGGCAGCGGCTGGGACAGCATGACCGCCTCCCAGGCCGCGCGCAACGGCGACCCCCGCGCGACCGCCCTGTTCACGGAGCTGGGCAAGCGCCTGGGCGACCTGCTCTGCACCGTCATGTTCGCTTACGATCCGAGCCACATCGCTTTCGGCGGTGGCGTAGCCTATAACTACCCGCTCTTCCGGCAGTCCATGGAGGCGCGCCTGAAGCGGGATTTCCCGTATAAGTCCAGCCTGGAAAAACTCACCATCGACGTCTGCACCGGCGACGACATTCCGGTGATCGGCGCATCCTTAATCTGATGAACCCGCGTATGAAAAAGATCCTCTACCTTCTTCTGACAGTGACGCTCTGCGCCTGCGGGCAGCAGGGCCGGATGGCCTCCGGGGACAGCCTGGTCCTGGACGGGGGCTGGCAGCTCTCGCGCGAAGGCGCGGCGGAGCGCTATGCGGCCACGGTCCCTTCGACCGTGTGCGGCGTCCTCTCCGAGGCCGGCTATTTCGGCGAAGATCTCTTCGACGGCCGCAACTACGCCGCCGTGGACAAGGCGCCCTTCGACGATGTCTGGACCTACAGCACCGAGTTTGCGGCGAAGCCCGCCGCGGGCCAGTTCTTCGAGCTCGCGTTCGACGGCCTGAACTACTACGCCGACATCTTCCTGAACGGCACGCAGCTCGCCTCGTCCGACACCACCTTCGGCGTCTTCCGCCGCCGCGCCTACGAGGTCGGCTCGCTGCTCAAGGGCAGCAACCGCCTGGAAGTGAAGCTTCGTCGCGCGCAGAAAGGCGACCTGAACATCGGCTTCGTGGACTGGAATCCCCGTCCGTTCGACGAGAGCATGGGTATCGTCCGTCCGGTGACGCTCCGCGCGACCGGCGCCGTGTCCGTGGAGGATGTGTCCGTGGTGCCCGACCTGAATGTCGAGACGCTCGCGGAAGCGAATCTGGAACTGCGCGTGAAACTGCGCAACCATGCCGACCGCGCCGTTGAGGGTACGCTCGTGCTCGCGCTGGACGGCGTGGGTGAGGCCTCGGTCCCCGTCAGCCTGCCGGCCGCCGCGCAGCAGACGGTGGTCCTGACCCCGGAGCAGGTCGCGATGCTGCACCTGGAGAACCCCCGCGTGTGGTGGAGCTACGACCTCGGCACGCCGGAACTCTATCATCTGAGCGCCTGCGTGAAGCTGGGCGGCGCCGTGTCCGACCGCAAGGAGGTCGACTTCGGCGTGCGCAAGATCACCAGCTGCATGACCGCTGAGAATTACCGCCAATTCAAACTGAACGGCCGCGACATCCTGATCAAGGGTGCCGGCTGGACCGACGACCTCTTCCTGCGCGACACCCCGGAGAGCATCCGGCAGCAGGTGGAGTATGTCATGGATATGAACTTGAACTGTATCCGCTTCGAGAACATCTGGGGCAAGGACGACACCGTCTACGACCTCTGCGACCGGCTCGGCGTGCTCGCCCTCGTGGGCTGGAGCTGCCAGTGGGAGTGGGAAGACTACTGCGGCCTGCCCGAGGTCCACGGCTACGGCTGCATCAACACCCCGGAGACGGAGGACCTGGCCGTCGCCTATTTCCGCGACCAGGTGGTCCGCCTGCACAACCACGCCGCCCTGATCGGCTGGCTGACCGGCAGCGACCGCATTCCGAATCCCCGGCTGGAGCAGCGCTACATGGAGATCTACAACGCCGAGGAGTACCGCCCCTACGTCTGCTCCGCCAAGAACCTGGAGAGCACCATCACCGGCTGGTCCGGCACCAAGATGGAGGGCCCGTACGAGTATGTCGGTCCGGACTACTGGTTCCGTGACAAGGAGGCCGGCGGCGCCTTCGGTTTCAACACCGAGACCGGCATCGGCGCCAACCTGCCGCAGGCGGAATCCCTGCGCCGCATGATTCCGGAAGAGGAGCTCTGGCCCCTGTCCGACAGCTGGAGCTACCATTGCACGGCCTCCGGCTCGGCGATGAATTCGCCGACCATGCTCAACACCATCGTGACGGCCCAGTATGGCGCCGCCACCGGTTTCGCGGACTTTGTCCGCAAGGCGCACGCCGTGGACTACGACGGCACGCGCGCCATGTTCGAAGCCTTCCGCGCCCGCCTGCCGAAGAGCACCGGCATCGTCCAGTGGATGCTAAACTCCGCCTGGCCGTCCCTTTACTGGCAGCTCTACGACTGGTACGGCGCCCCGACCGCCGGTTACTACGGCACCAAGAAGGCCTGCGAGCCCGTCCAGCTGATCTTCGACTACGCCGACCGCAAGGTCTACGCGGTCAGCGAGCGGCCGGAGGCGCAGGCGCTCAAGGCCACCTACCTCGTCTATGACGAGCACTCCCGCGTGCTGGGCGGCGACAGCCGTGAGATTACCCTCGGCTACCGCCAGAGCCTGCCGGTCTTCGACCTGCGCCGCTTCGACGGCAAGCCGCACTTTGTGGCGCTCACGCTCACGCAGCCGGACGGCACGCCCGTCGCGGACAACTTCTATTGCCTGCCCGCCAAGGACAATGAATACAACTGGTCCAAGACCAACTGGTACCTCACCCCGATCACGCGCCACGCCGACCTGCGCTTCGTCTTCGCGCAGGAGCCGGCCGATGTGCAGATGAGCGTGGCCGGCGGCGAGGGCACCTGGACCGTGACCCTGACCAACAAGTCCGACGTCATCGCCTACATGAACATCGTGAAGGCGCTCGACGCCGCCGGCCAGCTGGTCGCCCCGGCCTTCTGGAGCGACAACTTCTTCCCGCTCCTGCCGGGCCAGACCAAGACGGTCACCTGCCGCACGGAGGCGCAGAACGTGCATTTTGTGCTGGACAGCGGCGCTTCCGCCACCCCGCTGACGGAAGAGGAAGACATCTCCCGCAACCGCTCCAAGTACGCGAACGACCAGTTCAGCGAGGACGACCAGTACACGGTCGCCGAGCCGTACGAGACCGTGACCGTGCAGCAGCCGAAGGGCAAGAAGATCAAGAACGTCATCTTCATGATCGGCGACGGCATGGGCGTCGAGCAGGTCAGCTGCGGCTGGGTGCTCAACGGCGGCCACCTCAATATGGACAACATGCCCGTGTCCGGCTTCTCCCGCACCTATGCGACGGACCGCCTTGTCACGGACTCCTGCGCCGGCGGCTCCGCCCTGGCGACGGGCGTCAAGACGCGCTACCACTACATGGGCGTGGATCCGGACGGCAACCCGGTCCCGTCCCTGCTGCATGACGCGCAGCGCAAGGGCATGAAGACCGGCGTCACCGTGACCTGCCGCATCAACGACGCCACCCCGCTCGACTTCGTGGGCCACTCGCTCGACCGCGACGAGGAGGAGATCAATGCCGCCCAGTACGTGGACAGCGGCGTGGACTTCCTGTGCGGCGGCGGCATCCAGTTCTGGCAGAACCGCTCCGACGGTCGCGACCTGGTGCAGGAGATGGTGGACCGCGGCTACACCTTCGTGGACACCCGCGAGGCCCTGAACAAGGTGGAGTCCGGCCGCGTGCTCGGCCTCTTCGCCCCGCTCGAGATGGAGCCTGCCCTGGACCGCGGACCGATTCTCGAGGATAGCACCATGAAGGCCATCGAGCTGCTGGACAACAAGAAAGGCTTCTTCCTGATGGTGGAAGGTTCCAGCATCGACGACTGGTGCCACCGCAAGAAGGTCGGCTACATGGCCGAAGAGCTCTTCGACTTCGACCGCACGATCGGCAAGGTCCTGAAGTGGGCCGAGCAGGACGGGCAGACGCTCGTGATCGTGACGGCGGACCACGCCACCGGCGGCCTCACGCTGATCGACGGCAGCCTCGAAAACCGCACCGTGAAAGTGCATTTCTCTACCAAAGGACACAATGGCATCCTCGTTCCCGTTTTCGCCTATGGCCCGCATGCTGAGGCCTTTACAGGTGTTCACGAAAATAGTGAAATTGGTCAGATTGTCCGCGCACTTATGAAATAATCTGCTTCGTACGCAAAATGCGTGTAGGAATACGCAAATTTGGCTTTATTATGGAGTCAAATTGGATATTTTTGCACCATAAACCACTAAAATTACTTTATTTTTAATTCAAATAACCTTATGAAAGCCAACAAAATCTTTCTGTTCCTCCTGTCGGGATTGGCCGCATTGACTGTCAATGCCCAGAACCTGACGGTCAAGGGAACGATCACCGATGGCGCCAGCGGCGACCCCGTCCCGTTTGCGTCCGTCGTTGTCAAGGGTACGGGCGCCTGGTGCACCTCCGACGCGGACGGTAACTTCTCCGTCGAAGCGCCTGCGACCGCCACGCTGTCTGTGGAAAGCCTCGGCTATGTCTCGGCGGAAGTCGCCGTGAACGGCAAGAGCTCCCTGAACATCACGCTCTATCCCGATCTCGATCAGCTTTCCGAGGCGGTCGTCATCGGTTACGGTGTGCAGCAGAAGAAACTCATCACCGGTTCCACCGTGCAGGTGAAAGGTGGTGACCTGACGAAACTCAGCACAACCTCCGTCCTGGGCGCTCTCCAGAGCCAGAGCCCGGGCGTTACCATCACCCAGGCCTCCGGTCAGCCGGGCGAAGGCTACAAGGTCAACATCCGCGGTATGGGTACCATCGGCGATTCCGACCCGCTCTACGTCATCGACGGTGTGGCGGGCGGCAGCCTCAGCGCCCTCAACCCCGCTGACATCGAGTCCATCGACGTGCTCAAGGATGCCGCATCGGCCGCCATCTACGGTGCCCGTGCTGCGAACGGCGTCGTGCTCGTGACCACCAAGCAGGGTAAGGAAGGCCGCGCCGTGGTGTCCTACGACGGCTACTACGGCTGGCAGTTCATCGCCAAGATGCCGAACCTCTGCAACGCGCAGGAGTACATGCAGGCCCTCGACCTGATGTACAAGAACGAAGGCATCGCCCTGACCGACTGGGCCAACGTCCTGCCTTCCTACCTGTACCAGCAGATCCAGAACGGCACCTGGAAGGGTACCAACTGGATGGAAGAGGCCTATAACAAGGGCGCCATGACGACGAATCACGCCATTAACGTGACCGGCGGCACGGCGGACCACAAGTACGCCATCGGTCTGTCCTACACCGGACAGGACGGTATCATCGGCTACAACAAGATCACGCCGATGAACGCCAAGTTCCAGCGCTACACCTTCCGCGTCAATACCGACAACGTCGTGATCAAGAACGACAAGCTCGACATCCTGCGCATCGGTCAGACGCTGAATTTCAACCACAGCACCAACAGCGGTATCGCGAACGACGTGGACATCTACTGGAACTCCGTCCACAACATCCTGCGCACGACCCCG
>JAEFAI010000045.1 GCA_016291185.1 Bacteroidales bacterium
CGCCAGCCGGAAGCGGAAGCAGGCCGCGCAGCGGGCGCCCCGCTCTGGCTCGCGCTCGAGCCCGCGGACCGCCGCCAGCCAGGCGTCGTGGTCATATTCGTCGGCCACGACCTCCACGCCCATCACTTCGCCATAGCGGCGCAGCTCCGACAGGCGCAGTTCGTATTCCTCGCGCGGAGCGATATTCGAATTGCTGAAGAAGACGACCGGCCGGATCCCGCTGTCCCGGAGGCATTCGAGCACCGCTCCGGAACAAGGCGCGCAACACGCGTGCAGCAGGATGTCCCGGGCGCCGCCCGGCGCTTCGACCGTCATTATTCGATAGAATTGATGTCGATCAGGTTGTTGAGGATGGCATACACCGTCAGGCCCGGCACCGTGCGGATGCCCGTCTTGCGGGTGATGTTCTTGCGGTGCGTGATCACCGTGTTGATGGAGATGTTGTGCTTGTCGGCGATCTCCTTGTTGAGCAGGCCCTGCGCCACGCTCACCAGGATCTCCTTCTCGCGGTCGGACAGCTCCAGGCGCTGCTCCGGCTCTTCGTCCTGCTCGCGTGCGCGGTCGCGGAAGCGCTGGGGATTCTCCAGCAGGCGCACCATCGGCACCAGGACGTGGTCCTCGATGTAGGTGTGGCATTTCAGGTCTTCCTGCAGGGCGTAGATGCGCACCAGCAGGTCCAGGCGGATGTCGTTGTCGCAGACGGCGGGCAGCGATTTCATCACCAGGTTCTTGAAGTCGCCCAGCTTCTCGTCGATGTTGGAGTGGTTCTCCTCGAAGCGGTCGATCGAGAAGCCCGGCCGGGACTGCCCGATGATCAGCCCCTGGACATAGGGGATGACTTCCTGCTCCTCGAAGCCGAAGTGGTTCTTGACCTCGGCCTTGTAGCCGCGGAAGAAGTTCCACACCACGTCCTGCTGCTTCTGCTGGCAGGGTTCGAGCAGTTTCGTAATCGACTTTTCCATCTCGGAAATCGCCCGGTTGAGGTAGTAGTCGTGCGACTGGTGCATATAGCGGAGGATGTCGCCCACGTGGCAGCGGCGCAGCAGCTCCATCGACGGTTTGAAATTCGGGAACGTATATACTTCGCAGAGGAGGATGACCGTGTCCGGATCCAGGCCGGACGAGATGCAGACCTCAGAAATGGTCTTCTCTCCGAAACTGCCGTTAATGCCGACGCGCGCTAAGACACCGAGGAGGCGGTAATTAGCCTCGACAAGCCGCGCGACTTTCATGTTGCTCGTAAACTTGTCCATACATCTACAAATTTAGTAAATATTTTTTGCGAATTACAGAAATATACCTATTTTTGCAGTCCCAAAACAACTGCGGTAGTGGTGAAATGGTAGACACGCTACTTTGAGGGGGTAGTGGGCATTGGCCTGTGTGAGTTCGACTCTCACCTACCGCACGAAAGACAAGTTCGAAAGGACTTGTCTTTTTTTTGTCCAGGAATCTGAATATCTTTGTTCAGACCCTTTATCCTGATTGCGCCATGAACTATAGAAACTTGGGATTATTCATCTTATCCATCCTTCTTCTTTCCTGCTCTCCCGGGACACAGTTGACTTTGAATTCTTCTTTTAAGGATACGCGCGCGACAAACATGAAAGTCATTGTCCCCAATAACGATCTGATCGATGCCTATCAAATCAAGGAGGGCCGTGTCGCATACACGGTCGGGGGAAAAAACGGGGAAATCGTATATGTACAAACTATCGACAAAGCTTTCACCGTCGGCGGCCTGCGGGTAGGCGACCCGCTGCCCAAAGCATTTGCCGACAGGGAAATAGGATACCGCCTGGGCTGGGGCTATTATGTCGAGATAGAAGCGGGGTGGTATGCCGGCTTCGATCACACGACCAGGCCGACCGAAGGTTCCCGGATCCAATGGTTCTTCAAATACGCCTTTTAATATATTTAGTCGTTATTTCGGAGTCTGCGCTATGAAAAAAGTTTTATCTGTTTTTTTGTTGATAATGGCGTTCTGCCTGCCGTCGATGGGGCAGATCCGGGAGATATTTGATAGCGGAGAGTCTGTTGATTATACCGGTGGTTTAGTATTCGAAACGCTCGGAGAATCCATCTATTCATACAGATTCGTTTATGGACGGTACCCGGAAGACAAACAAGCCCTTCTTGACTTTCAACGGGAGCTATCCAAAGTTGAAGCAAAAAAGAGCGAGCGGTGGTTTCATGGCCCCCTCAATCTGTTCGTCGGCGGCGAGTATCATGATTATAGCCGCTTTATCGACCTGCTCGCCAAGAGGGACAGTCTTATTGCCGTGGATCTGAATGACCCCGGGAATGTGCTTACGGTTTCCGGAGATACGTGTACTTTCACCTATGCAAAAGCCACGAGAGAGTCATACTATTTGGCCTTCGACGAGAGGTATTCCGACCTGAAACTCCGTGCTATCCAATGCATCGGCGGGCCAGAGGTTTTACAGAAAAAGGATTATAGAAGCTTTCGGCAGCATATTCGCACCCTTGCCTATGACAAGAATGGAAAGTGCCTGTGGCCGCTTTGTTCAGAAGCACCTTACTTGTCTCGGGAAGATGATTGGGAGTTTCGTTATGTTGTATCAAGAGATCCTGGAAACTATGCTGACGGGAGCGGTTATTCGCTGGCCAGGCCAGTGCTTATCCCTTTCACGATAACCAGAAGCGGGAAGTTAAGTTATGATGTGTCGTGCTTGGATGGCCTTCAATTGTATTGCCGGGCTTTTCGCGATTTAAACTCTACGGCGGATTCGGAAGGCACTATAACGATAGAAGAAGCTCTTGACCCGGACTATCGGGAAGCGATCAAGACCTATACAAAGACCTTTTTCGATGAGCATGAGGAAGTCGATAGAATGGAACTCTGGGAGCTGGTCCTCTTCAACAATCCACCGGAGTGTCTGAAAGACGAACTGACTGGATTGAGAGTTTTAAATCTTTCCGATATTGACACCCCTCCATTGTGCAACGGAGTACCGTTCCCGGAAGGATTCCTTCCTGAATACCTTCGCAGATTCCATCCTGAAAAGAGTGAAGAGAATCCGTATCGTTACGCTGTGCAGTTTGTTATCGACAAGAACGGGAAACTGCTTGCTCCAAGGTTTAAGGGCAAGACTTCCGAGATGCTCAGTGCTTATGAAAAACAGATTCTCGAGAGGGTGAGCCAGATGCAGGATTGGGAGCCGGGCAGAGATAAGGGGATTCCGGTCGATGTGTTTATAACCGTGCCTGAAATCTTCTAAGGATCCCGGAAAGGAGTTTCATATGAATCTGTGTATCTTTGTTCAGCGATCGATGATTTGAACTTGTATTATGGGAACTTTTCGTTCAATCCACAAAAAGAAAGTGTTCGCCGGGGAATTCAAGGATGTCGTCCGGCGCTGTGCCGACAGGATCAACAACCGCCCGTCTTATAAGATTACCGAGTTGGATGAGGACGGAGGTGTCATATGCTGTATGTATCTGGGGCTGATCCGCCGGGACTACCAAAGGAAATACCTTACCGAGGAAGAGACATATACCATTACGCTTTCATTCAAACAGATCCCCTCTGGTGTCGAATGTACCGGGTCCATCTCCGACCCGGTCCTTATGGAGGATTACCGTGTGGGGCGTGTTCTCTTCGGCGGTTTTTTTGCGTGGCTCTGGCTTACCTGCTTCTTTCTGAAACTCCGGCTGGACTAAAATATGAAATCTTTCCGCTTTATCTTAGTGCTGCTAGTCGCGGTGTGGGTGTCCGGTGGCACGCTGGATGCTCAGACGGATGGTGCGGATGCCCTCCGTTTCCCGGGTATCCACTCGCTGTCTTCCCGTAATTTGGACGAATTCTTTGTCCAATTGGAGCGTTGGTCTCAGGACGTGAAAGACAAGGCTGAACCCAATCGATATAATGACGTCCTCGTAGAGTTTTTCAAGGCAGAGTGGGGAGACATCGACCGCCTGCGCGGGGAATATGCCGTACTCCCCGTCGTGAAGGTCCTCGAATATGACTTCGACTTCGATCCTGATTCCTGGAAAGAGAGTCTTCAAGAATACTGGCCTGTCTGCGACAGCATTCCTGCCCGGACCTCATATTATATACCTGTCGTCGAATGCGAGAAGAAGGTTTTGTACCTTACCCGGGAAGTCAAAGGCAGCATCTTGTCTTTCCTTAATTCCAAACGTGAGTGGCAGGAACGGTACAAGGTGTGCGCCAAGTATATACCCGTTTTGATGTGGCCGGACACTGCGGATGGATTCAAACTTGCCTCCTGGCCTTTGGATGATACAATCTACGTCGGAAGAAACGGATTTGTCTTTATGTGTAATGGTTTGGGGCAGGGCGGCCTGTATTTCGTCCCCTGGGGCAAGGATCCGATAGAACTCCAATGGTGGATTGTCGGTTAGCTTGCTGAAAGCTTCCCGCTTCCCGCCGCGCCCGGCAAACCTTCCGCTTCGCTTCATCCCTCCCACGCCTTTCGGCGCGGGCCCCTCCCGTTCACGAGGCCACGGGCGGCCATGGGTTTGGCTGGCTACCTTGACCGACGAATGAAAAAAATCATAAATTCGATATATTATTATTGGAAAACAATAATTAATTATTATTTTTGCGAAAGAGTCGCAAACCTGAAAATATTATGAAAAATTTTAACCGGGTTCTTGCGCATATGAAAATAATATGTACCTTTGCAGTGTAATAGTTCAATAGGACACTATATGCTCATCGAACTCAAAGACGTCAACAAGACTTACAACAACGGACAGCCGCTTCACGTGCTGAAGGGAATCGACCTCTCGATCGACCGCGGCGAGTTCGTCTCCGTCATGGGAGCCTCGGGCTCCGGCAAATCCACACTGCTCAACATCCTGGGCATCCTGGACAACTATGATACCGGCGAATACTACATCGACGGCAAACTGATCAAGGGCCTGTCGGAAAGCCAGGCTGCGGACTACCGCAACCGGATGATCGGATTCATCTTCCAGTCCTTCAACCTGATCGGCTTCAAGACCGCGGTGGAGAACGTCGAACTTCCGCTCTTCTACCAGGGCGTGAGCCGCCACAAGCGCCACGAACTGGCGATGCAGTACCTCGACAAGCTCGGCCTGACCGCCTGGGCGAAGCACTATCCCAACGAGATGTCCGGCGGTCAGAAGCAGCGCGTGGCCATCGCCCGCGCCCTGATCACCCATCCCAAGATCATCCTGGCGGACGAGCCTACGGGCGCGCTCGATTCCAAGACTTCCGAAGAGGTGATGCAGCTGCTCTCCAAGCTCAACCGCGAGGAGGGCGTGACCATCATCGTGGTCACGCACGAGAGCGGCGTCGCCAACTGCACCGACAAGATCGTCCACATCAAGGACGGCATCATCGGCGAGATCGAAGACAACCGCCAGCATCACGCCTCGATGTTCGGCGTCAACAGCACCATGAAATGAGAGACGTCTTTACAGAGATATGGGCGAGCCTCCGCCGCAACAAACTCCGGACCTGTCTCACGGGCTTCGCGGTGTCGTGGGGCATCTTCATCGTCATCTTCCTGCTGGGGGCGGGCAACGGCCTGATGAACTCCTTCCAGGAGGACCGGGAGGGCGTCGCCACCAACGTGATGACCGTTTCCGGCCACCTGACCTCCAAGCCTTATGCGGGCATGAAAGAAGGCCGCCGCATCGACCTGGACAACCGGGATGTCGATGTGACGGGAAGCGAAATGTTCGCTGAGCATATCGATCAGGTCGTTGCCTCCGTGAGCGCAAGCACCCGGTATGTCTACGGGAAGAAGCGCATCTCCGGCACGATAGCCGGCAACTATCCGGACCGCCAGAAGATAGACCATCTTGATATCCTGCACGGCCGTTTCATCAACGACAACGACATCGCCCATAAGCGCAAGGTGATTGTCCTGGCGAAGAACGTGGCGGAAGAGCTGCTCGGCATCCTGTCGCCGGAAGAAGAGGAAATGACCGGCGTCATCGGCAACAGGAAGGCCTCGTTGGAGAGCATCATCGGTAAATATGTCAAGGTCGGCGACATCCCCTTCCGGGTGGTCGGCATCAGCAAGACGGACTATGCAAGCAGCAGCAACACCTGTGTCGCTCCCTTCACGACGGTCCAGAGCATCTACGCCCGGGGCAACCGGGTGGACGAGGTTTCGTTCTCCTTCCACGGCCTGCCGACGGAAGCGGCGAACGAGGAGTTCGAGAAAGAATACCGCGCGGTGCTCAACAGCCACCACAACGTGGCCCCGAACGATATCCGCGCCATCCGGATCGACAACCAGTTCACGGCGAACATGCAGATGAACAAGGCGCAGAAGGCCCTCCACTATGCTTTCTGGTTCGTCGGTATCCTGACCCTGCTCGGCGGTATCGTGGGCGTGAGCAACATCATGCTCATCACGGTCAAGGAGCGTACGCACGAATTCGGCATCCGCAAGGCCATCGGCGCCCGCCCCTGGTCCATCACGAAACTGATCCTTGCGGAGAGTGTCACGATCACGGCCGTCTTCGGCTATGTGGGCATGCTGCTCGGCATGATCGGCTGTCAGGTGCTGGACAAGACCGTCGGACGGACCGTCATGACCGTCGCGGACCAGAAGATTGCCGTCCTGGTCGACCCGTTTGTCGGAATGGATTCGGCAATCGAGGTGACCGTCGTGCTGATCGTCGCCGGCACGTTCGCCGGCCTGTTCCCGGCCCTCCGGGCCGCCAAAGTCAGACCCATTGAAGCCCTCAGAGCAGAATGAAAATAGATATAGACCATTTCCGTGAGATTGCGGATTCCCTGACCCGCAACAAGAGCAGGAGCCTGCTCACCGGCTTCGGCGTGTTCTGGGGCGTGTTCATGCTCCTGATCATGCTGGGCGGCGGCCAGGGCTTCAAGAAAATGATGGGCAACGTCTTCACCGGCTTTGCCACGAACTCCGGCATCATAGGCAGTCACGAGACCACCAAAGCCTATGCCGGCTTCGGGGAAGGGCGCTGGTGGACGCTGAACAATGGCGACATCGAACGGATCCGGCAGGCAGTGCCGGAACTGGATATCGTGACACCGACCGCCTTTGTCTCGAATTCTCAGATCGTTTATGGCGAGAACTCCTCCCGGGGCATGGTGCAGGGTGTATATCCCGACTATGCGAAGATCGAAGAGCCGCGCCTCAAATACGGGCGTTTCATCAACGATGCGGACATGCTGCAGTCGCGGCGGGTGTGCGTGATCGGAAAACAGATCTACACCGACCTTTTCCCGGATGGCGGCGATCCGTGCGGCAAGTTCATCAAAGTGGGTCCGTCCTACTACCAGATCGTGGGCGTGGACGTCAGCAGCCCGATGTTCTGGGTCGGCGCCCCGGCGACCGAGCGCGTCACCATCCCGCTTTCCATGGTGCAGAAGATCTACAACCGGGGAAATGATGTGGACCTGATCTGCGTGACGGGCCTTCCCGGCGTCCGGATATCGAAACTGGAACCGCGGCTGCGCCAGATCCTTTCCCGCGCACATAAACTGGACCCGACGGACAAGCAGGCGCTCTTCGTATTCAACAGCGAGCAGCTCTTCGACATCATTGACAACCTGTTCAACGGCGTTGCCTTCCTGGTCTGGCTGGTCGGTCTGGGCACCATCTTCGGGGGTGTGATCGGCGTGAGCAACATCATGATGGTCACGGTCAAGGAGCGCACGACCGAGATCGGCATCCGCCGCGCCATCGGCGCCACGCCGCGCAACATCCTTTCGCAGATCATTTCGGAGAGCATTGCGCTGACCCTGGTCGCAGGCTCGTTCGGCATCGTGCTGGCCGTGTATTCGCTGCGCGGCCTGGAAATAGCCGTCGCGCATTCGCAAGAGTTCGGCCCGACCGAATTCCAGATCGGGTTCTGGCTGGCCATCGGCGCCGCCCTGATGCTGACCGTGCTCGGCATCGTGGCCGGCCTGGCTCCGGCGGGCCGCGCGATGTCCATCAAACCCGTGGACGCCATGAGAGATGAATAATAAATAAAAACAACACATATGAAACGCTTTACCAAGTACATCGTTTTCGCCCTCATCGGGCTGTTCGTCATCGGTACCTTCGTGTACCTCTACAAGAACTCCCAGCCGGAGAAGATCCGCTACAAGGAGCTGGAAACCGCGGTGATGGACATTCACCGGACCACCGTCGTCACCGGCAAGATCACGCCGCGCAACGAGGTCAACGTCAAGCCGCAGATCAACGGCATCATCGCCGAACTCTACAAGGAGGCCGGCCAGATGGTCAAGGAGGGGGAGGTGATCGCAAAGCTCCGCGTCATCCCCGACATGAACTCCCTGAGCGCCGCCCAGTCCCGCGTGCGCCTGGCCGAGATCAACCTCAAGCAGGCCAGGACCAATTATGAGCGCGAGAAGGCCCTCTACGACAAGAAACTCATCAGCGACGACGAGTACGACAAGGTCTTCCAGACTTACAACCAGGCCAAGGAGGAGCGTTCGGCCGCCCAGGAGTCCCTGGAGGTCATCCGCGACGGCGTGTCCTCGTCCAACAAGACGGGCAGCTCGACCCTGGTCCGCTCCACCATCACGGGCCTCATCCTCAACATCCCCGTCAAGGTGGGCAACTCCGTGATCCAGGCCAACACGATGAACGACGGTACGACCGTCGCCGTCGTGGCCGACATGTCCGACCTGATCTTCGACGGCAACGTCGACGAGACGGAAGTCGGCTCCCTGGTGGAAGGCATGCCGATCAGCATCAAGATCGGCGCCCTGCCCGACTACAGCTGCGAGGCTTCCCTGGAGTACATTTCGCCGAAGGCGGTCGAAGTGAACGGCGCCAACCAGTTCGAGATCAAGGCGGCCGTCAAGGTGAGCGGCGACAAGATGATCCGCTCCGGCTACAGCGCCAACGCGGAGCTCGTCCTGGAGTCCGCGAGCCAGGTCCTCTCCATCCCGGAGAGCGCCCTTGAGTTCATCAAGGACAGCACCTACGTCTACCGGAAGAATGCTGACGGCACCTACGAGCGCGTCAAGGTCGAGACCGGCATGAGCGACGGCGTCAACATCGAGATCAAAGACGGTCTGAACCAGGGCGACAAGCTCCGCGGACCGCGTATCCTCAAAGATGAAACGAAATAACATACTGCTATGAAACGCTTCCTGATCATTGCAGCCTGCCTCGGCGCAGGCGTCGCGGCCCAGGCGCAGCAGGGCCCCTGGAGCCTCTCCCAGTGCATCGACTATGCACTCGAACACAATCTGTCCGTCAAGCAGAGCGCACTGGCCGTGGAGCAGCGCGAAGTGGACCTGAGCACGGCGAAGGGCCGGCGCCTGCCCGGCCTCTCCGCCTCTGCTTCGGAGAGCATCTCGTTCGGCCGCGGCCTGACGGAGGACAACACGTATTCCGACAACACGAATACGTCCTCGACCAGCTTCACCATCGGCGGTGAAATCCCCATTTTCCAGGGATTCGACATCACGAACGGCATCAAGATCAGCAAGCTGAACCTGGCAGCCGCGACCGCCGACCTGGAGAAGGCCCGCGACGACATCCGCGTGGCCGTGGCGCAGGCCTACGTGCAGATCCTCTACAACCGGGAGCTGCTGCGCGTGGCCGCGGAACAGGTCTCCCACGACGCCCAGCTGCTCGAGCAGATCCGTGAGCGGCGGCTGGCCGGCCTGGTCAGCGACGCGGAAGTCTCCGCGCAGCAGGCCACCCTGGCCCAGAGCCGCCAGTCGCAGATCCAGGCCGAAGGCAACCTGCGCATGGCCCTGCTGGAGCTCACGCAGTTGCTGGAGCTCTCTTCCCCGGAGGGATTCGACATCGTCGTCCCGGAGGTCGGCGATCCTTCCCGCACGCTGCTGATGCGGCCGGAGTCCATTTATGAGGAGGCTGTCGCCGTGAAACCGGTCGTGGAAGCCGCCCGGCTCAATGCGGATGCGGCCGCGCTGGGCGTCGACCGCGCCAAGGGCGCCTACCTGCCCCGCCTCTCCCTCAGCGGCGGCATCGGCTCCAACTACTACACCAACTCCAACTCGCCGGTCCCGCTCCCGAACTTCGGCACCCAGATGAAGAAGAACTTCAGCCAGTCGCTGGGCCTCTCGCTGAGCATCCCCATCTTCCAGCGCTTCTCGGCCCGCAACGGCGTCCGCACGGCCGAGATCAGCCTCAAGAGCCAGCAGATCCAGCTCGAGAACGTCAAGAAGGCGCTCTACAAGGAGATCCAGCAGGCGTACTACAACGCCGTCACCGCGCAGGCCCGCTATACGGGCAGCCAGGAGGCGGCCGCCAGCGCCCGCCAGCACTACGAGCTGACCGAGGAGAAATACAAGGTCGGCAAGGCCGGCGTGACGGACTACAACGACGCCCGCAACAGCTGGCTCCGCGCCGAGTCCGAGCATATCCAGGCCCGCTACCAGTGCCTGTATCAGGCCAAGATCCTGGACTTCTACCGCGGCGAGCGGCTTGACTTCTAAGGCACTTTTGCTTTTTTGCCCTTCAGTATCTACCTTTGTGTCATGAACAAGATTGCATTAACCATCGCGGGGCTGGCCCTGGGGGCCATCTCCC
Source organism: Bacteroidales bacterium (assembly GCA_016291185.1). Next base: position 10,521 of record JAEFAI010000045.1, read on the forward strand.
TGTCCGCCCAGGAGCGTCGCCTGGAAGTCGACATTCCTTCGCTGGACGACTTCAACCGGGTCGAGATTTCCAAATCCAATGGCCAGGTGGAGACGAGTCTGAGCGTCGCTTTCCCGATGTATTTCGGCACGACCGTGCTCACGGACGTCAACTATAAGGGCGCGTGGGCGCTCACCGAGCTCTTCGACAGAGATTTCCTGGAGATGCGTCCGTCCAAGAATTTCGTGTATGCGCTCGACCTTGCGGCGATGCACATCCGCTCCGGCGCCTTCGACGTGTCGATGGGCCTGCGCTGGACCTTCATGGACTTCACGTTCGCCGATCCCGCCTACACCCTCCGCCGGGTGGGCAGCAAGACGTTCCTGCCGAGCGACATCCTCGGGGAGAACGCCGCATACGACTACACCAAGTCCAAGATCCACGCCAGCTATTTCGGCATTCCGCTGCGCCTGAGCCTCAATTACGACAAGGCCACGATCTATGCCGGCGCCAGCATCGAACTGCTGACGGAAGGCTATTCCAAGTACAAGCACCCCAAGAACCGCCAGAACATCCGCGAGGCCTTCAACGACGTCCGGGCCACGGTCGAGGCCGGTTTCTCCTGGAACCGGATCGGCGTGTTCGTGATGTACGGCCTCACGCCGCTCTTCCCGGATTCGCTCAGCGATGCGCGTACCCTTTCCTTCGGCCTGACGCTGGGCATGTAACATGAGCAAGACCGTACTTGTCTCCGGCGGCGCCGGGTTCATCGGCAGCCACGTGACCGTGGAGCTGACCCAGGCCGGCTATGACGTCGTCATCGCCGACAACTTCTCCAATTGCGACGAGACCAACTACAAGGGCGTCTGCGCCATTCTCGGCAAGGAGCTGCCGCTGGTCCGGATGGACTTCTGCGACAAGGCCGCGGTGGACGCGCTTTTCGCGAAGTACCCCATCGACGCGGTCATCCATTTCGCCGCGTTCAAGGCGGTGGGCGAGTCCGTGGACGAGCCGCTCAAGTACTACCGCAACAATCTGCTGTCGTTCATCAACATCCTCGAGGCCGCCCGTGAGAAGGGCGGCTGCAACGTCCTCTTCTCTTCGTCCGCGACGGTCTACGGCCAGACGGAGGAGCTCCCGGTGACGGAGCGCAGCCCGCGCCAGCCCGCCACCTCGCCCTACGGCAACACCAAGACGATGTGCGAGGACATCCTGCGCGACAGCGTGAAGGCCTATCCGGGCGTGCGCGGCATCGCGCTGCGCTATTTCAACCCCATCGGCGCGCATCCTTCCGCGCTGATCGGCGAGCTGCCGCGCGGCGTGCCCAACAACCTGGTGCCGTTCATCACCCAGACCGCCATCGGCAAGCGCGCCTGCCTGTCCGTGTTCGGCAACGACTATCCGACTCCGGACGGGACCTGCCTGCGCGACTTCATCGACATCGTGGACTTGGCCAAGGCGCATGTGTGCGCGGTCACGCGCATGGTGGAGGATCGGATGAAGGAGGAATACGAGATCTTCAACGTCGGCACCGGCCGCCCGGTGTCCGTGCTCGAGCTGATCAACTCCTTCGAGCGCGTCAACGGCGTCAAGCTCAACTGGAAGTTCGCTCCGCGCCGCCCCGGCGACGTGGTGGCCGTCTGGGCCGACCCGACGCTGGCCGAGCAGGAGCTCGGTTGGAAGGCGGAGCGCAGCGTGGACGACACGCTGAAGTCCGCCTGGGCCTGGGAGAAGCATCTCGCCGGCAAATAAGATGTATATCGGTCTGATCTCCGACACCCACGGTGTCTTCTCCGACGGTTTCAGGAAGTTCCTGGAGCCGGTGGACGTGATCTGGCATGCCGGCGACTTCGGCGGCGGCATCTCGTTTGTCGACAGCATCGCCGCGTTCAAGCCGCTGGTGGGCGTGAGCGGCAACTGCGACGGCCAGGACATCCGCCGCGAATATCCCCAGCACCAGTATCTGGAGGTGCAGGGGCTCAAGGTCCTGATGACCCACATCGGCGGCAGCCCCGGCCACTACGACCTGCGCGCCGCCGCGCTGATCGACCAGTACAAGCCCGACGTGTTCATCTGCGGCCATTCGCACATCCTCAAGGTGATGCAGGACCATCAGCACAAGATGCTGTACATCAATCCCGGCGCCGCCGGCATCCAGGGCTGGCACATCGTGCGGACGGCCCTGCGCTTCAAGATCGAGGCGGGCGAGGTCAAGGACATGGAAGTGTTCGAATTACCGCGGAATTGATTATCTTTATGCCGTATGGCAACGAAAGCGAAGACCCTTTTCTACTGCACCTCGTGCGGAAACGAAAGCCCCAAGTGGATGGGCCGCTGCCCGGCCTGCGGGGAGTGGAACACGATGGTGGAGGCTCCCGT
>JAEFAI010000046.1 GCA_016291185.1 Bacteroidales bacterium
AAGCCGAAGCCTACGACGGCCCGTCCCTGATCATCGCCTACGCCCCGTGTATCAACCACGGCCTGAAGGCGGGCATGGGTCTGAGCCAGAAGGAGGAGAAGTTGGCCGTCGAGTGCGGTTACTGGCACCTCTACCGCTTCAACCCGGCCCTCGAGGAGCAGGGCAAGAACCCGTTCACGCTCGACTCCAAGGAGCCTGACTGGACGAAGTTCCAGGACTTCCTCAAGGGCGAGGTCCGCTTCGCTTCCCTGTACAAACTCTTCCCGGAGAGCGCTTCCGAGCTGCTCGCCAAGACCGAGGAGTTTGCCAAGGTGCGCCTCGATACTTATAAGAGGTTAGCGGGCAAAGAATAAATATTTCCGAAGATTTAATAAATTTTTGTTGTTTTTCAATAATTTTTGATTACCTTTGCCTGTGGAGCCTCCCCCAAAAGACTCCGAAGTGCAAGCAAAAGAGCAATCAATGAAAATGATGAAAAAGATCCTCTTCCTTGCAGCAGCGCTCTTCAGCGCTGCTGCTTTGGGAAATGCGCAGCAGCTGCAGCAACTTCCCAATGATCCGGCCACGCGCGTCGGTAAGCTTGACAACGGATTGACCTATTACATCCGTCACAACGAGAAGCCCGCCCAGCGGGCCGAGTTCTACCTGGCCACCGACGTCGGTGCCCTGCAGGAGCTGCCCGATCAGGACGGCCTCGCCCACTTCCTGGAGCACATGTGCTTCAACGGCACCAAGAACTTCCCCGGCAAGGGCATCCTCAACTGGTTGGAAAGCATTGGCGCTTCCTTCGGCGGCAACGTAAACGCTTCCACGGGTGTCGAGCAGACGATCTATCTGCTCAACAACATTCCCCTGGTGCGTCCGACCGTCGTCGATACCTGCATCCTGATCATGCACGATTACTCCCACTTCGTGACCTGCGACCCGGAGGAAATCGACAAGGAGCGCGGCGTCATCCTGGAGGAGAAGCGTTCCCGCAACACCGCCCAGTGGCGCATGCGCGAGCAGTCCGGTCCTTATCTTTATGGTGACACCAAGTACGCCACCACGTCCATCATCGGCACCGAGGAGAACCTCAAGTCCTTCAAGCCCGAGAGCCTGACGAACTTCTACCACACCTGGTACCGTCCGGACATGCAGGCCCTGATCGTCGTGGGTGATGTCGACGTCGACTACGTGGAGGCTTGCATCAAGCGCACCTTCGCCGACATCCCGGCTGCTGAGAATCCGAAGCAGAAGGACGTCATCGCCATCCCGGACAACGAGAAGCCTGCTATCGGCATCCTCACCGATCCGGAGAACCGCAACACCAGCGTCGAGATCTACTGGCGCAGCGAAGCCACCCCGGAGCAGCTCAACAGCACCCCGGTGGGCCTGATTACCGACCTGCTCGAGGACATCGTGGGCATTGCGATGAACGAGCGATTCCAAGAGCTTGCCGCCAAGCCGGATGCTCCGTTCCTGGCCGGCGGCTTCGGTATCGGCAACCTCTGCGAGACCGCGGACGTCACTTACGTCGAGGCCGCCAGCAAGGACGGCGAGGCGATGGGCGCCCTGGCCGCCGCCCTGCTCGAAGCCGAGAAGCTCCGCCGCTTCGGCCTGACCGAAGCCGAGGTCGAGCGCGCCAAGACCGAAGTGCTTTCCCAGTTCGAGACCAAGGCCAAGAAGGCCGACACCCGCAACAACTCCGAGTTCGTCATGCCGATGATCTACAACTTCTTCGACAACGAGCGCTTCATGGATCCGCAGGCCGAGTATGAACTCGTCCAGCAGCTCCTGCCGATGCTGACCGCCGAGGCCATCAACCAGGCCGCGCAGCAGCTCATCACCCGCGAGAACATGGTGGTCCTCTACCAGGCTCCTGAGAAGGAAGGCCTCGTCCACCCGACCGTCGAGCAGCTCCAGGCCGTGATCGACGCCGTCGAGAACGCCGAGATCGAGCAGGCCGCCGGCGAGGAGCTCCCGGAAGCCTTCCTCGACCCCGCCGCCCTCAAGGGCAGCAAGGCCAGCAAGGTCAAGGACGGCATCTACGGTGCCAAGACTTTCACCCTGAAGAACGGCGTGACCGTCTGGCTCCTCCCGACAGACCACGAGAAGGACCGCATCATTATGAACTACAGCAAGGACGGCGGCCGCAGCCTGCTCTCCGACGAGGAAGTGTTCTCCTTCGATTCCAACCTCTGGAGCCTCTACATCCAGAACAGCGGTATCGGAGAGTTCCCGGCCACGACGGTGCGCAAGATGCTCGCCGGCAAGCAGGTCAGCGGTTCTCCTTATATTAATGGGTACACGCACGGCATCAGCGGCACCACGACCGTCAAGGATCTTGAGACCGCCCTGCAGATCTTCTACCTCTACATCACCGCGCCGCGTTTCGACGAGACCGAATACACCCAGGGCCGCAGCCAGATCGAGGCCGTCCTGCCGAACCTCATGACTCAGTCCAACTACAAACTCAACAAGGCCCTCTACGACTATGTCTACGACAGCCCGCGCCGCTTCATGATCAGCGACGAGGTCCTCGCCAAGGCTAGCCTGAGCACCCTTGAGAGCGCCTACAAGCGCCTCTTCGCCGACGCGGCCGGTGCCCGTCTGGTGGTCGTGGGCGACTTCAACGTGGACGAGATCATGCCGCTCATCTGCAAGTACGCCGGTTCCATCCCGGCCGGCAAGAAGGCCGCCAAGGCGGAGTACCGCGGCGACGGCATCAGCACCGCCGACCGCCAGTACGACTTCAAGGCCCAGATGGCTACGCCGATGGTGACGGTCCTCCAGGTGTACAACACCCTCAAGGCCTACTCCGTCGCCGACGAAGTCGCGAACGACGCGCTCTCCTACATCCTCGACATGCTCTACACCGAGACCCTGCGCGAGGACGAGGGCGGCACCTACGGCGCAAGCACCTCCGACGACGTCAGCACCAAGCCCGATGAGCGTCACATGATGCAGGTGCTCTTCCAGACCAACGTCGAATCCGCCGACAAGCTCCGCGACCTGGCCAAATCCGGCTTCAAGGGTATCGCCGAGAACGGTCCCACCGCCGAGCAGTTCGACAAGACCGTCAAGAATCTCCAGAAGAACATACCGGAGAACCGCCAGCGCAACAACTACTGGGCCTCCATGATTATGACGAACGCCCGCTTCGGCTTCGACTTCGACAAGGAGTACGAGGCTGCCGTGAACGCCCTGACGCCCGCCCAGATCCAGGCTGCCGCCCAGGAGCTCCTCAACGGCAACATGATCGAGATCGTCATGCGCCCCGAATAGCCTGGGACGAAACATAGCTCTAAGGGATTTTTATCCCACAGAAACGCCGATTTGTACGCCAAATCGGCGTTTCGTCACTTTTTTTGCCCGCCGTTCCCAACTCTTTGCCCAGGCCCTCGTGACACCCTACCTTTGCATCTCGGATTATCAAAATAACGCAAAGAACCATGTACAATCTGACCCTTAAAGACAGCTTCCTGCGCCGCTTTGAACAGTCCGTCAAAGCCTGCTGGAACAAGACAGCACTTGTTGAATATAACCAGGTCGGTATCACCTACGGGGAATTGGCCGCCGAACTCGAAAAGACCGTCCTCTGGTGGCGGGCTGCCGGGCTTCAGAGCGGTGACAAGATCGCCATCAACGCACGTTCCAGCGCAGGCTGGGCCAAGACCTTCTTTGCCGCCCAGACAGGCGGGTTCGTCGCCGTACAGCTCTTCAACGGCTTCACCCCCGAAGACACGATGCACCTCGTGGCCCATTCCGACAGCCGTATCCTCTATACGGAGAAGGCGATCTTCGAGAAGATGGACTTCGAGGCCATGCCGCAGGTAATGGGCGTCCTCGACACCAAGAGCGGCGAACTGCTGGCCGCCCGCGGCGAATTCGCCGACATCTATGCGCAGCGCGACGCCATCTTCGCCGCCGCCCACCCCAACGAGCTCCGCGCCGAAGACGTGCACTACCAGGACCGTCCGTTGGACGAGCTCTGCGCCCTGATGTACACCTCCGGTTCCACCGGCAACCCGAAGGGCGTGATGATCTCCATCCGCAACTTCAGCTCCAATATCCAGCTGATTCCCCATCATTTCCCGTACAAGCGGGAGGACAACTACGTCAGTGTGCTCCCCTACGCCCACATCTTCGGGCTGGTGTACGATCTGATGGCCCCGCTCTGCTACGGTATGACCCTTTGCATCCTCTACGTCCCGCCCGTGCCGGCTTACCTCAAGCCCGCCCTGCGCGCGTACAAACCTTACGTATTCTTCGCCGTTCCGCTCATCATCAACAAGATGATCGACGACACGATCGGCGAATTCATCCGCAGCAAAAGCGGCGCCGCCAAGCTCGCGGACCACAAGAACAACCCCGACTTCTGCGAAGCGCTCCGCACCATCTTCATGAACGCCTTCGGCGGCAACCTCGGCCTGATGATCACCGGCGGCGCCGCGATGCCGGAGCAGCTGGAGCGGCTCTTCCTGGAGCAGCTCAAGGTTCCGTTCGTGACGGGCTACGGCATGACCGAGTGCACGCCGACCATCACCCTGGGCCACAAGGAGACCTATGTGATGAAGGAGTGCGGCGAACCCGTTCCCGAAGGCATCGAGCTGAAGATCGACTCCCCGGATCCGCACCACGTGGCCGGCGAAGTCCTCGTCCGCGGACACGTAGTCTTCTCGGGTTATTATAAGAATCCCGAGGCCACCCGCGCCGTCTTCACCGAAGACGGCTGGTTCCGCACCGGCGACCTGGGCACCATCGACGAGCTGGGCCGCACCTTCCTCGTGGGCCGCAGCAAGAGCATGATCCTCGGCGCCAACGGCCAGAACATCTTCCCGGAGGAGATCGAGGTCGTCCTCAACCAGCTCCCCTACGTCCAGGAATCCATCGTGGTGGGCCGCAACGGCCAGCTGACCGCGCTGATCGTTCCCAACCAGGCGATGCTGGAGGACCAGAACATCGACGCCGACACGCTCAAGAGTATCATGGACGCCAACCTGGCCACCCTCAACCAGAAGATTCCGGCCTACTCCAGCGTCCGCGGCTACGAGGTGCAGTTCACCCCCTTCGCCAAGACCCCGAAAGGCAGCATCAAACGGTTTATGTATAAGTAAACGCTTACATCCTCCTTCGTCATTCGCCGGCTCCGACCGGCGAATTTCGTTTTATTTTGCTATCTTTGCCATAAGATAGACTTATATGTTCGAGGATTTCAGACTACGCGTATTCGAGCGGGTCGCGGAGCTGGGCAGCTTCACGGCAGCCGCCAAGGCCCTGGGCATCTCCCAGCCGGCCGTCAGCCAGCATATTTCGGAATTGGAGAAATCCGTCGGCGGCGCGCTGTTCGAGCGCGGGCGCGGGCGCGTGGAGCCGACTGAGCGCGGCCGCTTGTTCCTGGAGCATGCCCGCACGATTCTGGCCGGCTACAAAGCCATGGACAGCGAATTCCGCGTGCCGGAGAGCATCCTCCTGCGCCACGTGCTGCTGGACGGGCGCAAGACCAACATCCTGATCCAGCAGGACCACTTTGCGGACCTGGACGCCCCGGAGGACACACCGGCCGACCGCATCATCGAGGCGGACGGCCTGGCCATCCTGCCTTCTTTCTTCAACACGCACACGCACGCGGCCATGACGCTCATGCGCGGCATGGCGGACGACCTGCCGCTGCAGGAATGGCTGCAGGAGCACGTGTGGCCGTTCGAGGCCAACCTGACTCCCGAGGACATCCGACGCGGCAACGAGCTGGCCATCAGAGAGATGGTCGCCTCCGGCTCCACCTTTTTCTCGGACATGTACTTCGACCCCGAGGAAGCGATGGCTCCGGTCGAGGCCGCCGGGATCCGGGCCGCCATCGGCATCACCATCCTGGACAACCACCCGAAGTCGCAGGCGGAGGCCCTCAAGGACTACATCAAAAACTGGCAGGATCCCACCGGCGGCCGCATGCAGCTGGTGATGTGCCCGCACTCCGTTTATACCGTCAGCGGCGAGCGGATCAAGCGCAGCGTCAACTTCGCCCGCCACCACGACATGCTGATCCATATCCATCTCAGCGAGACGCGCCGCGAGGTCGAAGACTGCATCAAGGCGCACGGCACCACGCCGGTGCGCTACCTCGACAAACTGGGCGTCCTGGGCCCGGACATCATTGCCGCCCACTGCGTGCACGTGGACGCAGAGGAGTGGAAGATTCTCGCACAGCATGGCGTCACCATTTCCCACTGCCCCTGCTCCAACATGAAGCTGGGCAGCGGCCGTTTCCCCTACGAGCTGGCCATCGAATCGGGCTGCCGCATCACCCTGGGCACGGACGGCGTCTCGTCCAACAACAATCTCGACATGCGTGAGGAGATGAAATTCGCGGCCCTGCTGGCCAAACTGGGCGGCGACACCACCCTGCTTCCCGCCGACGAGATTTTTCGCTGGGCCACGCGCAACGGCGCCGAATTCTTCGGCATCGACGCCGGCGAGATTGCCAAGGGCAAGCAGGCGGACGCCATCCTGATCGATCTCGGCGCCCCGGCGATGCAGCCCTGCCACAACCTCATCTCCAACTGGGTCTATTCTGCCGACACCTCCGTCATCCGCTACCGCCTCTGCAACGGCCGTCTGCTGAAATAGATTGCCAGCCAGAATAAGCTGCCGTCAGCAGACTTCCCCCGTCTGGGCAAGAAAAAAAGCTTGCGCAAAAATGCCCGTCCGGGGGAAGCTGCTGCCCGGCAGGCAAGAAAAAGGGAGCCCCGGCGGGACTCCCTTACTGGTAAGACACTTGGTGCGTGACTACTCGGCCGGAGCGATAGCGCCCATCGGGCAAGCATCGGCGCAGGTACCGCAGTCGATGCACACGTTCGGGTCGATGGAGTAAACATCACCCTCCTGGATAGCGCCGGAAGGGCATTCACCCTGGCAAGTACCACATGCCACGCAGGTGTCGGGATTGATCTTGTAAGCCATTATCAGTAAAATTTAGTGTGTGTTCGGTCCGTTATTTGCAAAAACCGGGACAAAAGTAATCATTTTTTCGTAAATTTGCAGTTATGAAGACGATTTTGACAATCTTGCTTGCTGCCGCGCTTGCAGCACCCATACAGTTTGACAAAACTGTTCACGACTTTGGCGAGATCAGCGCCAAGGCCGGCAAGCAGACCTGCACCTTTACCGTGATCAACGACGCAGACGAGGAACTCTCGATCTACGCCGTGGTTCCTTCCTGCGGATGCACCGACGTCGTGTGGACACGCGAAGCCATCGCTCCGGGCGCAAAAGGCGAAATCAAAGCCACCTATTCCAACGACGAAGGCACGGGCACCTTCGACAAAACCCTGACGGTTTACACATCCGCCCAGAAGAAACCCGTCATCCTGCACCTCAAAGGTTCAGTCAAGAATGCCAAATAGCAACTACACAGACGACAACATACGCACCCTCGAAGGCGTACAGCACGTACGCCTTCGTCCGGGTATGTACATCGGCCGCCTCGGCAACGGTAACAACCCGGGCGACGGCATCTACGTTCTCCTGAAAGAAATCGTGGACAATTCCATCGACGAATTCGCGATGGGATTCGGCAAGGAGATCCGCATCAACATCCTCATGAACGAAGTCACCGTGCGCGACTTCGGCCGCGGCATCCCCCTCGATTCCGTGATCAAGGCCGTGAGCATCCTCAACACCGGCGGCAAGTTTGACGACAAGGTCTTCAAGAAGTCCGTCGGCCTCAACGGCGTCGGCACGAAGGCCGTCAACGCCCTCTCCGAGAGTTTCTACGTCTGCTCCCACCGCGACGGCGAATGCTCCTGGGCGCGCTTCGAGCGCGGCGAGTTGAAGGACAGCGGCAAGGGCCCCACGACGGAAAAGAACGGCACGCTCGTCACCTTCACGCCGGACAAGATGATGTTCGGCGAATTCGCCTTCAACATGGACTTCGTGGAGACGATGGTCAAGAACTATTCTTACCTCAAGAAAGGCCTGACCCTCCTGCTCAACGGCACGCCCTACAAATCCGAGAACGGCTTGCTGGACCTCGTGAACGAGAACCTGCTCAGCGACGAGCCGCTCTACCCGCCCATCCACCTGGAGGGCGAGGACATCGAGATCGTCCTCAGCCACAGCAACGCTTACGGCGAGAATATTTCCTCCTTCGTCAACGGCCAGAACACCCGCGACGGCGGCACCCATCTCGCCGCCTACCGCGAAGCCATCGCCAAGACCCTGAAGGAATTCTTCAAAAAGAATTACGACCCCACCGACTGCCGCCAGGGCGTCGTGGGCGCCATCAGCATCCAGATCCAGGAGCCGAACTTCGAAGGCCAGACCAAGACCAAGCTCGGATCCAACTACATGTGGGAGAAGCAGTATCACGACGAGAGCGGCGCGCTCAAGACCGACATCGGCCCGACCATCCGCTCCTACGTGAACGACTTCGTCGCCAAGAACCTGGACAACTACCTGCGCATCCACAAGGAGATCGTCCCCGTGATCGAGGAGAAGATCAAATCATCCCAAAAGGAGCGCGAGGAAATCAGCGGCATCCAGAAGAAGACGCGCGAGCGCAACAAGCGAACCAACGTCTATAACCCCAAGCTGCGCGACTGCCGCTACCATTACAACGACAAAGTCACCGAGAAGACCCAGGAGAACATCGAGGCATCCTCCATCTTCATCACGGAGGGTGATTCCGCAAGCGGAACCATCACCAAGGCCCGCAATGCCAACTACCAGGCCGTCTTCTCGCTGCGCGGCAAGCCGCTCAACTGCTATAAGGAAAAACGCAAGAAGTTCGCGGAGAACGAAGAGCTGAACTTGCTCATTTCCGCCCTCGGCATTGAGGAGGACCTCGAAGGGCTCCGCTACAACAACATCATCGTGGCGACGGATGCCGATGACGACGGTATGCACATCCGCCTGCTGATGCTGACCTTCTTCATGAAGTACTACCCCGACCTGATCCGCCGCGGGCACGTGTACATCCTTCAGACGCCGCTATTCCGCGTGCGCAACAAGAAGGAGAGCCACTACTGCTACAACCAGGAAGAAAAAGACAAGGCTATCAAGTCCCTCAAAACCGGCGTCGAGATCACGCGATTCAAAGGCTTGGGAGAAATCTCATCCGACGAGTTCGTCCACTTCATCGGTCCGGAGATGCGTCTCGACCTCGTCAAGATCGCCGAGGAGGAGTCTATCGCGAACATCATGGCGTTTTACATGGGCGACAACACCCTGGACCGCCAGAACTTCATCCGCGCGAACCTCCGCTCCGAAGAGGAACTGGAAGACGTTAATATCTAGCCTTTTGCGACAAACTGCAACTGCGTAAAGACGCTGTTCAGCAGCTTCTCCAAGATGATCGGCTTCATGATGAAGTCGTTCGCTCCGAGATCGAACCCTTTCACCACATCCTCGTTCGAGTTGAGCGCGGACAGGATAACAATGCGGATATCCGCCGTAGCGGGATCCTCCCGCAGGCGCTTGATGACCTCAAAACCGTCAATACCAGGCATCATCAAGTCCAGCAGGATGAGGTCCGGCCTGCGGTCGGCCACGGCATCCAGGGCCTGCTGGCCGTTGTCGGCCGTGCGGATTTCGAATTTGAAACGGGACAACATCTTCTGCACCAGCAACAGGTTCAGCGGAATATCATCCACCGCGAGAATGTTGTACTTCGAATAATCTTGATTGGGATCCAAATTAAACATAGCGATTACTTGATGGGGTTAATAATTGGTGTGTTATCTTCTTGCGACGGCGGATTCACGGGCACTTCAAAGATAAAGCGCGCGCCTCCGGCCGTGTATGTAGTATCCAGATAAACCGATGCGCCCATGCGCCCGGCAATGTCTCGGCAAATACTCAGTCCCAGGCCCGACCCCTGGACAAACTCGTTCAACTTCGTGAAGCGGTCGAAGATGCGCTCGGCCTGATCCGCCGGGACGCCGGAACCCGTATCTGTCACGGAATATGACACGTACCCCGGACGGCGGGTCAGGGAACTGGACAGACAAACCTCTCCTTCCTTCGTATGCTTGCAAGAGTTGGTCAGCAGGTTGATCAGGATTTGCTGCACACGGCGCGGATCCGTCAGGAAGTTGAACGGTTCGGCGGACTCCGGCATATAGTACATCTTCACGCCCGGCTGCAAACGGTGCTCGGCGCTGCGGATCGCCGCCTGCGCGATGAAGTGCATCTCCCCCTGCTCGTAACTGATCCGGTACACATCGGAATCCATCGCCGAGGCGTTGAGAATATCATCCAGGAGCATCGTCAACATCTTGGTATTGTTGATGATATGGTCTGAGAATTCTGCTTTTTCCTCTTCCGGGAACGAGCCGTCGGGCAGCGCCAGCAATTGCGAGAAGCCGACGATGGCATTGAGCGGTGTCCGCACCTCATGGCTCATGTTCTGCACGAACCGGGTCTTGGCCGCATTGGCCAGCTGGACCTGTTCATTCGCCTCTTTCAGCTCTTTGATTCGCGATTCATCCATCTCCCGTGCCTTGCGCAGGTTGCGGTTGTGCACCCAGAAGAAACCGGACGAGACGAGCAGGATCAACATAACCAGGAATTCCACGAGGCGCGTCGCCATCACCACTTCCTGGTTCTTCTCGGACAGCTGCCGGTTCAAGCTATAGTTCTGATAACGGCCGGAGGCCTCCTCCAGATGCATATCATTGACCTTCGAGAGCACGTATTGCATCTCCTGATAACGCTTGCGCATCATCTGCAGAGAGATGTCATGTTGTCCCCATTCCGACGCCAGACGTCCGACAAACTGCTGCTGCCGGGGCAGCGCCAGCGTATCCAACAGCGCCGCAGACGGGCGCTCGTAATGCACCAGCGCGTCCACGCACGCAAAGAACTCTATACCGGTCCGGAAGAAAGAATGGAAGGAGGGATCGCTCAGACAAAAGTCGCGTTTACGCTCGTACTCAGGCACATCCTTGTCGAAAGCGGCAATCTGGGCCTGGTAATACGCACAGCGGAGCGTGTCCAGGTGCGCCTGGGCGGACGCTACCGCCTTATTATAAAACAGACGGGACGAATCCTCGGCAAAGTCATACGTGTCGGCCAGATCGCAATACGTGCGCGTGACGGGTTGCTTCCGGACATTCGGGTCCTTCGACGATTCATACAGGGCCAGCGCCTGCTTGAGATAGTAACGCGTATTGAGCAGATCCTCCTGCTGCTGGTAGATCTGGGCCAGGAAGCGCAGGGCCTGCCACTCGCCATAGTCGTCGTACTCCTGCTCGGACTCCTTCAACATCTTGTCCAGCAGTTCGAACGCCGCCGAGACCTGCCGCGAATCAAAGTAGTAATTCTGTGCCAGTTCGTAGGCATAGTAATAGTACTGGGTAAGGCCAGTCTCTGCGGCCACTTCTTTCAGTTTGTCGAACGCCGCATCCACCAGCTGGTTCCGCTGGAGGCGCTGCTCCCCCGGAACATCCACGCTCACCCGGCAAACCCGCCGAAGAGCAAAAACATAATGGAGCGTGCGGGCTTTGGCGTCCCCGCGCTCGATGGCCGTCTCCAACAACTGGTCGTTGAACGTATCGAACGCTACCGCAGTCGGATCGTCCACGACGGCCTCCACCTGCTGCAGGATGGCATAACAGGCATCGTCGATCTCGTAGGGGTTATTCTGCCCTGCCGACGTCCAGAGGGCCGCCAGCAAGCAACTACACACGAGAATCCAACGTTTCATTTCCTCAAATATAGAAAAAAACTTTAATAATCAAAAATTTACCCCCTTCACCATCTGCCCATCGCCATCTCCCTGACGTCATTCCGCAAACCCCCGCCGTCATTCCGCCAACCCCCGCCGTCATTCCGGACTCGATCCGGAATCTCTTTGATAATCCGAAAATTATTCCTATCTTTGCAGCCCCTTTTTTAAGAGGGACTATGTATTTAATTAATTATTAACAAAATGATCAAACAGTACGAAACCGTTTTCATTGCAACTCCCGTTTTGTCTGATACCCAGATGAAGGAAGCGGTTGCCAAGTACACCCAGCTGATCCGTGACAACGGCGGCGAGATCGTGTACGAAGAGGACTGGGGTCTCAAGCAGCTCGCCTACCCCATCCAGCACAAGACGTCAGGATTCTATTACCTGATCGAGTTCAAGGCTGACCCGCAGTTCGTGGGCACCCTCGAGACCCAGTATCACCGTGACGAGCGCATCCTCCGCTACCTCACCGTAGCCCTGGACAAGAACGCCGTCGCTTACGCCGAGCACCGCCGCCAGACGCGCGCCGCCAAGGCCGCTGCTGCCGCTGCTGCTCCTCAGCAGGAAGAGGCCCCCAAGGCCGAAGCCGAAGAGATTGAAACCGAAGAATAATCAGGAGGAATCATTATGGCAAACAACAACGAAATCCGTTATCTGAACCCTCCTACCGTAGAGGTTCGCAAGAAGAAATACTGCCGCTTCAAGAAGGCGG
>JAEFAI010000059.1 GCA_016291185.1 Bacteroidales bacterium
TGGCCGTCCGCGCCGGCGCTCCGGTCATCGGCCTGAATGATTCCGGCGGCGCCCGCATCCAGGAGGGCATCGACGCCCTCGCCGGCTTCGGTGAGATCTTCGAGCGCAACATCCTCGCCTCGGGCGTGGTGCCGCAGATCAGCGGCATCTTCGGCCCCTGCGCCGGCGGTGCGGTGTACTCCCCCGCCCTCACGGACTTCACCTTGATGGTCAAGAACACCTCCTACATGTACCTGACCGGTCCGGCCGTCGTCAAGAGCGTGACCGGTGAGGAAGTGGACCACGAATCCCTGGGCGGCGCCTCCGTCCACGCTTCCAAGAGCGGCGTGGCTCATTTCGCCGCCGCGAACGAGGAGGAGGGCATCGCCACCATCAAGGAGCTCCTCTCCTTCCTTCCGCAGAACAACCGGGAAGAGGCTCCCGCCGTTCCTACGAACGACCCTTACAACCGCACGGACGACGCCCTGAACGACATCATCCCCGACAGCCCGAACAAGGCCTACGACATGTACGGCGTCATCGGCAGCATCGTGGACGACGGCCGTTTCTTCGAGGTCCACAAGGACTTCGCCAAGAACATCATCGTCGGCTTCGCCCATATGAACGGCCGCAGCGTCGGCATCGTCGCGAACCAGCCCGACGTGCTGGCCGGCGTGCTGGACATCAACGCCTCCCGCAAGGCCGCGCGTTTCGTCCGCTTCTGCGACGCCTTCAACATTCCGCTGGTCACCCTGGTGGACGTCCCGGGCTTCCTGCCCGGCACCCAGCAGGAATTCGGCGCCATCATCACCAACGGCGCGAAGCTTCTCTACGCCTACGGCGAGGCCACCGTCCCGAAGGTGACCGTGACCCTTCGCAAAGGCTACGGCGGCGCGCACATCGTGATGAGCTGCAAGCAGCTCCGCGGTGACGTGAATTTCGCCTGGCCGTCCGCCAGCATCGCCGTGATGGGAGCCGACGGCGCCGTGAACGTCCTCTACGCCAAGGATATCAAAGCTGATCCGGAAAACGCGCAGAAGATCTTCGACGAAAAGAAGAAGGAATATGAAGACCTCTTCTCCAACCCGTACCAGGCCGCGGAGAAGGGCTACATCGACGACATCATCGAGCCGCGCAACACCCGTTTCCGCGTGATCCGCGCCCTCGAACAGCTTTCTCTCAAGCAGCAGGAGCTTCCTGCCAAGAAACACGACAACCTCCCGTTATGAGAAAGCGCATTCTCCTCATCCTGGCCCTTCTGGTCAGCTTCACGAGCCTCCGGGCCCAGAACGTCATCGACCTCATCATCGCCGAGGCCCTCGCCGTTCCGGACTCCACCGGCACTGGCATCGTGGACGACTACGGGCGGCAGGGAGGCTGGATCGAAATCTTCAACACCTCCCAGGGAACGGTCAACATCGCCGGGTGCTTCCTGACGGACGACCGCTCCGACCTCAAGAAGAGCATCATCCCGAAGGGTGATCTCCGCACCAAGATCGGTCCGCGCCAGACCACGCTCTTCTATGCCAGCGGAAACGGCGCCGACGGCACGTTCTATACCAGTTTCAAGGTCCGTCCGGGCAGCACTGTCTATCTGGTTTCCAACGACGGTAGAACCGTCATCGACTCGCTCATCATTCCGGCCGGCATCCCGGCAGGCAAGTCCATGAGAAAGGAGGCGCACGACCTGCGCCAGCGCGAGTTCGAACCCGTCCCGAATCCGACGGATCCCAGTCCGGGCATCTTCAACGGCGACATGAACGCCGCCTCCAAGGCGGAAGCCATGAAGGAGAAGGACCCGCACGGCGGCATCCTCTCCCTCGTCGCGGTCACGGTCGTGTTCAGCGCCCTCGCCATTCTTTGGTTCCTGTTCTGGCTGTTCTTCGACCGTCCCGCCAAGAAGGCGGCCGAAGCGAAGAACCAGCCTCCCAAGCCCAAGAAGGAGAAGAAAGGCAAGAAGGCCGCTCTGGCCGATGTACCCGCAGGCGCCCCGACCGACGAGATCGCGGCCGTCATCGCCCTCGCCATGGATATGGAACAGGGCGGCGACGACTACGCCGCCATCGCGATGGCCATGCACCTCTATTTCTCCGACGCCGTCCACGACAACGAGTCCTTCGTCCTGACGATGCGTCCGAAGGAAGGTTCCGCCTGGAACGACAAGAAGCAGATTTTCAGAAAATTACCCAGATAAAACAAATACAGCGATATGAAAGAGTACAAGTTCAAGATCGGC
>JAEFAI010000047.1 GCA_016291185.1 Bacteroidales bacterium
GGCGAATTCGCCCCTACCCGCAACTTTAGAGGTCATTCAGGTAACAATAAGAAGTAATCACTATGGGAAAGCGTAAAAGACTTATGGCCGAGCGCCTCAAGGAGGCGAAGAAGGTTACAGCTGTTGCCAAGCTGAATGACGTCCCCACCTCTCCCCGCAAGATGCGTCTGGTGGCTGACACCGTCCGTGGTGTTGAGGTCAACCGCGCTCTTGACCTGCTCAAGTTCAGCAAGCGTGAGGCCTCCGTGCGTCTGGAGAAGCTGATCCGCAGCGCCGTCGCCAACTGGGAAGCCAAGAACCCGGAGCAGAGCAAGGAACTGGACAACGGCAACGTTTATGTCAAGACCATTATGGTCGACGAAGGTCGCACGCTGAAGCGCATCCGCCCGTGCCCGCAGGGCCGTGCCGGTCGCATCCGCAAGCGTTCCAACCACGTCACCGTCATCCTCGATGTCAAACAACCAGTGGAGAATAAGTAATTATGGGACAGAAAACTAATCCTATCAGCAACAGAATCGGTATCACCCGTGGTTGGGATTCTAACTGGTGTGGTGGTAACTACGCGGAGAAGATCGCTGAGGACTTCGAGATCCGCAAGTATCTCGGCAACCGTCTGGCCAAGGCCAGCCTCAGCCGCATCGTCATCGAGCGTACCCTCAAGCTCATCACGGTCACGATCTACGCGGCCCGTCCCGGTTTCATCATCGGTAAGGGCGGCACCGAGGTCGACAAACTCAAGGAAGAGCTCAAGAAGGTCACCAAGAAGGACGTGCAGATCAATATCTACGAGGTGAAGCGCCCCGAGGTGGACGCCAACATCGTGGCTGACAGCATCGCCCGTCAGATCGAGGGCCGTGTGTCCTATCGCCGCGCCATCAAGATGGCTATCGCCAACACGATGCGCGTCGGTGCCGAGGGCATCAAGGTTCAGATCGCCGGTCGTGTCGGCGGCGCCGAAATGGCCCGCAGCGAAATGTTCAAGGAAGGCCGTACGCCGCTCCATACGTTCCGCGCCGACATTGACTACGCTCTCGCCGTGGCCAACACCAAGGTGGGTACCCTGGGTATCAAGGTGTGGATCTGCAATGGTGAGCGCTATGGCAAGCAGGATCTTACTCCTGCCGCCCTCGCCGCTGCCAACGCACAGGCTACCGGCCAGAACCGTGGCGGTGGCCGCGGTGGCGACCGTCGTCCCCGCCGGGATGGCGACCGTGACCGTCGTCCGCGTCGCGACAACAAGTAATTAATTGATATCTATCAATAAATTGCTATATTTGAAGTCGGTTTCGGGACTCCGAAACCGACTTTTTATTTTAGTAGTGTATAGTTAAGTGTTAAAGAAGATGAAGAAATCTATTTTGATCGCAGCGGCGGCGCTGGTGGCGCTCGCCGGTTGCAAGCAGCCGTCCAGCGAGGAAGTGCTGGAGGGTTTCCGTTCCGAAGTCAAGACCTTGGAAGAGGCATACGGTGAGTCTGCCAAGCAGGTTCGCGAAGACGCCACGCTCGACGATGCGCAGAAGGCCGAAAAGATGGAGGCCCTGCAGGACGACGTCATCGGCAAACTGACCGATGCCGGCCGCAAGCTGCTGAACAAGTACTACGCCGACACGCTGGTGGCTCCCGCCGTGCTGGGCGAAGTCGGCTACTATCTCGAGGATGATGAACTGAGCGCCATCTTTGCCAAGATGCCTGAGAATATCAAGGAAGATAAGCTCATCTCCCGCATGGTCGCGAGCACTGCTGCCCGCCAGGCCACGGCCGTGGGCAACAAGTTCACGGACTTCACCGTGGACCATGTGGCCGGTGTGGACAAGGACGGCAACCCGATCTACGAGAAGAAGAGCCTTTCCGAGTTCGTCGGCCAGGGCAAGGTGATGCTCGTGGACTTCTGGTCCCCGTGGTGCCCGCCCTGCAAGGCTGAGCTTCCGAACATCAAGGCCGTCTGGGAGAAGTACCACGGCGACGACTTCGACGTGCTGAGCGTCGCGGTCTGGGAGGAGAGCCGCAAGATGGACTGGCACAACACCATCGACACCGCCAAGGTGTACGGCGTTGCCTGGAACCAGCTGAACAACGGCCACCAGGAGCCTGCGTCCCTCTACGGCATCGACGGCATCCCGCACATGATCCTCTTCGACAAGGACGGCACCATCCTCAAGCGCGGCGATGACCTGCGCGGGGCCGCGACGGAAAAAGCCGTCGCCGAGGTCCTTGGACGTTAGGGAGAAAATACAGCTTTTACCGCATTCCCCGGGTGTCTATCGCTATTACGACGCCGCGGGGAATGTGATCTATGTAGGCAAGGCCAAAGACCTGTCGAAGCGGGTCGCGCAGTATTTCGTGGAGCCGGACCGGCTCACGGTCAAGACACGCCTGCTGGTGTCGCGTATCGCGGATGTGCAGTACTCCGTGGTGGACACCGAGGCGGACGCGCTGCTGCTGGAGAACAACCTCATCAAGCAGTACAAGCCCCGCTACAATATCCTGCTCAAGGATTCCAAGACCTATCCGTGGATCTGCGTGACCGCGGACGAGTATCCCAAGGTCTTCCTGACGCGCCGCGTCGTGAAGAACGGCTCCCGATATTTCGGGCCCTACAGCTCCGTGATGCACGCGCGGGCGCTGCTGGAGTTCTTCCGGGAGACCTATCCGCTCCGCTCCTGTAATCTCAAGATCACCTCGGACGCCGTGCTTCGCGGCAAGTTCCGGCCGTGCCTGGATTTCCACATCGGCCGCTGCAAGGGCTGCTGCATCGGCGCCGTGTCCCGCGAGGAATACGCCGGCTGGATCGATGAGATCGTGCGTCAGCTCTCTGGCGGGCTGGGCGGCATCATCCGGGATTACAAAGCGCGGATGACTGCCGCGGCGGACGCGCTTGACTTCGAGTCCGCACAGGTGTACAAGCAGCGCATCGATGCCCTGCAGCGCCACTACGCCAAGAGCATCATCACAGCGGCCGGCGACCGCGATGTGGACGTCTTCGCCTTAGAGCTCGCAGACGGCGCCGAAGCCTTCGGCAGCTTCCTGCGCATCCGCGGCGGCGCCATCATCCAGTCGTTGAATCTCGGATTCAAGATGAACATTGAGGAGGATCGCGCGGCGGTGCTGAGCGAATTCATCGCCGAGATCGCCTCCAAGTTCGGCGCGCTCCGCGGCGAGGTCATCGTTCCCTTCCTGCCCGACGTGGAGCTGGAGGGCGTGGAGTTCCGCATCCCCGTGCGCGGCGACAAACTGGCCCTGCTGGAGCTGGGCGCCAAGAATGCCCGGGAGTTCCGGGCGAACTCGCTCAAGCAGCGCGAGCACACCAATCCCGACGAATACCGCGCCGCGGTGGTCGAAGAGCTGCGCAAGGCCCTGGGCATGAAGGTTCCGCCCGTGCACATGGAGTGCTTCGACAACTCCAATATCCAGGGCACCAATCCTGTGGCTTCCTGTGTGGTGTTCCGCAACGCGGAGCCTTCCAAGAAGGATTACCGCAAATTCAAGATCAAGACCGTGGTGGGCGCCAACGACTACGCCTCGATGAAGGAAGTCGTGAACCGCCGCTATGCGCGTATGCTGGAAGAAGCTCCCGACGACCTGCCGCAGCTGGTGGTGATCGACGGCGGCAAGGGCCAGCTCGACTTCGCCTATCAGGCGCTCTGCGAGCTGGGCATCCAGGACCGCCTGACGGTCGTGGGTCTCGCGAAGCGTCTCGAGGAGGTGATTCGGGTGGGGGATCCGTATCCCCTGTTCCTGGACCGCAATTCGCAGGCACTCAAGGTACTGCAGCGCATTCGCGACGAAGCGCACCGCTTCGGCATCACCTTCCACCGTTCGCTGCGCAGCAAGGCCGCCATCCAGTCGGCGCTCCGCGCCATCCCGGGCGTGGGGGAGCAGACAGAGCAGCGCCTGCTGATGCACTTCGGCAGCGTGGCCCGCATCGCGGCCGCTCCGGAAGCAGACCTGGCGGCACTGGTCGGCCCCGCCCTCGCAAAACGAATTCACGAACATCTCAAGCATGAATAAATCAGACCTCTTCAATAAGATCTTCAACGCCTTCATCCTGATCGGGATGGCGGTGGTGACCGTTATCGTGACGGCCATCAAGCTGGGCGATGCCGAGAGCGGACAGACGCTGCTGATCATCGCCGCGGTCGGTTCGCTCGCCGGTGTGCTTGCTAACGTCCTGTCGGCCAACGGCCGCATCCTCACCTTCCTCTTTGGACTCATTGACGTGACGATCTACGGCGCCATGTGCCTCGCGGGCGCCAAGTACGGCAACGCTGCTCTGCACCTGCTCTACTTCCTGCCGATGCAGGTGGTCGGTTTTGTGCAGTGGAAGAAGCGGGGCGCCGGCGATGGCAAGCAGGTGCAGGCCCGACGGCTGAACGGTCCGAAATGGCTGCTGTACGGCTCCATCTTCCTGGTAGGGCTGATGGTCGCTTACTTCGTCCTCTGTGCCCTGGACAAGACCGAGGCGGCGGAGGTGGTCCGCTGGATGGTTCTGACGGACGCCCTGTCGATGATGTGCAACCTCCTGGGCCAGTATCTCATGTCCACGGCCTACATGGAGCAGTGGATCTTCTGGATCGGGGTCAACATCGCCTCCGTGGTGATGTGGGTGCTGACCCTTCGCCAGACGCCCGATTCCTCCTACGCGCTCGTGTATGTGGTCAAATACAGCTTCTATCTGCTGAACTCGCTGAACGGTTTGCGTATCTGGATAAATCTTTCCAAGGCAGGCACACCGTCATTCGCCGGCTCGACCGGCGAATCTCCAAGTTTGGAAAATTGAATTTTTTTCCGTTACTTTGTCCCCGCTATTGACGAAACGAAAGTACTAAATAAAAACCTTTATATCTTTTTAACATCATGGAATACGCAGAAATCGTAGAAAAAGTGAAAGCGATCATCGTCGACAAGCTCGGCGTGGAGCCTTCTGAGGTGACCGAGACCGCTAATTTCACCAATGATCTGGGCGCTGACTCCCTTGACACCGTGGAGCTTCTTATGGAGTTCGAGAAGGTGTTCGGCATCAAGATTCCCGATGAGGAGACCAGCACGATCGCCACGGTCAAGGACGCTTGCGACAAAGTCGCCGAGAAACTTGCCTAATCTGGTTAGAAGATCCGAAAACAAAACCGACCTGCTTCTGCAGGCCGGTTTTTTATTTCCATTATAGTCTTTCCGGACTTATTCTTCCGTCATTCCGGACTTGATCCGGAATCTAGTCCCCCTGCTTCGGCAGCGCGAAGACCACCTGCAGCGTCGGTGCATTCGCGGAGGCCGGTCCGCACAGCTCGGCGCGGTAGAAGCGGTCGGTGTCCAACTCGATGGTGGTAGAGGTGGACGTCTGGGACATGCTGGCCTGCTGGGCCATCATGGCGTAGGTCAGGTAGTTGTTGTAGTAACTGCCGTAGCCGCTGCCATAACCGCCGTAGCCACCATAACCGTATCCGCCGTACATGCCGTTGTAGTAGCTGGAGTAGGCGAGGTAGTTGAGCATTTCCTGCTGCTCCTTGCTGGCGGTGCTGACCGTGGTCTGGGTCTCCTGGGCCATCACGAGCAGCCAGATGTCATAGTTGCCGGAGAGCAGGTTTTTGGTCGAGCTCTTGTCTGTGGCTGTCTCGTCGATCTTGAGGATCTCCTGCATGTGATAGGTGATGTCCGGTGCGTAGCGAAGCAGCGACCGGTCCACGTCGCCCTGGTTCTCGCTGCTGGAGCTGGCGTCGGTCAGGCCCATGTAGGCCGTGGTCTCGTCATTGACCAGCCGGCAGGTAGGCGAGAGCCGGTAAGGCCAGAAGGTCATTTCCTTATAGTTCTCCGGGAATTCAAAGGGGAAGATGAGCGAGGCTTTGTTGATGATGGCATCCTTGGGGTTGCCGCCGGCCTTGATGATGGCCTGCTCCACCTGGTGCTTCAGGCTCAGGGCCGAGATGACAGGCTTGAGTCCGCCGCCGCCTTCGATGGCGATGCTCTCATGGGCGTCGCCGGCCCGGCCGCGGGTCTGCTGCCCGGTATAGTTGAGGGCATACTGCGGGAAGGTTCCGGTGTAGGCCTCAAACAGGGAGTCGAGCTGGAAGAAATCGGTCGCGCCGTACCAGAAAAGCACCGTCGTGTCCTTGCGGACACCGTCGAATTCGGCGGAGTAATTCAGCGTTGCGACGTTGCCCATGATGTATCCGTAATCCTTGTCGTAGGTCATCTGGACGTCCAGCATATTGATGCGGCCGCCATCCTCACTCGGGACATCCGTCTCCAGGTAGATGCCCGGGAACTTGGCGAGGTAGGTCTCGATGTCCTTGAGGTCATCCTGGCTGATCTGCAGATACTTCTTGCCGAACTCTTCAGAGAAATCAAAGGACAGGGAGTCGGAGCCGTTGAAGACCGGCGTCCCCTTGGAGATAATCTTGGAGCCGTGCGGAATGGGACGGTTGATGTCGTAATCGACCTCCGGATCCAGTTCGGTATCTACTTCATATACATACACCCGCTGCAGGATGTTCTCCTGCGAAGGGTCGAGGAAGCTGGTGGTGTCGCGCGATGCGCAGAAGTGAAAACGCTTAAAGATGGGGTTCTTGCCCATGTCAAGCTTGTCCTGGAACATCGGGATGAGGGTCACGGCGCTGGCGCGGGTGGTCAGGCCGTATTCCGGCTCGCGGATGGCGCCGATCGTGATGCGGGAGTCGGAGTAGCCGGACAGGTTGTCCGCCATCTGCGTGGAGATGCCCTCCAGCGGAATCTCCGCCGTGTGGAAGGTATAGGTCTCCACGACGGGGACGAGGTTGCCTCCCAGGGTGCTGTTGGTTTCTATGCAGGAATAGCAGCAGATCAGGGCTGCCGCCAGCGCAAGGAATCTAGTTTTCATTTTAAAGTTCATCGTAAAAACTGCAGTACGAGTCGATGTAGCTGCCATCTTCCAGGGCCTTGCGGTCGTAGGGAAGGATCGGGAGACCGAGCGACTTGCAGTGGTCCACAATCTCCGGCTCGACCTTGTTCGCGGCGAGGATGACGCCATCGGCGTACTGGACGGCCAATTTAGCAAGATTTATGCCAGTGGGATCCTCGAGAACCGACACGTCCTCACGGGTCAGACCGCCGAAACAGGCCTTCTCCGCGAAGGCCGGATGGAACGGCTCCTTCGGGGTGTCGTCGTAGAGCGACAGGACTATCTTGCTGGAGGAGAAAATGGGATCGTCTTTATAGGCTTTTTTCAGATAGGCGGGGAGAAGGTGGGAGATCCAGCCCTGGCAGTGGATGACATCCGGTGCCCAGCGGAGCTTCTTGACCGTCTCGAGCACACCGCGCGCGAAGAAGATGGTCCGCTCGTCATTATCCTCGAAGGCCTTGCCGGAAGCGTCGCAGAAAGTCTGCTTGCGCCGGAAATAATCTTCGTTGTCGATGAAATAGACCTGGATGCGCGCGGAGGAGATGGAGGCGACCTTGATGATCAGCGGCCGGTCCACTTCCGCGATGATAATGTTCATGCCCGACAGGCGGATGACTTCGTGGAGCTGGTTCTTGCGCTCGTTGATGCAGCCGTAACGAGGCATGAATGAACGGATTTCGCGTTTGCGCTCCTGGGTCCCCTGCGGGAGGTATCGTCCGACATGTGCGATATCCGACTCCGGAAGATAGGGATAAATCTCGGAGTTAACGAAGAGGATTTTCTGCTTAATATCGCTCATATCCACAAAGATAAGAATTTTTTTCCAATTATATGTCTTTTCATTATCTTTGAGGTCTAATTTGGTGGAATATGGCCCGACCGGAGAAAAAGATGTTGCGGAAGCGTATCGTGAACGCGTACCTCTCCAGCGTGATCAGCATCAGCCTCGTGCTGCTGCTGACCGGGATCGCTGCCCTGCTCGTAGTCAACGCGCACGGCGTGACGAAATACCTCAAGGAGAATATGCACATCTCGGTCCTGTTGCGGGACGAGGCCACCGAGGGCCAGGCCCGTGCGTGGGCCACGGCGCAGGAGTCCCTTCCCTATGTTCATTCCACGCGCGTCATCACGCGCGAAGAGGGCGCCGAGGAGCTGAAAACGATGCTGGGCGAGGATTTCCTGGATGTGTTCGAATCCTCTCCGGTTCCCCTGTCGGTTGACGTGACGCTGAATGCGGACTATGTCCAGAAGGACAGCCTCGCGCGCGTGCTCAAGGCCCTGGGGACCTCCCCGCTGGTCGATGAGGTGGAGGCGCAGCAGACGATGGTGGAGGCGCTGACGACCAACCTGACGCGCATTTCCATCGTGCTGGGTGTATTCATCCTGCTGCTGCTGTTCATTTCGTTTGTCCTTATTAACAATACCGTGCGCGTGAGCGTATTCGCACGGCGTTTCACCATCCACACGATGAAGCTGGTCGGGGCCACCCGCGGTTTCATCCGGGCGCCCTTCGTGCGGGCGGCGGTGCTGCAGGGGCTGGCCTCCTCGGTGCTGGCCGTCGGGATGCTCTGGGCCCTGCTGGCGGCGCTTCGCCGCTCGTTCCCGGAGCTGGCTTCCATCGTGGACCTGCAGCAGCTGCTGATCGTGTGCGGCATTGTTGTTGCGTGCGGTGTCCTGCTGTGCGTGATTTCCACCTGGATGGTGGTGAACCGGCTGGTCGCCACCCCCAAGGATGACCTTTATTATTGAGACATGGAAAAGAAAGATAAAATGGCCCTGGACGCCAAGGGGCTGAAACTGATGCTCGCGGGCCTGATCGTGATGGCGGCCGGCTACATCCTGATGATGGGCGGCGGGTCCGACGATCCGCAGGTCTTCAATGAAGCGATGTTCGACTTCCGCCGGCTCGTGGCTGCACCCGTGGTGATCGTTGCGGGCATCGTCGTCGAGATTATCGCCATCGTGGGCGCGTGTAAGAAAAAGTAAGAGGCTGATATGGAGTGGTTTGAAGCGTTGATCCTCGGCCTGGTACAGGGTCTGACGGAATTTCTGCCGGTGAGCAGCAGCGGCCATCTGGCCATTGGTAAAGCCTTGCTGGGCGTGGAGCCTGCGGGCGACCTTATTTTCGAAGTTACGGTCCATGCTGCTACGGTCCTCGCGACCATCGTGGTCTTCCGGAAAGAGATCTGGAAGCTGCTCTGCGGCCTGTTCAAGTTCAAGTATAACGACGAGACGGACTACATCGCCAAGCTTTGCGTGTCGATGATTCCGGTGTTCGTGGTCGGCATGTTCTTCAAGGACCAGGTGGAGGCCGCCTTCAACTCGATGCGGGTGGTGGGCGTGTGCCTGGTGGTTACGGCCGTCCTGCTGACGCTCTCCGACTCTCTTTCCGCCCGCGTTCGCGCGGCCGTGAAGGAAAGCCGCAACGGCATAAACTTCTGGCAGGCGTTCCTCGTGGGCGTCGGCCAGGCCTGTGCCGTACTGCCCGGCCTGTCCCGCTCCGGCACGACCATTTCGAGCGGTCTGCTGTGCGGGGTAAAGCGCGAGAATATGGCGCAGTTCTCCTTCCTGATGGTGCTGGTCCCCATTCTCGGGGAGACGTTCCTCGATGTGGTCGGCGGCGATATGGCCGCGTCGGCCGTCGGGGTGCTGCCCTTGCTGATCGGCTTCGTGGCCGCCTTCTTCTCGGGCCTTTTTGCCTGCCGGGTGATGATCGCCCTGGTGCGCCGGGCTCAGCTTAAGTGGTTTGGCCTCTACTGCGCGCTTGCCGGCCTGTTGGTCCTGATCTTCCTGGCCTGATGGCGGAGCGGAACCTCATATACTTCGTCGCGGATGTTCACCTGGGTCGCCGGCAGGAGACCAAGGCGGAAGTGGAGGCGCGTTTTATCGCCTTCCTCAAGGGCCTTCCCGTGGAGTCGGTCTCCCGGCTGTACCTGCTGGGCGACATCTGGGACTTTTGGTTTGAGTACCATGACGTGATGCCCCGCGAGGGCCTGCGCGTGGTGGCGGAGCTGATCCGCCTGATGGACGAAGGCGTGGAGGTGTGGTTCTGCCCCGGCAACCACGATATCTGGACTTTCTCCCTGTTCAAGGAGCTGGGAATGCATTATTTCGAGCAGCCGCTCTTCGTGCGGCTGGGCGATAAGGATTTCTGCCTTGGGCACGGCGACCGGCTGGGCGGCGCGACGCGGGGCTATGCTTTCCTGCTCGGCATCTTCCACAGCCATTTTATTCAGCGGCTCTTTGCGGCCATCCATCCGACGATCGCTTTCCGTTGGGCGCGCGCCTGGACCAAGTCTAGTCGCAACAAGCATCCGAACCACAAGTTCCGCGGAGCGGAAGAGTTTCTGTATCAATTCGCTGCGAAGACGGAGCAAGAGCGCCACGTGGATTATTTCGTGTTCGGGCACTACCACGATTCCGTGGACCTGAAGCTCCCCGGCGGAGCGGAGCTGATTGTGCTGAAGAATTGGGAAGACGGGGGGATGCCCTGCGCGGTCTTTAACGGTTCTTCTTTCGAACTCCGGACTCCAGCGTCTCCCGCTGAATGACGACCTTTACCGGGCGCTCCATGAAGATGGAGTAGTAGAAGGCGTCCCACTGCCCGGAATCCCAGATTTTACAGAGTTCTTCAATCTGCGCGTCCTCGCCCTTGGTGGGGTCGTAACGCGTCTTGAGGTTTTGGGAGAAGAGCTTGGCCACGAGCTGCCAGAAGTTGGCGGCCAGGCCGCTTTCGTAGGTCTTGATGATGGTGAACGCGCTCATGCCGCATTCGCGGTCCACCAGGCGCATCAGCACCAGTCCCTGGCTGACGGTCATGTGGCGGATGTCCTGCTCGAAGATGCGGAAGAGTTCTTTCTCGACATCGTTGATGTAGCGCGTGCGCTCGGAGCGCTTGGTCGCGTCCGCGGCGATCGTGCTGTCCACCTGGGCCATCATTTTGCGGCCCACGAGGGCGTACGGATAGACTTTGTTGAAGTTATAGACCAGCTTGTAGTACTTGCGCCAGTCGCCGTCGCGCATTCTTTTTCCCTTCGGGAAAATCCACACCGGGTCGAGCGTTTCCATGAAGACGGTGTCGCCTTTCTCGTCCAACTGGAAGTACATTGGCGTCCCCGTCACGGGCCGGCGCGCCTGCTTTCGCGCTTCGCGCAGCGTCTCCCGCGCGGTCTCGGACTGCGCCCGCGCCGGCAGCGCGGCCGCCGCCAGCAGCATTCCTGCTGCCAGCACCAGAAATCCTATGACGCGATGGTTTCGCATATCTGACAAAGATAACAATTATTGTGCTATCCCGGCATTCGCTGAACCGGCAGGCGGGCAGAAACCGCTCCCCGGAGGAACTCCGTTCCGGCCGCTTGTCGCGGCCTTCACTCCGGCCCCTCCCATTGTCATCTGCGTCATCGCTCCGCGATAACTTGCTGCCAACGGGCCCCTCCCCATGCCCGAGTCCGGGGGTGGACACGTCCTCCGGGGAGCGTTTCTGCCCGCTGTCGAATAGATACGGATCGTGTCGGTCGAAAATGTCGAAAAAAAGTTTTTCACCACGTTTGTAAGTGATTGAAGAAGGTTGAGTTGACCTGCGGGATTTTGTGTCGAAAAAGTTTGAAATATTTTGCAAAACATGATGCTAATTCAATATTTTTTACTAAATTTGCAGTCCCAAAAACTGGCTTCTAACCGCGTAAGAAGCTGATTTTTAGGACTTTAAGCGATAATTATTTTAAAAAGTAATACTGAGATGTTACAACCTAAGAGAACAAAGTTTAGAAGGGAACAGAAGAACCGCATGAAGGGCAACGCCCAGCGCGGCAACCAGCTCGCGTTCGGTTCCTTCGGTATCAAGACCCTTG
>JAEFAI010000060.1 GCA_016291185.1 Bacteroidales bacterium
GGGCGCCGTAGAAGAAGTGGACCTGACGGTTCGTCTTGAGCGTCTTGAACAGGTGCATGATGTGGCTGCGGAGCGGAGCCATGCCGGCGCCGCCGCCCACGAAGATGTATTCCATATCCTCGGGATCGTCCTTCGGAAGGAGGAATTCACCGTAAGGGCCGCTGATCATCACCTTGTCGCCCTTCTTGCGGGAGAAGACGTAGGTGGAGGCGATTCCCGGAGGAACGCCCGGAACGAACTTGAACACGCCCTTCGGCTGGGTGCGGTCGAACGGAGGGGTCGCGATACGCACGTTGAGCTTGATGACGTTCTTCTCGGCGGGATACGAAGCCATGGAGTAGGCGCGGATGGTCGGAACGGTGTTCTTGAACTTCAGCGAAGTGATACCGTATTTCTCCCAGTCGCCCATGTAGATGGGATCGACGCCCATGTCGGAGAAGTCGGCCTCGTACTCCGGAATGTCGATCTGGATGTACTCGCCGGACTTGAAGTCGATGTGCTCGCCTTCCGGCAGACGGACGGTGAACTCCTTGATGAAGGTGGCGACGTTGTCGTTGGAGATGACCTCGCACTCGAGTTTCTTCACGCTGAGGGCGCTTTCGGGAACGGCGATCTGGAGGTTGTCCTTGACCTTGACCTGGCAGCCCAGGCGCCAGCCTTCCTTGATCTGCTTGCGGGAGAAGAAACCGGTCTCGGTGGGGAGGATGGTTCCGCCGCCTTCGAGGACCTGCAGTTTGCACTGTCCGCAGTTGGCCTTACCGCCGCAGGCGGAAGGGAGGAAGATGCCGTGGTCGGCGAGGGTGTGCATCAGGTCTCCGCCGGGGGTGACTTCCAATTCCTTGGAACCGCCGTTGATGGAGACCTTGACGGAGCCGGAAGGCATGAGGGCGTTCTTGATCCATACCAGCAGAATGGCCAGCAGGACCGTTACGACGAGCATCACGAGGATGGCTGCAAGTAAAGTATTTCCCATAGTGCTTTCCTCCGGTTAAAGTGAAATACCCATGAAGGTCATGAAGGCGATGCCCATCAGACCGACGGTGATGAAGGTGATGCCGAGGCCCTTGAGGGCGGCCGGGACGTTGGAGTACGCCATCTTCTCGCGGATGGCCGCGAGGGAGACGATGGCGAGGAACCAGCCGAATCCGGAGCCGAGGGAGTAGACGACGGCTTCACCGATGTTCAGGAAATCCTTCTGCTGCATGAACAGGGAACCGCCCAGGATGGCGCAGTTCACGGCGATCAGCGGGAGGAAGATACCCAGGGACGAGTACAGTTCCGGCGAGAACTTCTCCACCACCATCTCCACGATCTGGACGATCGCCGCGATGACCGCGATGAAGACGATGAAGCTGAGGAAGCTCAGGTCAACGCCCTGGATGAGGGCGTCAGGAGCCAGGACGTACCGGTTGAGAAGATAGTTGATCGGCAGGGTGATCAGCAGGACGGCGATAACCGCGACGCCCAGACCCGCAGCCGTCTTGACATTCTTCGATACCGCCAGGTATGAGCACATACCCAGGAAGTACGCGAAGATCATATTGTCCACGAAGATGGACCTGACGAATAAGCTGAGATATTCCATAAGGCGTCGGTATTATTTTTCCTGAAGGTCTTTCTGGATGCTCCGCTGGACCCACACGATGCATCCCAGGAGGATGAGGGCGAACGGAGGCAGGATCACGAGGTTGTTCGGGACATAGCCGAACCGGTTGAGGATGTCGATGCCGAAGAGGGTGCCGCTTCCGAGGAGTTCGCGGAAGAAGGCGACGATCAGCAGGATCAGGCCGTAGCCCGCGCCGTTGGCGACACCGTCGAGGAAGGACGGCCACGGCTTGTTGCCGAGGGCGAACGCCTCGATGCGGCCCATCACGATACAGTTCGTGATGATGAGGCCGATGTACACGGACAGCTGCTTGTCAATGGCGTAGGTGGCTTCGAAGCTCTTGAGGATCTGGTCCACCAGGATCACCATCATGGCGACCACGACAAGCTGGACGATGATACGGACACGGCCCGGGATGGTATTGCGCAGCAGCGACAGGATGAGGCTGGAGATGCCGCAGACCACGATGACGGAGAGC
>JAEFAI010000048.1 GCA_016291185.1 Bacteroidales bacterium
ATCCTGGATCATTATGAAAAAGTCACTTATTCTTGGCAACATCATCACGGTGGATAAAAAGCGCCCCCTTGCCAAGGCTGCATATGTAAAGGACGGCGTATTTGCCTATATAGGCAGCGCTGAGGAAGCAAGGAAGCTTGCCGGCGCAGATGCCCAGGTGCTGGATTACGGTGAAAACTTTATCTATCCCGGTTTCCTGGAGTCCCACTGCCACCCGTATTTTGCCGGTGACCGCCTTGTGGGACAGGCAAACCTGGCACAAGTAGGGCTGGCCGATTATGCCAAATACCGCGAGATCATCAAGGACTTCATTGCCAAGAATCCAAATCGCTCCTTTTATGTGGCTGCCGGGTGGAATGAAACGGAGGAATACGTGAGCAAAGCGTATCTGGACGAAATCTGCTCCGATAAGATCCTTATCATGCAAACCGGCGGCGGACATTCCATGCTGCTCAATTCGAAGGCGCTGGAATGGGCGGGTATCGATGCAGAATATGCCAGGAAAGTGGGTTGCGCCCAGGTCCATGTAGACGAAAAGGGAGAACCGGACGGCTATATCTGCGAGACCCCGGTACTGCGGGTGTTGGATAATCTTCCGAAGAGTATGGAGGACGCTAAGAAGTACCTTCTCGCCTGGCAGGATTTTGCCCTGAGCAACGGTTTTACCGGTGTGGCCGATGCAGGTATGGAACTGTTCTACCCGGAATGTGCCCAGGCCTTCCATGAATTGGAGGAAGAGGGCAAACTGAAACTGCGCACGTATGCGTATGCATTATCTCCCGACAACGTGGAAGACCCTAAGGCGGAGGTTGCCCGTGCAGCTGAACTGCGCGCCAAATATGACAGCGACTATTTGCACATTGTGGGCATCAAATGCTTCCTGGATGGTGTTACGGAGGCGCATACCGGCTGGCAGAACCAGGATTACGCCGACCAGCCGGGTTATCATGGCGTGGAACGTTTCAACAGTCACGACAAGATGGTGCAGCTCATCGTGGAGGCCGACAAGGAAGGGTTTGCCGTCCATTGCCACTCCGAAGGCGGTGGCGCCACACACTTTATGCTGGGCTGCATAGAGGACGCGATAAAGATTACCGGAGACAAGAAGCAGAACAACGTGCTGGCGCACCTGCACTTTGTGACGGAAGAGGATATTCGCCGTATGGCGGAAACCGGCTCCATCCCTGCTGTGCCGCCGCTGTGGGTGGCCAAGATTCCGGCGGCCTTTGCCATGGAGTCCTCTTATGTAGGTGAAGAGCTGGCCAACAAAGCTTATCCGATCAAGTCCTTCTTTGACGCAGGCGCCAATGTGGTCTTCCATTCAGACTATCCTGTCTCGCCCATGATGAGCGTCAAATTGAGTTTCTATATGGCGGAGGCGCGCAATGTTCCGGAAGAACTGTTCCCGGGCCTCGGAGCCATGCCACTGAATCCCTCCGAAGCCGTTACCCGCGAGCAGGCGCTTGAGGCTATGACCATCAACATTGCCCGGGTCTGGCATCAGGAGCACCGCGTGGGTTCCATCGAATTTGGAAAGATAGCCAACATGACGGTGTTTGACTGCGATTTCCTCCATGACAGCCTGGACAAGGTGGCTGCGGCTAACATCATCGCTACCATCGTGGACGGAGAAGAGGCATTCAGGGCGTAATTCCTATACAATATAACGGAGAATTCAATTCATGAAACAAGACAATACAAAACTGGCCGTCAAATGCAATAACGGTACTTTCGTCGGCAAGGAGACGGACGAGTTGATTATCTGGAAAGGCATCCCCTACGCAACGCAGCCGGTGGGGAAGCTCCGTTGGAAGAAGGCCCTCCCGGCCGCCGACGATGACGGCGTGTACGACGCCACCAGGCCCGGCCACGTGCCCATCGGCCCCGCGAACGACTCGGAGGGAGCGGCGGAGTTCGGCGAGGACTGCCTCGTTCTGAACATCTATGCCAATACCCGCTGCACGGACAGCAGGAAGCCGGTTATGGTGTGGATCCACGGCGGCGGGTTCTGTGCAGAATCCCAGGCTTCGCCCCTGTATAACCTGGCCAATATCTCCAAACAGTGCCCCGACATCCTGTTCGTGTCCATCGACTACCGCCTGGGCTTTTTGGGATTTATGAACTTCGAGCGGGTCCCGGGCGGAGAAAACTTCACGGAGGCCGGTAACCTGGGCCTGCTGGACCAGCTGGAGGCCCTCAGGTGGGTTCAGAAAAACATTTCCGGGTTCGGAGGAGATCCGGATAACGTGACCATTTTCGGCGAGTCGGCAGGATCTGCCAGCGTCACGTTCCTCCCGCTCATCGAAGGAAGCGAAGGGCTCTTCAAGAGAATTATCGCCCAGAGTGCCAACATCGCTTACACCGATACGATGGAACACGGCATCCACGTCACGCAGAACTTCCTGACCGCGACGGGCTGCCAGACCATGGACGAGCTGATGGCGCTCACCACCGAGCAGCTCATTGAGGCCTATCAGGTGGCATTTATGATTGACAAGAACAGCCTGCTGGGCGGTGCCAACTTCCCGCTTCTGGACGGTGTCACGCTACCCGAGGACCGTGCAGATCTGTACAAGATGTGGGGGGACGAGAAGCGGGCCAAACTTGATCTGATAATCGGGTCTACCCTTGACGAAATCAGGTACTTCGTCCCGTACGAAGGCGGCGAGGAAGGCTTCCTGAATACGCTCAGGTGGATCGCGAAGCGGGATCGCGCGCTGCTGAACGACCGGGAAAAGGCTATGTTCGACGAGTTTATGGCCACGATGGCAGACGAAAGTGAAGGGAAGAGGCTGGAGCAGTACTGCAACGATATCAACTTCCGGGCGGGCAACACCGATATGGCCATCCGGCACGCCGCTGCCGGCGGAAACACCTATATGTATTTCATCAAGAAGCCGGTGACGACCCCTGAGCTTGGCACGATACACGCGGCCGAGCTTCCGTATCTGTTTGACAATCCCATTCCGGATCCGATGGGAAGCGGAAAGATTGTCTCGGACGAAGACTGTGGGTTCCGCCACGTCATCAAGGAGATGTGGGCCAACTTCGCCCGGACGGGCAACCCCTCCACCGGCAAATACCAGTGGAAGAAGTTCTCCGGTGACGACCGCCAGACGATGGTCTTTGGCGACACCATCGGCATGCAGAAGGACATCTTCGGCAGGCGTGAGGACCTGATGATGTCCTGGGCGGAGCGCCTGGGGAACGGGTCGTCCAAGAGAGTCTGCTAACGAGAACAGGGTGGCATGAAAGAGATCACTATCCGCGGTCATCAGTTTGCTGGACCCCCAGGATGGTGTTGTGGATGCCATCGCAAGGGACCTCTGCGCCTTTTTCCATCAGGAATCCGTCCTGATAACCGAGAGCAAGGTTAGAGCTTACTTTATAAAAGAATAGCTGTCAGAATGACGATGGCCCTTTCCTATCTCTTTGCGGCCGTAAATCATAAACTCATCCTGACCGTCACCGTGGGCGATAAAGAGGGTTACGTCAGCGAAAGCCCGTTTGTGTATAAGCCGTAGTTTAGGAATCTGATATGAAAAGAGCAAGTTTTTGGAATAACTAACCAATTAATAACACAGCAGTCATGAAAAAAGTATTTTTACTGGCCGTTGCGCTGATGATTTCAGCGATGGCTTATGCGCAGTTCAGCGTGCAGGTGGGTTATCAGATGAATTCGATGATGACCGAGATGGATGGCGTGCGCGCAACACAGTATTACAACGGCGCTGCGGCGGCGGTGGATTATAACATCCCGTTAGTCGGCTCCCTCTCCGTTGCGCCGGGTCTGGGCGTCAACTTTTTCTTTACCAACAAATACGGTGTCAAGTACAGAGAGTGCGATCTTTTCGCTCCCATCGACTTCAACCTCTGCCTCTCCGACAGAAGAGAATCCCGCCTTTTCCTTTTCGCCGGTCCGACTTTCTATTACGGTCTCTTCAGCAAGGATATCTCCACGAATCCGCATCACGACTACTACGATACGGAGTCCAAGCGATTTGACATGTCCCTCGGTGGCGGTATCTGGTGTGACATCAGGGAATCATTCCGCGTGAAGCTCGGCTACAAATTCGGGCTATTGAATTGCAGCAAGGAAGCCGGCGTAACGGAAAGGAGCAACGTGCTGACGCTCGCAATCGGTTATCTATTCTAACGGACTGATAGAATAGTTCATGACAGAATCGGTATATAAGCTCCCGGAGAGTTATTCCTTCAAATCCATTTGGAGGATAACGTTCCCCTTCGACCTCAAGATCCTGCCGGGCGCGCTGCCGCTGCGGCTGCCGAAGAAAAATAAACGAACGAAATTGGGAATGAGCGAATACAGAAGTATCGACATCAGCGTCTGGACCAAGGTTGGCGAGGGCGGTAACGGAAGTGTTTACGTGAATCCGTCCGAGCCGGACGTGGTCCTGAAGGTCAACCGGGCGGGGCTCAATACGGAGGCGTTTGTCCGACACGAGTTCGCGGTGTCCAAGGCCGTGGAAGGCCTTGGACTCCCGACGCCCCGGATGCTTGAAATGGTCCGCGTGGCGGGCGCATTCGGTACCCTCTCCGAGCGCATCAAAAACAAGAAATCCCTCTCGCGCCTCTGCGCTGACGCGCCCGAGCGCACGGAAGAGATGGCGCGGGTGCTGTGCGAGCAGTTCAAAACCCTGTCCACGACGCCCTGCAACGCCGATTTCTTCCCCAACCGGAAGGAGCAGCTGCTGCGCGCGGTGGACAAGGTGCGCTTCGTCGGGAAGAGGAACCGCGGGATCCTGCGGGCCTTCGCTGAGACCATCCCGGAGGCCACGACCTGCAGCCACGGCGACCTCAATATGGGCAACCTGGTCAGCTCGGACGGGCAGTATCTCTGGATCGACCTGGACCGCTTCGGCTATGGGATCCCGCTGTTCGATCTCGGCCACCTGTACCAGATCTGCCACGACTATGCTTCGATGAAGCAGGTCCAGGACATCTTCCACATGGGCGAGGAGCAGTTGCACCGCTTCTGGGATGCTTTTGCCAAGGCCTACACCGGCCAGGAAGACCACAGCGAATTCGACCGGCAGGCCGCGCGCTTCGCCTGCCTGGACCTGGTGGTCCGCCGCGAATTCACGCCGCCCCGGCTGGCGGAAGAACTCTTTTTCTCCGTCATGATACGGCGTTCAATCAAGAATTATTACCTTTAGCTTTTGGTTTATGCTCCATGTCAGCAGATTATTGATTCCGATGGGTTTGTTCGTTTCTACGGTCGTTTCTGCGCAGCAGTTTCTCCCGGTCCGGGGCATCGTCAACGCCCGGGACCTGGGCGGCTACGTCATGCAGGACGGGCGGACCGTCCGGGACGGTCTGCTCCTTCGCTCCGCGCACCTGGCGGAGGCCACGGATGCGGACCTGCAGTACCTTTCGAAGCTCCCGACCGGCACGGTCATCGATATGCGGAAGGAGGGCGAGAAGAAGGGGAAAGTGAACCGGACGGTTCCGGGGGCGAAGTATGTTCCGCTTCAGATCGATGCTACGGGCAATGTCGCCGCCGGCATGACGGAGAAAGAGAAAAAGAAATTCATCGGCCACAAGAAGTTCGATGTCAAGAAGATCATCGTTGCCGCCGCTTTCAACAAGAAGGCGCAGGCTGTGGCCCGGGAGATGTATCCCATTCTGCTCTTCAACCCGGAGAGCCAGGTGCAGTTCGCCGCTTTCTTTCGTCACGTGCTGGCTACGGAGCACGGCGCCGTGCTCTATCACTGCACGCAGGGGAAGGACCGTACCGGCATCGCGTCCGCGCTGCTCCTGGCGGCCCTCGGTGCCGACCAGGAAACCATCGTGGCGGACTTTGATGCCACGAACAAGGTCTATGAGGCGGACGTAAAGAAGTACACCCGTCGGGTTCGCTTTTGGGGCGGCAAGGAGGAGCAGGTGGCAGTGGTCAAGGCCTTCCTGGGCTGCAACACCGACAACTTCATCCAGGCGTTGGCCCGGATCGACCGGGAATACGGCTCCCTGGACGCCTACCTCCATGGCCCGATGGGCCTTACCGACGAGGACATCCAGACCCTTCGCGCGCGTTATCTCAGATAATTTGCGTACCTTCGCGGTTGCAAAATCGTGAAGCGTATGGCAAAACTGCGTGAAATCATCGCCGCGCTGGAGCGGCTCGCACCCCTGAAACTGCAGGACGAGTGGGACAACTCCGGTCTGCAGGTCGGCTTTCCGGATGCGGAGATCAGCCGCGTGCTGGTCTGCCTGGATATTACGGAAGCTATTGTAGAAGAGGCGGTTGCGAAGAAATGTAACTTGATTGTTTCGCACCATCCGCTGCTCTTCAAACCCCTCCGGCAGGTTTCCGATTCCACCTACCAGCAGCGCTGCGTGGTCAAAGCCCTGGCGGGCGGCGTGTCCATCTACTCCGCCCACACCAGTCTGGACAACGCCCCCGGCGGCGTGAACCACAAGATCGCTTCGCTGCTCGGCCTGCAGAACCTTCGCTGGCTTTCACCCCTGGACGGGGAGGACGCCGGGGCGGGCCTGGTCGGCGAATTGCCGCAGCCGGAGCGCGATGCGGACTTCCTTGCCCGCGTGAAGTGCAGCTTCGGCGTGCAGTGCCTCCGCCATTCCGCCCTCGACGGGCGGGAGATTCGGCGTGTAGCCCTGTGCGGCGGTGCCGGCGCCTTCCTGCTGCGCGATGCCATCCGCGCCGGCGCCGACTGCTACCTCAGCGGCGAATTCCATTATCACGATTATTTCGAGAACGGCGGCGTGCTCCTCGCGGAGCTCGGCCACTACCAGAGTGAACAATACACCCAGGAC
Organism: Bacteroidales bacterium; assembly: GCA_016291185.1. Next base: position 6,796 of record JAEFAI010000048.1, read on the forward strand.
CTTCTGCAAGACTATCTGCAGACGAACTGTCCTGACGTTGAGGTCGTTAAGACGGACCTCGACACCAACCCGATTTGTTATGACGGATTACCTGAAAGATAAATTCTACGAAGATTTTACGGCCACCTGCTACCAGGTGGATCGCCGGCATATCCTGCGCCCGGCAGCTTTTCTCGACCTGGCCCAGCACATGGCGGTCTATGGCGCGGACAAACTCAACTTTGGTGACGAGCAGCTCGGTCCCTACGGTTGCACCTGGGTGCTGGCCCGGCAGCACGTCCGCTTCGAGCGCCCGGTGCTGCACAAGGAATCCTGTAAGGTACTGACCTGGCACAAAGGCATGCAGGGGCTGTTCTTCATCCGTGACTATCAGATTCTGGGCGCGGACGGAAAGCCCGCTGTCAACTCCACCAGCTCGTGGGTGGTGATGAACATCGAGGAGCGGCGGCTGGTCAGGCCCGATTTCCTGTCGGAGTTCACGTCGATGGATCCGCAGAGCAGCGACTCTGCCATCGAAGCGCCCGCTGCCAAGGTGGCGGTGCCGCGCGGTGCGGAGCTGGAACTGCTCGGCACCCATACGGTCCGCTGGTCCGACATCGACTACAACCAGCACGCGAACAACGTCAAGTACACCGTCTGGGCGATGGACGCCCTGCCGGAGGACCTCGTCAACGAAAAGATGGTTAAAGAACTGACCATCAACTTTAACCGCGAGGCCCGCCCCGGCGAGACTGTCGAGCTCTGGCACGCTCTCGACCCCGACGGCGCCCATATCATCGAAGGCAGGGTGGACGACCACCAGGTCTTCATCGAAAAACTGCTATTCGAATAGGATAGCCAATACGAAAAAAGATTTGCCTCCGGGCGCATTTTGTTGCGACCGGAGGCAATTTGTTTTCGTTGGCGGGACAGATCTACTTCATCCAGCGGTCAAGCCAGTCGTAGAAGACGCGGTGCCAGTACAGGGAGTTCTGCGGCTGGAGGATCCAGTGGTTCTCCTCCGGGAAGACCACGAGCTTGGACGGAACACCCATCATCTGCGCAGCGTTGAAGGCCGCCATGCCCTGCTCATAGGGAATGCGGTAGTCCATCATACCGTGGATGCAGAGGATCGGGGTGTGCCACTTGGTGACCATGGTGGAAGGGGAGTTGGCATAGTGCCGCTGGGCCTTCTGGGTATGGGCGTACGGCGCACCGGCCTGCTGCATGCCGCCGAAGGTGACGCCGTCGTTCGCAGGGCCCGTCTGGCCCGGGGTGTAGGCGTATTCGGTCAGGCCGCCGTTGTCCCAGTTGGCGAACCACATTTCCTCGGTGGTGAACCAGAGCTGCTTCTCGTCGAAGATGCCGGCGTGCGCGATGAAGCAATCGTAGAGGTCGCCGTGCAGACCTTCCAGCATATAAGCGGAGTAGCCGCCGTAGGAAGCACCCACGCAGGCGAGCTTGCTCACGTAGGGCTGGCTCTTGATGTAGCGGCCGGCGCTCAGGTAGTCCTGCATGTTGAGACCCGGGTAGTCGCCGGAGATCTGCTCTTTCCAGGCCTGGCCGAAGGCGGTGGTGCCGCGACGGTTCGGGAGGATGACGATGTAGCCCTGCTGGGCCATCAGGCGGTAGCACCAGCGATAGCTCCAATCCTGGGAATTGCTGCCCTGCGGGCCTCCGAGCACGATTTCGATGGCCGGATACTGCTTGGACGGATCGAACTTCGGGGGATAGAGCACCCAGCAGAGCATCTGCTGGTGGTCAACGGTCTCCACGAACACGCGCTCGTCCTTGACGTCGTCGAGCTGGGAGAGGATATGCTGGTTCTCGTTGGTAATCTGCGCGAAGGTCACGCCGGAGGCGGTGATCTTGACGGACACGAGCTCCGTCGGGAACTTCAGGCAGTAGTAGGAGGCGAGCAGCTCCACGCCGCCGGCGTTGTCCTGGATGGCGAAGGGGGAGAAGAAGTCGAAGTTCCAGTCGGGGGCGGTGATGCGCTGCACGTCGCCTGTCAGGTCGGCGCAGTAGAGCGCCTGGACGCCTTCGCCCACAAGGGCGTTGAAGAAGAGCTCGTCGCCGTGCCAGACCGGGCCGGCTACGTCGTGGTCGAACGCGGGCAGCAGCTCGCGGACGCCCATCACCTGGACGCCGGCGTTCTGCACATCGCTATCGTTTGCCGAAATTGCTGGTGCGTTGGCGTCCGCAAGCGAAGCGTCCTGCGGACCATCCCCCTCGAGGGGGTGCAGGGGGTGAGAATCCAGGCGGATCTCAGCGACGAATAGTCGCTGACGATCCGCCTCGTAACCGTCGCGCTCCATGGAGATCCAGGCGATGTGGCGGCCGTCGGCGCTCCAGACGGGGTCGGTGTCGTAGCCGCCGTCCGTCTTGACTTCAATCGTGGCGCCGGTCAGGATGTCATAAATATAGATGCCGGTATTGGTGCTGAAGGCATATTCCTTACCCACCTTCTTGCGGCAGGAATAGACGATGTGGCGGTTGTCCGGGGCCCAGTCCAGCTGCTCCACGCCGCCGAACGGCTCGGTGGGCAGTTCGAAGAGCTCCTCGGTGCCGAGGATGTCCACGGAGTTCTCCGGGGTGATCTTATCTTTGCCGAGCGTGGCCACGTAGCTGCGCGGCACGTCGGTCACCCAGTGATCCCAGTGGCGATACATCAGGTCCTCGGTGGTGTAGGCCTGCGCCTTGTCGAGGTCCTCGTAGGCGTCGGCGGGCTGCTCCAGGGCCTTGTTCTTGATGGTGCTGACGTAGATCACCTGCTGCTGGTCCGGAGAGAGCTTGAAGTCGCTGATCCCGTTGGGGACGTCGCTCAGCTGCACGCGCTTGCCGAGCTGGTTGCCCTTCAGCGGCGCTTTCCAGAGCTGGCCGCCCTGCAGGAAGAAGATGCTCTGGCCGTCCAGCGACCAGCGGGCGCCGCTGACGCTCTTGGCGTAGCGCGACAGCTGGACCTTGTCGGAGCCGTCGGGATTGCAGAGGAAGAGGTTGCGGCAGCTGCGGTTCTGCGCGATGTCGGTATAGGATACGCCGTAAAGGATGCGGCTGCCGTCGGGGGAGAGCTGCGGGTCGGACAGGCGTCCGAGCGCGAGCAGGGTCTCGGGGGTCATCACGCCGTCCGTGATCTGGATGTCGGACGGGCCGATGTAGCCGCTTTCGTCGGTTTTCTTAGCACAACTGATGGCCATAACAAGACAGGTAAATGCAATGAATACTCGTTTCATTTTGTGGTTGGTTCTGTATTGGAAATGCAAATGTAATAAAAATCGGCCGGATTTTTCGTATATTTGTAGGTATGGCCAAGGAACTGGACAGCAGCATACAGTACCTCGCCGGGGTCGGGCCCAAGCGGGCCGAGCTCCTCAGGCGGGAACTCGGGATCGAGACCCTCTCGGACCTCATCCACCTGTATCCGTTCCGCTACATCGACCGCAGCGGGGTCACGCCCATCGCGCAGGTAGCGCCCGACCTGGCCTTCGTCCAGTTGCAGGCCACGGTCCTGACCCGCACGCTCTACGGCCCCTCCGGTTCCATCGTCTCGCAGGACACGAATCCCATCCATTTCGGCGCGTGCAAGCGCCTCTCGGTCATCGTCGAAGACGCCACCGGGCGCATGGAGATGGTGTTTTTCAAGGGCATCAAGTGGAACTACCAGCGGCTGGTGCCCGGCGCCACCTTCCTCTTTTTCGGCAAACCGCAGTCCTTCGGCACGCGCATGAACATCGTTCACCCGGAGGTGGACACGCCCCAGGACGGAGCGATGTCGCAGGGCGCGCTGACGGGCGTGTATCCGAGCACGGAGAAGCTCAAGACGGGCGGCATCACCGGCAAGGTGATGTGCAAACTCCAGTCGGCCGCCCTGTCGCTCTGCCTGCCGGAGATCGAGGAGACGCTGCCTGAGTATGTCCTGCGCGACCGGGGGCTCGTCTCGTTGCCGTACGCGCTTAAGAATATCCATTTCCCGAAGGATTCCTACGCCCTCCAGAAGGCGACCTACCGCCTCAAGTTCGAGGAACTCTTCTTCCTGCAGCTCTCGCTGCTGAAGCAGAAATATGTCCGTTCGCGCGGCGAGCGCGGACTGCTCATGCCCAAGGTGGGCCCCGACTTTCACGCGTGCTACAACGCGCTGCCGTATTCGCTGACGGGCGCGCAGCAGCGCGTGATCAAGGAGATCCGCGCGGATCTGACGAGCGGCCACCAGATGAACCGCCTGCTGCAGGGCGACGTGGGCTCCGGCAAGACGATGGTGGCCGTGCTGAGCTGCCTGATGGCCATCGGCAACGGCTTCCAGACCTGCATCATGGCGCCGACCGAGGTGCT
>JAEFAI010000001.1 GCA_016291185.1 Bacteroidales bacterium
GGATTTCGTGGCAGTGCCGGAGGCCTTGGCGACCTGCAGGTCGCTCGACTTGTAGCTAGCTGCGTTAGCCGTGCTCTGGTTGGTCTGCACGGTCCACCCGCTGATAACATTCGCGAAGAACGTGTCGGCGTCGGTTGCGGAGGTCGTCTGGCCGGCGGCCAGGGCCGGGTATGTTGTGGTCAGCGTGGACTGGTAGGGGTAGTATATGTAGTAGGTATATTGCTGAGAGTAGAGTGGCCCGGAGGGCAGGGTGATGGTCTGAGAGGCCGCGTTGGCTGTCGGGGCCGTGATCTGCAGGTTGCTGATCACGATCTTCTTGTCCTTATCGACGGCGAAGAGGCCGAAGCTGTCGGTCGTGGTGTAGGTCGTCACCGGGCCGGTGATGGTCGTGGTGCCGCTGGTCGGGGACCAACTCGCCGGGTAAGTGACGGTCACGGACGTGATTGCGCTCGGACTGATGGTGTAGGTGACGGTCTTGCCGGCACCCCAGGTGTTGTTGTTCAGGGTCGCTATGAGGGTAGATTGATAGCTCTCGCCGCTCTTTTGCAGGGTGACGGTCATCACGCAGCTGCTCAAGGTCTGGGGGACCATCATCAGGTACACGGCGACGCCGCCGCTGGCGGAAGAGGTCTCCGTGATGCCGGCGGGCGTGTATGCGCCCGCGGCGCCCAGGGACGACCAGCTCCCGTCCGCGAGGCTGACCGTGCCGCTCTTGACGACGCTGCTGAAGCTGACACCCTTGATGGTGTAGCTGGTGTTCCAACCGGCAGCGAGCTGAATCTTGACGGCGCAGAGGCGGTGCCCGAAAGCGAGGGCGACGCCGTTGCTGTTATAGGTGGACGACGCGTGGGCCGTCATAAGGTCTTGCTGGTTCGCCACCGAGACGCTCGTGCAGTCGTAGGTGATGGTCTGATTGCCCGACTGGAGCGTGAGGCCGTTCGAGGCCGTTCCGGTCGTGAGCGTGGGGCTGTAGGCGTAGAACCGGTACGCGTTGGCCGCGGCGTCGCTCTCCCAGGTCTTGCCGGAATTGACGGTCTGGGCCGTAGAAGGATGGGCTGAGGTGCCAGGGAATTGCACATTTTGGAAGTTGGTCACGGGCGTGGTACCGTTGCTGGCGTACTCCGATACGCCGAAGGCGAACGTGCTGCCCGTGCCGGTCTGCGCACCGCGCGTGGCGGGCTGCATGGGCAGGTTGATGCCGTCCTCGATGGTCGTCATCAGCACGAGGTCCTCGTCGAGATTGGACTCGAGCGGCAGGACGGCGGGTGCCTCCGTGACGGCTCGGGTGGCCACCTCGGGCGCGGGGAGATAATCCTCGTCGCTCACGCGGAAGGTGATGTAGTTCGTCTCAAGGTTCTCCGTGCAGGCCGCGAGGAGCAGCACGAGGCAGGGGAGTATATGCGGTATTCTCATGGCATTCAATGATTTGTCAGCGCTTAACTGCTGAAGGTGACGGTCTGGCTGTTGGTCGAGTCGTCGACCCAGGCTGAGACCGTGACTTTGAGGTCGATCTCGTTCAAGTCGGTGATGTTGAAGGTGTACTGGCTGCCAGGCGCGAAGGTGGTGCTGGCAGCGATGCTGTAAGCGTAGGTGCCGTTTGAAGTTGTGATGACGATAAATTTCTGTGAGGATGTGAAGGTGTACGGCAGGATGACCGCCGAGTAGGTGGCGGTGTAGCCGGAGGTGGCGGTCTCTGACTTGGCCGTAATGGTGCCGTTGCTGCTGTGGCCGCTCCAGGTGCCGTAGTTGGTGGAGGTGGGCGCCGCGAAGGTAGCGGAGGTAGGGATGTTGCTATCGCCGATGCTCACCCCCGTGATGGTGATCGTGGAGCCGCTGGTAGCGGTGCCGAGCGTGCCCTTGATGTTCACGACCACGCGGGAGAGCTGGTGGTAGAGGATGATATTCTTCGCGGTGCCGGTATTGGTACAGTCGGCCTCTTTTGCGTAGAGCAGCTCCTGGGTCGGCGCGGTGGCCTGGTTGGTGGCCAGGGTGAAGGTGGCGCCGACCGGGTCAGTCGCAGGGGTGGTGGTGTTGCCGTAGCTCCAGGCGCGCAGCTTGATGGTTTCCGATGTGCCCATCCAGTCGAAGGCGTAGGTGGTGTTGCCGTCCGCGTCTTTGGAATAGGTGAGGGCCTGCGTGCCCGTGCCGCCAGCGACGGTGTACTGTTTGATGACTTCCGTCGTGCTGCGGCTGCTTGTGGAGCCGTCGCCCTTGATTCCGATACTGACGAGGTCTCCGGTCTGGAAGGTGTAGCCGGAGGTCGCGGCGGAGCCCGTCGTGTAGCCTTTGGTGGAGGCTGACACGTTGCCGCCCGATGTGTCTGATGCACAGATACTGAGCGTATTAGTCACACGGGGGTAACGAACAGGTAACAAAAGTCCCGTCAAAAAGCGCCCAGGACGCCTCGCAACTAACGTTACCTCAATGTATTACAAAGTAACAGAGGAAGAGACGGACACCTTCATCGCAAAGCCGCAACCTGCTCCTCCGTCAAGCCGGAATACTTGACAATCTTTTCAATAGGCTCGTTGTCCGCTAGCATCCGCCGGGCGATCTTCTCGGCTTCTTTCTCCATCCCTTTCTTCTCCGCATAGCGGATCTGGTTGCGTATGTCTCGTTCCGTGGTCATGGTGTATTCGTATTTGATCTTGTCCTCGGGAGCAAATGTAGCAATATTTGCCGCATCAAACAATAGTTCAAAGATTTCCTGCCGCAGATCCGCCGGGCGTTCTTCTAGAAACTGCATGTTGTGCATCGAGAAGCAGAAGTTGTCCAGGATGGTCGCGTCCAGTGTCAGGGCCTTGCCGCAGTTGGGCAGTTCAAGAAAGATGAAGTGCATCGAGTCGGTCATCGGCTCATTGTCGGTATCTTCATACAAAGAGTAGCGGTAAAGGACCCGGTTTGGGTCGTTATGCAGCGGGAAGTCCACCAGGCCGATAAAATAGACTGGCGGGAATTCGTACTCCTCGTCGCCCTTCTCCAGCTGTCGGATAACGCAGTGGGAGGCATTGTAAACCGCGCGTTCATAGAAGAAATCCTGCGGCTCGCGTTGCATCTCCACGAGGAAGCGGGTGCCGTCGGCGTCGGTCGCCTCGACATCGACGCGGATACCGCGTTTGTCCGGGTTTGGATTGGTGTGCTCCTGCGGGGCGTACTTGATATCGACGATCTGCCGCTCGGGGATGAGCTCCTGCAGGAGCAGGGTGAGCAGACGCTTGCTGCTGGGCAGCTCTTCGAAGGTGCGCTTGAACCAGTCGTCAAGCAGGATGTTGGCGTACACTCCCTTCGCTTTATGGGAGATGTACTTGATGCGGGGTTCTTCCAGAGTCTTCATAGCTAAAAACGTTTGGTCGCGAAGATGGAAGAAGGAATTGAAAAGTACAAGAACCTGTAAGATTCGTACGCGAGAAATTGTGAAATTTTACAGGTCGGCGGGGAAACGGGGTGTTTTCAGGGACGAACGCCCGGGGAGAGAACACGTGACTGAAAAGGGCGGTTTTCCCGTCTTACCCGCTCCGCGCCTGCCAGCCCCCAATTTTGTGCCCGGCAAACCATTTTCGCCTCTCGCGTGGGGCAAAATCGAGGGGTAGAATGACTAGAAAATGGCATAAAAACGCCTCCAAAGGCAAAAAAACACGATAAAATACCTTCAAAATTTGTTTTTATTAAATCAAAATATGTATATTTGCCGTTAAATAACTGCAGAATTACATGTATTTCACTAAAATCAAGATCGTAGTGCTGGCTGCCCTGCTCGTTGCAGTGCCTGCTTTTTCGCAGTCGGCCTTCAAGGGCCAGCTCCATATCAGCGGGGAGTCTTTCTCCCTGCAGGGATCGCTGCTGCGCGTCAAGATGCACGTCAACTACGATGACAACCTGCTGAATCGTGGAGAGTCTCTGAACTTCACGCCGATGCTTAAGAACGACTACCACCACCAGGCGCTCTCGTCCGTCGTGATCCTGGGGAAGGGAGCCGATACCACCCGTCTCCGCGCCAATATCCCCGTCGTGCTCCGCGACCAGTTCTACAAGGGCCGCCGCAGCTTCGAATATGACACCACCATCCCCTACGAACCGTGGATGGACGGCGCTTCTTTTTTTATTGAAAGTGACGAGCGCACGCGTAAGGGCGAGTCGCACATATACGAAGACCTGATTTTCGATAACCTCCGCATCGGCCGCTCCCCGGCATCTACCAGCGAACCCATCCTGACTGGTCAGTTCGCCGCCGCCTCCGGGATCGGCTACGAGCCCGCGCCCGCAAACGCAGGTGGCACGAGCTACAACCCGATCCAGCGTGCCGCTTTCACGGCTCCGCAGGCCCTGCCCGAGTGGATTCAGATCATCGAACCCGCCGAGCTGGAGGATGACGGACTCATCGTCAAGGGAGTCATTCCCCTGGCCGACGCCCGCAAGATTGGCGCCATGAACACCCGCCAGTTCAACGAGGCGGTTTACCGCGAGCTGCGTAACGCCCTGAGCGAGAAGCTCTCCGTGGCAGGCACCTCGCTCAATACCCTGTCCATTACCGGCTTCGGCGCCCCGATTGGCAACTATCGCCAGAACGAGACGCGCTGCGCCGCTCGCGCGCTCGAGCTCAAGAGCTACATTCTTGACCGCGAAGGCGACGCCCCCAACAGCCTGAACGTTTCCTGGGTTGCTGAGGACTGGGACGGCATCCGCACCCTGATTGAGGAAAGCAACATGCGCCTGCGCGACGCTGCCCTCGACATCATCCGCAGCGTGGACGTGTCCGCCGGCCGTGAGGCCCAGCTGCGTATGCTCGGTGGCGGATCCTTCTACTCCATCCTGACGAACAACGTATTCCCTGAGGTTTGCCGCGTCGAGTACACCGCTACCCTCCGCCGTGAGGCCGTTGGTTCCTCGATCCACTCCGAGCGTTCCATCTCGCTGCGCAGCATGTACGAGACCGCAAGCCGCTTCACCAAGGGCTCCCGCGAGTTCAACGACTTGATTGACCTCTCGGCCCGCCTGTACCCTAACTTCGCCGAGGCGTGCATCAACGCCGCCGGCGTGGCCCTCATGCGTGGCGACCTGAACACGGCCGCCTCCTACCTGAAGGGTTATGAGACTGATCCGCGCGCCTACAACAACTATGGCGTGTACTACCTGCTGCAGGGAGACACCTCCAAGGCAGAAGTTTACCTGATGATGGCTAAGGCCGCCGGCGCAAGCGAGGCGGGCCAGGTGCTGGCCACCATCTTGTACTAAACAAGCACCAACCACATATATTAGGAACTAACTAACCAACTACTAACGCGCGATTCCCCCATGTCGCGAAAATGGATAATAACCGCATTATTGGCGGCTTGTATACCGTCGATGGCACTTGCCCAGAACACTGAGACCACCACAGAGAGGATCGGTACTTCTGAGCAAGACATCGAACGTGATAATTTTGCCTATGTTTCGTCAGACGTGGGTGTCCCCAAGACGCTTCACCTCCGCACGAACCTTCTCTACGACGCCGCCCTATTACCTAGCATTGGCATCGAATACTCCTTTGCCCGCCACTGGTCCTTCCTTGCGGAAGGGACCTGTATGTGGCTGGGTAGCAACTCCACGCACCGCTACTGGCGCGGAAGCACCGCCGGCCTCGAGTTCCGCTACTGGCCGGTCCGGTCGCTGGCCGCCACCTTGCACCGTGGCCACCACATTGGCCTCTACGCCGCTGCGTTCCGCTACGACTTCGAATTCGGAGATCGTGGCCAGATGGCCGACATCAACTACGGCGGAGGCATCTCCTACGGTTACTCCACGCCCATCGGACGCCAGCTCAGCCTCGACTTCGGCATCGTGCTCGGCTACATCGGCGGCAAGTACCTGGAATACGTCCCCGTTGACTCCCACTACGTCTGGCAAGGCACTTGGAACCGAAACTACTTCGGTCCCATCAAGGCGGAGATCACGCTGGTCTGGCACATCGAACTGAAGAAGAAAGGAGGTGAGCAATGGTAGTTCGCGCGCGTACCATATTTATAATGGCGGCCGCCCTGCTGCTGGTCTCCTGCCACAAGGAGATCTGCTACGACCACCACCACGCCGGCCAGCACCTCCAAGTCATCTTCGACTGGGGCGAACTGGATCCTACGACCGTGCACGGCATGACCCTGCTGCTCTACCCCGAGGACGGCTCTGCGCCACTGCGCTTCCCGTTCGCCGACATCCAGGGCGGCACAATCAGCGTCACTTCCGGCACCTACAACGCTCTCTGCGTCAACGACGACGAGCTCCTGCACCTGCAGGGAGAAGAGAGCTGGGAGACCGTCAGCGTGACCACGGGCGAAACCGGTCTCGTGGCCCGTGCGGCGTTCAACAACACCAAGTCCGACATCCCGCGTGCCCAAGGCAGCGAGGAGGAGCCCGTCCTGCGCGAACCGCCGCTGCTCTACACCGCCACGCGCCTGAACTTCTACGTGAAGGCCGCCGAAGAGACGCAGATCCTGCGGCTCGCCCCGCAGATGCCGCTCGGGCAGATCTACGTCCGCGTCGAGGCTGTCGAGAACGCCCGATTCCTCGAGACCCTCTCTGGCGTCGTCACCGGCCTGTCGAGCTCGTTGTCCCTGACCACCCTGGAGCCCAGCGACGACCACTGCACGATGCCCGTGAACCTCACGCTCACCGAAGACGGATACCTGGAAGGCTGGCTGAACTACTTCGGCCACTGCCCGACCACCGAGCTGCCTCACTCCCTGGCCATCTACACCATGCTCATAGACACCTCCAAGCAGGCCAACATCTATGACATCACGGAGCAGATGCACCCGGGCGAAGGCAAAGAAGAAGACAAGAACCACGAAGTAATAATACCCGTACTGCCCCTGCCGACCCCTGAACCGGCCGAAGGCGGATTTGACATCAATCTTGACGAATGGAACACCACATCCATTGAGATCAAGATGTAGTATATATAGAACTAACTAACTAATAATACGAGATATGAAGCCTCATCGCTTTATACTTCTGGCATTGCCGACGCTACTGTTGGCTTCCTGCTCCATCGACACCCTCAAGCAGGAGCAGGCGGAGAACGTGTCGCCCATCCGGTTCCACACATCGGTCCAGGGCATGACGCGTGCCGCCTACAAGACAGACCTGTCGAACCTGAACGCCTTCAAGGTAGGCGCGCTGACCAACGAGTCGGCCCCCGAGGTGTACTTCACGCCGATGGAGGTGACCCACGAGCCCGACGGCACGTGGAAGAACACCATCACCTACTACTGGCCCCCGAAGCCGCTCAAGTTCTACGCCTTCGCGCCTGGCGACCTGCCGGTGTACATCACGGCGACGGCGCAGCAGCTGAACGGTTTCACCGTGGCCAGCAAGCCGGCCGACCAGAAAGATATCATTACGGCCTGGGGGCAGGGCGTACGCGCCACGCCGCCGGCTGTCAATGGCCCCGTCTCGCTGAACTTCCGCCACGCGCTCGCGCAGATTGAGGTCCGCGCCAGCAACCCCAGCGACACCAAGGTGGAAGTGCTGGGCGTGAAGATCTGCCACATCCCCTCCACGGGCAACATGTATATGCCCCAGTCGATCGATGCCTACCCGGCCTGGTCCGTGACCGCCGGCAGCACGAAGGACTTCTTCATCAAGGGCGACCGGAACGCCCCGGACGGCGATCCGCGCGCGATCGTGACGATGATGAACTCCACCGAGGTGCATAGCCTGATGTTCGGCGAGGAGGGCTGGCTCCTGCTCCCGCAGGTCCTGATCCCCTGGGGCGCGGGTCCCGTGGCCGACGGCGCCTACCTCGCCGTGCTCTGTACGATCCACGACGGCAGCGGCCGCCTGCTCTTCCCGGACGAAGAAGGTCTGTACGGCTTCACCGCCGTGCCCATCGACACCATCTGGGAGCCCGGCCACCGCTACGTCTACACGCTCAACTTCTTCGCCAACGGCGGCTCAGCGGGCGTCCTCGACCCCTATCCGCTCAGCCCTGACGATCCTAACGACCCCGACATCGACCCGACCCCGGGCGGCAGCCGCCAGGGAGGCGATATCGTCGTGAACAGCCCGATCACCTTCACGGTGGAAATCACCGACTGGATGAACCACGGCACCGACAACACCGACATTGGATTCTAAACGCCCACTATAAGCTATGATGCATAAGGAGAAAATACTGACACTTGCCGCGGCGGCCGCTGTGCTGATCGCTTGCGGGCGCGAACCCATCCCGGAGAACCGGATCGAGCTGCGCCTGACGAGCGGGATCGGCATGAGCACGCGCGCCGACTACACGCCTACCCAGAGCACGGCCCTCGCCACCGGCGAAAACGTGTACGCCTGGGTTGACGACGCCGGCGATGCCACCCACGCCCCTGCTCCCCACGTGGAAGCCTGGGCGCTGATCAGCAACGCGGGCGGTTCGCTCACGGGCGCGAACAAATACTACTTCCCGGCTTCCGGCCGCACGGTGGACGTTTACGCCGTCCACGGCAACTTCACCGCGCCCATCGAGGGCACGACGGGCTGGAGCACCTTCACCCCGGTAGTCCATCAGGTGATCGCCGACCAGTCGGAAACGACCGCCAACTACGAGCACTCCGACTTCCTCTTCGCACGCGACACGACCATCGTCCGCGACAACAACCCCAAGGTGCTGGATTTCAAGCATATCCTTTCCAAGATTGAGATCCACCTCATCGCGGGTACCGGCCTGGTTGGAACCGACATCACCGGCGCCACGGTCAAGGTCCGCGGCCTCGTGCCCACGGCCACCGTCACGCTGAACAAGCGCGGCCAGCCCGATGCCACCGTCGTCCCCTCCGGCACGCCCACCGACATCCAGTGTCGCATGACCTACAAGGATGACGTGATGGTTGGCACGGAGCACGCCTACGCCTTTGCCGAGGCCATCGTCGTGCCGCAGGTCGTTTCCACCCCCGTCAGCCTGTTGGAGATCACCCTGCCGAACTCCGGCATCGTGCTCACCACGGCACTCGGCACCTACACCTTCGAGAAGGGCAAGCGCTACGGCTACAACGTGACCGTCAACGCCAAGAGCCTCCTGCTCGAAAGCACCATTACCGACTGGACCGACTCTGGAACCTCCGACATTTCAGCCGACTAAACTCAGATGCCTATGAAGAAGAATAACATACGAACCATCACTGCCCTGACGGCACTGCTCGCCCTTGCGGCCTGCGGCGACCGCCTGCAGACCAGCGAGCCGGTCGAACTCCGGTTCACGAGCGGCCTGCAAATGCAGACGCGTGCCGCTTACGTCAGCACCCAGAACACCCAGATCGTCTCGGGCGAGAAGGTGTACGCGTGGGTGGACGAAGCCGTCCCGTCTCCGGGCACCCCCGTCGAATACGTCCACGCCTGGGAACTGACCGCCGACGGCTCCGGCGCCCTCAACGGCACGCGCCAGAACTACCCGAACAGCGGCTACCCGGTCAACGCGTATGCCCTGCACGGCGACTTCGGCTCGGCCATCACGGCCGGCACGACGACCTTCCCCACCGCAGCCCTCACGCACAGCGTAGGCACGAACCAGGGCACCCAAGCCGCCCTCGCGAAGAGCGACCTGCTCTGGGCCTCGGGCACGGGCCTGGTCCGGCAGACGGCCGCTCATCCGCTGACGTTCAGCCACTTGCTCGCCAAGATCGAGGTCTATCTCGTCGCGGGCACGGGCACCACGGACACCGAGCTGGAGAGTGCCGTCGTCACGATCCAGAACACCATTCCCACGGCCACCGTGACCCTCTCCAAGAGCGCCGCGCCGACCGTGGCCGTGACCACCGACCCGGTGTCGGACATCACCTGCTTCGCGCAGACCGAGACCGACCAGACAGTCACCATCGGCGGCGTTCCGCAGCCCGCGCACCGCTTCGCCGAGGCCGTCATCGTGCCGCAGGCGGTCAATAACGACTTCATCAAAGTCTCCCTCGGCGCCACGGCCTACTACACCGCCAAGGTCAACACCACCTTCGCTGCCGGCAACCGCTACTCCTACTATGTGGTGGTCAACAAGGCCGGCATCTCCCTCACGACCACCATTACGGCGTGGGTCGATACCCCTGCCCAGGTGGTCAATGCGAAATAAAAACGAAACAAAAACAAGAAAATTAGAATAGTTCCTATGAAAATGAAAAGACTTATCCTCATCGCAACCGCGACCCTTTGTCTGGCGGCCTGTGCAGACCGGCTGAATGTCAGCCCGTCCGGCCCCGGCACCGTCCCCATCCGTATCGGCGCGGCCATAAGCGGCGCCCCCGCCACGCGTGCCAACGCCCAGAACATCCAGTCCACGGAGCTCGCCGCCGGCCAGACGGTGGGTGTGTTCATCTACTTCAAAGACGCGAAGACGACCGACGTCACCTATAGCTACGGTTATAAGAATCTCGCCTACACGGTCTCCGGCACGTCCGGTGACCTCGCGCTCGTCACGGCCACCGACCAGCCGTACTTCCCCGAGCTCAAGACGCAGAACGTGGACATCTACGCCTTCTCCCCGCGCACGGGCGTCTATACGACCACCACTGCTGAGCTCAGCACACTGACCGCCCAGGATGTCTTCACCACCGAGAATGACCAGACGACCGAGGCGAACTACAAGGCCAGCGACTTCGTCTGGGGGAAGAAGGCCGACGTGACCAACGGCACCGCCACCGCGGTCGAGGTCGTGATGGACCACATGCTCAGCAAGATCAACGTGAACGTGGCCCCGGGCACCGGTATGACGCTGGCCAAGCTCGACAAGGCCAAAGTCACGTTCAAGGGCGTCGTCCTGGACGGCACCGTCGATTTCACCACGGGCGCAGTCACGCCCAAATCCGGCTCCACCGGCCAGACGCTCACGCTCAGCTCGGCGATCGACCAGTCCGTGACGACGAACTTCACCGTCGGCACCACCAACTACACGGCGGCCACCACCAGTGCGGTCATCATCCCGCAGACCATTGCCAGCGGCGCCACTACTACCAGTACCGTCGACATCATCGAAATCCAGCTGTGGGATGCCACGGCGGGCGGCGGTGCAGGTGGCTACACCTCTACCTATACCGTGAAGGCCTCGGCCCCCACGACCTTTGCGGCCAAGACGGCCTATACCTACAACATCGTAGTCAACACCCAGGGCTTGAGCCTCACGACCACGATCAACGACTGGACGACCGGCACTTCTACCAACGGCACAGCCGAATAGTCGCCGCCAGTCCCCAAAACATAACAAAACAGAATACTACTAACTAACAAAAACCATGATTATGAAACAGTTATTCACCCTCGCAGCCGCGGCGACCATCCTCGCTGCCTGCTCCATCAACGGCGGTCTCGACCAGACTCCCCCCACCACCGAGCGCGTTCCGCTGAGCATCACGACCGCGAACAGCGTTTCCGCGACTGTCAGCACGCGTAGTAACGTGAACGATATCCAGGCAACAACGCTGGATCCTAGCTCTACTGCCGTAACTGGTATCTTTATTCTGAAAGCAACCAATCGGGAACACACTTCTTTGGAATCCTACGAGAAGTGGAACATCGCGTCCACGGGCTATACCGCCAATTCAACTATCGCAGCGAACACCAATATTACTACGGCCACTTTGTATTATCCTGATTCCAAATCGCAGGATCTGGACATCTATGCCTACACGCCTAGAGACGCCTCTTATACAGAGGCTGCCGGAGCGGATATCACCTCCGACAAAGTGACCGTAACCATCAACGCAGACCAATCCACCAAGGCAAACTACCTGCTGAGCGACGTGCTCTGGGGATGCGTGGGTTACGACACCAAAAGCGATCATAGCGAAACGGCATCCGGCAACAATTCCAACGCCCACATCAATGCCACCAAGTACCTGGACGCCAAAAGCGCGGCGACGGCTGGATTTGTGTCGCCTAAAAATAACCCGGAGGTGATCATCCCTATGTTCCACAAGGCCTCCAAGGTTATTGTCAAGATCACACCTACGGGTATGGACGTGTCCAAGCTGAAAGGCGCCACGGTCAATTTCTATGTGAATGGCACCTCTACCACTGCGCCGATCGTGTCCACCACCATGAAGGTATCTGACGGAACTATTGACGCACTGACTCCTGCGGGAACGCCCATTATTGCCCCGATTAAATTTACCGACAGATTAGGAAAAGACGAGTCGAACAATGACATTCCTGCTACTGATTCTGATGCAACCGGCTCGAAAGGCGCCATCGGTGACGGCTCTACTACGATTACGGGCTATGCCTGCTCCGGCATCATCCTGCCTCAGACTGTGACGGCGGGCGACAAGTTGATCGAAATCGTCCTCTCCGACGGTACGACGAAGTATGCCTACAAGATCCCGACCTCGGGCACGCCGGTCACGACTTTTGACTCCGGCAAGGTCTATACCTACACGATTACCATTACGGCCAGCGGCCTGGTCCTGACTACGACCGTAGCGGATTGGGAAACGGCGGCCGGCGATACTGGCAGCGCTGAACTCCAGTAAAAACAACAAACAAACCTATCATTATATTCACCTCTACGACGCAAGGATGAAACACCGTCTGTTCATAATCATAGCGGCACTCGCAGCTCTCGGAAGCATGACCACCTCATGCTTCCGGGGCGACGAGTTCGTTGCCGCGTTCGATGGAGACCACAAGACGCCCATCTCCTTCAACGTCAACACATCGGGCGGCAACGTGTCGGGAATGGAGGGTACGAAGGGCTACACCACCAGCTCCGCCACGGCGGGATATACCTTCACCGGCGGTGAATACATCACCCTCGCCGTCACGGGCAAGGGCGTCACCAGCCGGCCCACGACGGAGATCAGGAAGCAATACACCGTGGCGGCCGGCAGCAGCGGAAGCAATGCCCTGACCTACGCCAAAGACGCCGACGGCTCCACCACGACCTACGCCTTCGACTGGCTCGGCACCAGCGAGACCATCTCCCTGCGCGCGTGGAGCGACGGCAAGGCCTCGACCCCTGCGGCCCCCGCCACGGACCCGGACGGCCAGCTGTTTACCATCGAAACCACGCAGACGGGCAGCGTCAGGGAGCTGCTCTATTCCCCGGCGGCCGACTACAGTTACGCGACCGCCTCCGGCGCCATTAACATCCCCCTCTACCACCAGCTCGCGCGCATCGTCGTGAACATCCGGGACGACGCCACGGGCACGCCGACCCTCGCCGCCGTGACGCTCGGCAGCGCGACCGACAAGGTGCCCGTCAGCGGCACCTTCACCAAGCCGACCTCCGGCAACAACTTCGGCTCCTGGGCGGTGGCCTCAGAAGTCACGCAGTCAACGCACTGGGGCGTCATCATCCCCAAGGCCGAGACGGCCGCCACCGGCTACGACTACACCTACAGCGCCGTGGCCATCCCGGGCGGCCCCACGGAATACGCCGCCGGCGGGAAACTCATCAACATCACCATCGGCAGCGAAACGTTCTCTTACGAAGTTCCGGCCGGCGGCATCACGCTCGCCGCGGGCAAACAGTACAACTACGACATCACCGTCAAGAACCAGACTATCAACGTCGAGACCGTCATCACCGACTGGAATGACGTCGCCGACGCACACACATCATACATTCCGCCGGCAGAGGAGCGCCGTTATTTCACCGTCGATGCCAGCGGCACGCAAGTCGATTTCGCTCCGGGCAACCTGCAGGCAAAGATATCCTCCGGCCCGACGAACACGTACAACTACACCGCGAGCGAGTGGAAATTCGCCGCCAACCAGTGGGAGTACCTCGACAATCCGCTGGACGCCGACGCCGTCACGAACAAAGAGTGGGTGGACCACTTCGGCTGGGTCGGCACCACGGCCAGCTGGGACACCTACGGCCTGTGCACGAGCACCGCCGAGGGCAACAGTACCTACTACGGCACCGGCGGGGACGGCGACGCGCTGAAGACCGACTGGGGCAGCATCCCGGGCGTGATTGCTGCCTGCGGCCCCGGCTGGCGGACACTGACAAACGACGAATGGGGCTATGTCTTCGATACGCGTGAGACGGGCACCGTGGTAGATGCCACAACCCATGCTCGCTACACCCTAGCAACCATCCGCACGGATGTCTCCGGCGGCGTCAACGGCATCATCCTGTTCCCGGACGGAGTGACCTTCGCTGCGAGCGAGTTCGCGACGCTGGGTACCCTCAATGCCGCGTCCGACTGGACGACGAAATGCACGGCAGCGCAATGGACCGCCCTGAATGCGAAGGGCTGTGTCTTTCTCCCTGCCGCGGGCCGCCGCGGCGGCGCGGGCGTGGACGGTGGCGGCAGCAACGGCTACTACTGGTCTGCCTCTCCTCTCGGAGCCGGTCGCGCTCGCAACGTGTACTTCTACAGTGGCAACGTCTATCCCCAGAGCAAGAGCAGCCCCCGCAGGAACGGCTTCTCCGTCCGCCTCGTGCGCGAGCACTATGAGTACCAGGCGCCGAAGACGACGATAGCCACTGCGACGACCGCCGACCTGGCGGTGGGCGACATCGTCTGCAGCGACGGCACCATCTACGATCCCGCCGCCGCGCGCTATGTCCGCAATGCCCACAAGACCCCCATCGGCATCATCGCCTTCGTCAACGACGGCTCTTCCATCGGTGACGCCGCCACGGAGAAGGGCCTCGGCCGCTACCCAGTCAAGTCTCAGGGCCGCGCGCTGGTGTTCTGTCTGCGGAATGCGAGCACCCCGATAGCCTGGCGCACCACCAATACGCCTTTCGGCAGCAGCTATACCTCAACGGACGCAAGCTTCACGACAGCAACGTTCTACCCCGGCTGGCAGCGCACCCACGACATGAACAGCACGGAGTTCCCGGCAGCCTATTCGGCCTATAACTACTCGGGTCTGCCCGCGCCGGCCGGCACAACCGGCTGGTTCCTGCCCAGCTCCGGCCAATGGAAGAAGATCATCTCGAACTTCACTCCTTTCCAGAGCATATCTCAGGGCGGCGCATGGTCCGTGAACACGAACGCGGCCTACACGTCACAATATCTGGCGGGTCTGATGGACGCCTGGCTGGCCCCCGCAGGTGCATACGACACCGTGCGCCTGTTCGACGGGACGACCGACTATTACTATTGGACGTCGTCGGAGTCCAATGCCGACTGCGCATCGCGAATCGATATGCCTTCCGACACGACGCTGGGATTCGATATGCTTCATATGGGTAGAACCTATACAGCATACGTCCGCCCCGTCTTAGCCTTCTGACACGATTATGAGAAAGAGTATTCCGATCCTCCTCCTGGTCCCGATGGCGGCGGCGCTCCTCGCCGCCTGCTCCATCGACCCCATGCAACTGCCCGACGCCGGACGGACGCCCATCCGCCTGACCACCAGCATCGCCCTCACGCGCGCCACCACCCAGGACACGCAGATCGCGAGCGGCGAGAAGGTCACGGTCTGGGCCTTCGAGCAGAGCGGCACGGGCGCGGCGGAGTACAGCAACGCCTACATCCAGGCGTGGGCGCTGACCGCCGACGGCAGCGGCAACCTGACCAGCGACAACACGACTTACTATTATTACCCCGCCCGGGCGCTCACCCTCGTGGGCGTGCACGGCAACTTCTCCGCGGGCGCATTCACCGAAGGGACCACCGCGATGCCCGCCACGCTCACTCACAGCATCGCCACCGACCAGCACCTGCTGGCCGACTACGTCAAGGGCGACCTGCTGCGCTGGGAGACCCACGACCGGACCGCGACGGCCACCGCCATCGCCGCGAGCTTCGAGCACCAGCTCTCGAAAATCGTCATCGAGCTGACGAGCAGCGAGTACAGCGATGCCGAACTGGACGAGGCCATCGTGCGCATCGGTGGCATCCAGCCCACCATCACCCTGAACACGCAGACCGCCGCCCTGTCGGGGCTGACGGGCGCCGCCTCCACCCTCATCCCGTACAAGACGGGGCAGGTGACCTACGAGGCCATCGTGCCGCCGCAGGCCAAGGCCGCCGACCTGATCAGCATCTCGCTGAACGGCTGGACCGTGACGGCCACGCCCGCCGAGCCGGCCAGCAGCTTCGCCGCAGGCACGAAGTACACCTATACCGTGGACGTGAAGAAGCAGAACGTCTCCTGCGCTACCAGCATCTCCGCGTGGGACGACTACACCGCCGGGGGTACCGACCCCGTTACGATTGTGGACAATCCTGGTGTTGCCCCTCGCAATGTCAAGATGAATCCTCTGTGGTATGTAGCGGAGTACGATATGACGAATGCGCCAAGTGCCACGACGCTGACAATGGGAATTTCGGGCAAGCAAGGGTATTTCTATAATTGGTCAACCGCCCTGTCGCTTTTTACAACCGGCACCGAGTCCATCAGCGATTACTACTGCGGAAACAAGCGCATTCAAGGACAAGAAGGGACCTGGCACCTCCCTGTCAACGCCGAATGGCTCAGCATCGTTCCGCACAATACCGCAAGCATATTCACCTTTGACAGCGGCTCGGGAACTTACCGGGCGGCCTCCATAACTGTAAAATTCGGTTTTAATTCTACAACGCAAAATACAGGCGTCGCCGACGCTTCCTATTGGAAAAAGATTAGCAATACGGAGATACATGCTATCCGTTTCCTCGGCACACCCTATTGTTCGGCCTGGAAGTACGAACTGCTGGGCGGCTTCACGTCCTCTGATTACGGCTATTTAAGAATATCAGCTACGCTAATTGACGAAGTTGCCAACACATCTGCTGCAGTTGCAAGTTGGTATGCAAGTAATTGGAGCTCAGTTGAATTCGGGAACGACCCGTACCGTATGCAGCAGCGGGTGTTCTACGCAAAAGGGTATTACAATGGCGGAAATAACACGACTGCGAACGCCGTAGTCGGCACGAACGGTGATTATTGGTCCGCGACCACAGGCGCCACGAATGCCTACTCGCTGCATTTTGTGTCGAACGCCATCTTCGCAGGCACCAATGGAAAGAGCGGCGGCTTCCCCGTCCGGCTGTTCCGGGACAACCCGGAGCGGGATGTCTGGAAAAATCCTCTCTGGTATGTCGCGGAGTACAATATGACCAATGCCGCCAACGCCGCCACGCTGACGATGGCCAGCACGGACAATGCAGGGTATTACTACACCTGGGCTGACGCCGTGTCCACCTTCTCCGCTTCGACGGCCAGCTACAACGGCTACAAGAAAGGCAACAAGACCATCAGCGGCATCTCCGGCAAGACTTGGCACCTGCCGACCAAGGGGGAATACTGGAGCATCGTCCCGTTTGGATACAATCCTTTCCCAGACGGGATCTATGATGAAAACATGAATTTTTATAATTTATACCCGAATTCATATAGATGCTACTGGGGCTGCGACTATGACACCAAGACGACGGGCGTCCTCGACCACAATTTCTTCCATAAGGTTTCGGGCTCCGAGATACATGGTATCCGCTTCCTCGGCACGCCTTATTGCTCTGCCTGGAAATATGTTTTTACCGGAACGACCCTGATTGTCTCCGCCACCATGATTGACACGGTGAACGACGACGCGCTGTCCGCCAGGCTCTGGTACGAGCAGAACTTCCCGTCGGTCTATTTCGGGAACGATGCCTCCAAAGGCGCGGTCCAGCGCCGTTTCTATGCGCGAGGCGCAAACACCTCCGGCTCGAACGCTTCTGCCAACGACGGCAACGTGGGCGTGACGGCCCGCTATTGGGCGGCCACGGAACAGAATAGCACGTCGGGCACCCGACTCA
Organism: Bacteroidales bacterium; assembly: GCA_016291185.1. Next base: position 17,685 of record JAEFAI010000001.1, read on the forward strand.
GTTTCTCCAACGGAATCCTGTATGTTGATTCCAGCGGTGGAGACAAAGTGATCGGCTTTCCCGTCCGCCTCTTCTTAGACAATTAAAACGCCACTTCGGAGCCCCGGCTCCACCCCATACACGCGCTCTTTGACATACTGACACACGCCGCAAGAAGCTGATTTTAGTCTCTGGTTTTATATCCCTTGCGGCGCCCCGACCCCCAAAGAGTCGGGGCGTTGTGTGTCATTATGATGTCAATATGAAAAGATAAAAAGGATAAAAGAGATATGAAAAGAACCCACATACTGCTCCTGCTGGCCGCGACGCTCGCGGCCGGAGCCTGCACCATCGAGCCCCTCGCGGAGCACACGCAGGTGCCCATCCGACTGACCACCGACATCGCCCTCACACGCGCCATCGCCACCCCCACCCAGGAGACGCAGCTCGTCTCCGGGCAGACCGTCTATGTCTGGGCCAACCACGAGGCCTCGGCGGGCGTGTCAGATTGGACGCAGGGTGCGTATCTGAAGGCCTGGACACTGACAGCTGATGGCAGCGGTGCGCTCGCTGGAAGCGAACAGTATTATGGCGAGGGTACGCTCTCAATGGTGGCCATCCACGGCAATTTCTCCTTCACGGAAGGAATAGACGCTTTCCCGGGTACTGTAGTGCACAGCGTGGCAACCGATCAGCATGCTGCGGGCGGCTACGAGCGGTCGGATCTGATGTGGTGGAGCACTGCCGGGCAGGGGGCAAGCGTTGGCGCCATCCCCGTCACGTTCTCCCGCAAATTGTCGAAAATTGAGATTACGCTCGTGAGCGGGGATTACAGCGAGGATGAGTTGGACCATGCGAGCGTGACGCTGCAGAACGTGCTGCCAGACGTGGCGCTGAACCTATCCGACGGGAGCATCGGTACAGCCTACGGCGTACCCGTCACGATCACTCCACGCAAGACGGGAAAGGTCAACTACGAAGCCATCCTGCCCCCGCAGCAGAAGCCGCTCGACTTCATCGAAGTCAGCCTGCACGGCACCGTGATCCACGTCGATGCGCAGGTCAGCGAGTTCGACGGGAACACGCGATATCCGTATGATTTGAGTCTCACGCACAAGGACGTCCGCCTCAACCCCCTCTGGTACGTCGCGGAATACAATGTTAACTATGACGGCGCCAACTACAGCTGGGCCACCAGCCCGGATGAGGGGTATTATTTCTCGTGGGAGGATGCTTATTATGCGGCGAAACAGTTCTCTGGGTGGCATTTACCCACAGAGCAGGAGTGGAATAGTATTGTTCCCGGCCGCGATGCATCCCATGCTGCGGTGAATCTTTGGTCGATTTCCAGCGGGGCGACCTACTCCAACACGACGTACCTCAGCTTTGGCTACAATGACGATACTTATGGATTGGCCGGATATATGACCGAGAAGTCTTATTGGTATCACCATAGCGATAATGTCGTATATGCCGTCCGGTATTGCGATTCCGATTATTGTTCGGTATGGAAATATGAAATCGTCCCGAATGGCCAAAGCGCCGCCAATCCAATGATGTTCATTATTAGCAGTACACTACTCGGAGAGAGCCTTTCTACCAGCGAAGCTGCCACCCGCTTTGGAACAACAGCCTCAAATTGGGAAACCGTCTATTTTGGAAACGATGAAGCGATTGGAGCCGTGCAGCGCGTGTTCTCCGCTCGTGGCACCGCATCGGGTAGCGGCACCACCGCGTCAGACCGTCCAGGTAAAGTTGGGTTTTACTGGTCTTCAACTATGTACCCGACCAGCACAACTAAATTTCACTTATCCCTAACTTCTGCCGGGTATGGCCTTGGTGCTAGCGCTTCGAATATGGGTTCTCCCGTCCGCCTATTCCACACCAACCGGGATCCCTACTGGGGAATAGAAATCGGAGATATCATCCTGAGCGACGGTTCCTGGGCTACTACGGAGAATATTGCGTCCCGATTGTCAGCCGACAATACGTTGCGGCCCGTCGCAATCGTTTTCGCTACAACCACCGGAACGAAAGCCATTAGGATGCCAGAATTTGATACGGACAGGCAAAAGAACGGGAAAGGGAATTATTTCCATGGCTATGCGATGGCTCTTAGAAACTGCTCTGGTTCATTGACGGAATGGTGTAACAATACCGGAGGCCTTCGGACAACTCTAATAACGAGAAGTACACCGGCAACGCTCACTACATTGGCTGATATAAAAGCGGACTACAAAGGCTTCGAATACTGTACGAATGCCAAAGCATATTGTACAACCAATGGGATTGCGATCTCCAATCTTTATGCGATTAGAACAGCCGAGACGTATAGTACCGCTGTGGCGCCAAGCCGGACCAGTGGATGGTTCTTGCCAAGTGTTGGGCAGATCTATTTGGAACTTAAAGCGTTCTACAGTTCTGTCATTACGGGCTCGGAATCGTGGTCGGGTCCATCGGGTACTTATTACTTGGATGGAAGTACCGCAGCCGTTACAGCTATTAATAACTATATAAAGGGGGAAATGGGAAACAGTATCTACACTACGTATTTCCAGCCATTTGAACAAGGTTTTTATCACTACACAAGTACCGAGTCTGATGCCACCCATATGTATTATCAACCTTTTAACAAAAGCTCTGATGATAATAGGATTAAACTGAGCGCGGCTTATACAAAGGCTGGTGGCTTTACAGCTGTCGTTCGCCCCATCCTGGCGTTCTGATTCGCCTCGAAATATAACTGTCATTCGTCGGTTGGGGGAGCCGGCGAATGGCGAATGGAGGCGCTCATTGAGCGCCTCCATTTATAGATTCTTGATTTGTTCCTCCGTCAAGCCGGAATACTTGACAATCTTTTCAATAGGCTCGTTGTCTTCCAGCATTCGCCGGGCGATGGCGAGCGCTCCTTTCTCCATGCCATCATCGAAACCGTCCTTGTAATTGGCGGTTGCGATGCTCTCTTTTTCGATGTCGGAAATCATGGCTCTGAAGTATTTGATTCGTTCCTGATCCGGCAGGGAATTCGTGCGCGCGGCCTCCAGCACGGGCCGCATCCGCTCCGGGATCCCCTTGGGGTTCAGCGCAAAGTTATGTATATTTTTCAATAAATGAAACCATTCCTCCTTCGGATCCAGCGACTCGAAACTGTCCTTCGCGAGCCGGGGCAGCTCGCAGAAGTTCAGTGAGATGTACTCACCATAAAGCTCCCCGGTGTCCTGCTCACGGAACTCATAGGTGTAAACGACCTTTCCGGGAGGGCAGTCAATGTGCTGCATCTTGAAGTTGACGAAACAAATCACATAGACCGGATACACGGCCGTGTACTTCTCTCCGCGATGGAGCTGCTTGACGAAGTTGGCCGCGCCATAGTAGGCAATTCTGTCCTTGAAGTCGGTGTTCTTCTCCTGTTGCATCTCGACGATGATGCGTCGCCCGTCGCGCAGCTGGCAGACGACATCCATGATGATGTTCCTGTCGTCCGGCTGGAAGCGGTCGATCTCGTTGGGAAGCGGCTTTTCGACCTTCAGGTCCATCTGCATCAAGTCCCGCAGGAGCATTTGCAAAAGGTCCAGGTTGTTCCCGAAGACGTGCTTGAAGGCCCAGTCGCAAAGCAGGTCGATGTAGGGGCGGTCCATGACGTCGCGGACAAGCCTGAGTTTCTCCGGCTGAGTCAGTGAGCGGTACCGCTCATATTCGTTAACGATGGCATAGTAAAGGCCCAGCTGCTCCTGGGTCATCTGATCGGTGAGGATTTGAAGCTTTTCAGTCATGGCTTTTTTCCGGTGAATATCGGAAGAAAAACAATGCGGGTCAGTAAGATTCGTATTTTTAACGAGGGGTGTGGCGGCAGGTTGATAGAAATTGACGGGGATTTGGCATTGGGCGCTGGGCATAAAGATTCCGGGTCAAGCCCGGAATGACTACAATGTGCCCGGGATGGCTAAAAGGGTGCCCGGAAGGGTGACAAAGGGGCCCGGAATGACGGGAAGATTAAAAACCGAGGGGTAAAGCAGAGTGCCCGTGAGGGCACAGTCAAGCACAGGCTATCTTAGATACCCCTATATCTCCGATAATACGCCTTGACTCTCACAACCTTGCCACGGAAACGTCGGCGATGCGCACGCACCCGGACAAGAATCGGATACTCCACTCTAATGGAAATCCGAACTTCGTCGTACGGTGTTCTCATAAAGTATGATTTATAGTCTAAAAGATGAAGAACATGTGGAGGAGGTTCGAAAGTACTCCCCTCGGTTAAGTCGTTATAGAATAAAAAAAAGGACACCTATTAGGGGATAGATGTCCATTCATGGGGATGTTAGACTAAACATCATACTTCGGCTGCAAAGATAAAGAAAAAACTTGATCTGCCAAAACTTTTGGCCAAACGCCTCCCACCGTCATTCGGCGGAGGAGCGAGGGGCGGGCGGGGTTAGAAGGCGAGGACAGGACGGCAATTTAAATTGTTGCCATCACCGGTAGCACGAGTTCCCGTGACAATACAGATGCCCTGACTACTATTGAACCATACGTAAGTCATATAGCTTGCATTATACTCCGTACAGGTTTGATATCCTCCGGCGAATGTACTGAATGTGGTCCCAGTTGCGGTCAGAACGCTAAACTTATTATTGAGGTTTGTGGTATATGTCGTATAGGATGCGGCGGTATTATCATACCAGATGCCGGCAGACGGGTTGGAGACGCCTCCCAAATGGATAAGAATCTTCTTCCATTGCCCTGCGCTGGGCAGGAACCAGCCGGTGCTGTTCTGTGGAGCAGGCAGTGCGGTATAGTTATAGCACATTTTGTGGCATGTGCCAGCCGCATCACGTTTAGAATACGTCCTGGCATATCCTTTATAGTATTTGGCGTCTGTCATGGCAACGTTATTCGCCAGGTAATCAGTTCCGTCTTGCGTTCCATATCCTGAATTCCCGATATTTTTTGCGCATAAGACCAGGGCGCGGCCTTTGGATTTGGTGGTGTAGCGGCCGAGGCCGCTTTCGGTGGCGGCGTTGCCGATGGCGGTGCCGTCGTTGACAAAGGCGATAATGCCGATGGCGGTGCGACCTTCTTGCTTGATGTATACGGCGTCATTGGCGTTGAAGATGTAGCCGTCTGAACAGACGATGTCGCCGACCTTCAGATCGCTCGTTGAAGAAGTCTCTATCGTCGTCTTTGCTTTTGTTCCTGTCCGGAACAGACGGATGCGACGACCATAGGCTTTTCGATCATTTACGCTATCCACATAGGAAAAACCCGAGGCGAAGACCAGAACATAGGCGTCGTTCGCATTCTGGGATGTAGCCGACCAATGGTACACGCTGGCTGGCAAGGAGTCTGCTGTCGTGCCACTTCCGGTACCGCTGAATCCAGAGATCCCAAACGACCTAAAAACGGCGCCGATAGCCGGATCGTTACCGAAATATACATCATTCCAATGGTTTGTGTACCAACTCGCTGCCGCCGCAGAGGTATTGTCAATTGTTCCAACAAGCGTTGCATAGACAGTCATTCCATTCCCGGTCCAGACATATTTCCAGGCCGAACAATATTCTGTGCCCAGGAAACGAAGCGCGTGAAGTTCCGTGCTACTGATAGTCTTCCAATAGGAGGCCTCGGGGATGCCGGCTTGTGTGTCGGGATTATATCCAAATACGACAGTCTGGTTGGAGGCTTTATATGTGCCAGTCCCGGAACTGTCAAAGGTCCAAATGTTAGTCAGGTCTCCCCCGGGAGAAATGCTCCACCATTCTGCTTGTGAGGGCAGGTGCCACCCACTGAACTTGTCACCGGAATCGATATAGTAGCCGCTGATGCTATTGGGCGAGGCGGCATTCGCGTTCCCCTTGGTTGTGAATGCATTCATCGCGTCTTTCCAACTGAAATAATACCCCTCATCCGGGCTGGTGGCCCAGCTGTAGTTGGCGCCGTCATAGTTAACATTGTACTCGGCGACGTACCAGAGGGGGTTCTTGCGGACATCCTTTCGCTCAAGCGTAAGGTCATAGGGATAGCGGGTGTTTGCGTCGAGCTCCTCGACCTGCGCATCCACCCGGACCACGGTGCCGCCGAGCTCGACGCGGATGAAGTCCAGCGGCTTCTGCTGCGGGGGCAGGATGGCTTCGTAGTTGACCTTTCCCGTCTTGCGTGGAGTGATCGTGACGGGTACGCCGTAGGCTGTACCGATGCTCCCGTCGGACAGGTTCAGCGCCACGTCTGGCAGCACGTTCTGCAGCGTCACGCTCGCATGGTCCAACTCATCCTCGCTGTAATCCCCGCTCACGAGCGTAATCTCAATTTTCGACAATTTGCGGGAGAACGTGACGGGAATGGCGCCAGCGCCTCCATTTATAGATTCTTGATTTGTTCCTCCGTCAGGCCGGAATACTTGATAATCTTTTCAATAGGCTCGTTGTCCGCCAGCATCCGCCGGACGATGGCGAGCGCTTCTTTCTCGATCCCTTTCTTCTCCGCATAGCGGATCTGGTTGCGTATGTCTCGTTCCGTGGTCATGGCGTATTCGTAAATATTTCCTGCCGTAGCCCTGCCGCTCCTGGCGGAGAAGGATAGGTGTGCAAAAAATTGCCATTCTACGCGGAAAAACTGGACACCTCCCCCTGGTTTTTGGCAAATAATGCCGTTTTGGGGGACAGGTGTCCAGTTTTTTTGCACCAGAAGCCGATTTGGTGGACACCTGTCTGAGATTCGCCGGTCGGAGCCGGCGAATGACGGGGAAGGTAGGTCGGAGCTTTGCGACACAGGGGGTCCGGGGGGTTAGCCCACCGGTCATTAGATTCGCCGGTCGGAGCCGGCGAATGACGAGAGGGGAACCGGCGAATGACGAGAGGGGAACCGGCGAATGACGAGAGGGGAACCGGCGAATGACGAGAGGGGAGCCGGCGAATGACGAGAGGGGAGCCGGCGAATGACGAAAGGGGGGCGGGTATGACGAGGGGACGAAATGACGGGAAGGTTGTGTGTTTTCTTTTTTTTACGTACCTTCGCTGAATCAGCTAAAACTAATTTAACCGTTTATGTGTAAGGTATCGCGGACATATTCCGTGGCAGGGTTCTTTTTCCGGGTACGAGCCGAGGCGGCACTGTTGGACGAGATGGATAACTTGCGGCCGTTTGAGGTCCCGGGTCAAGCCCGGGATGACGAAAAGGGTGCCCGGGATGACGAATTCCTTTTTACATTGGAACAAGGGGCGAATCTGCCGGAGGAGACCGGCGCGCCGGTCTTTCACCGGGGCGACGGCCCGGAGGCGCCTGAGATGGCCATTTTCGAACTGGCGAAGAGCTACCTTTTCCGCCTGCGGCCGCTGCCGGGCTGTCCTTTTGCCGCGTGGCTGGAGGTGGATCGTTCTTTTTCGCAGGCGCGCCTGCTTCTCTCCGGATCGGACAACGCATTCGGGCTGAACAGTTCCTTGCTGATTCTTCTTTCTTTTACCATGGCCACCCGTAGTGCCTTTGAGATCCAATCGTCCGTGGTGATGCATGAGGGACGGGGCTTCCTCTTCCTGGGGCCCGACGGGACTGGGAAGACTACCCACAGCCACCTCTGGCTGGAGCATTTCCCTGGGACCGAACTCCTCAGCGACGATTATCCCATCATCCGCATCATGCCGGACGGGAGTGCGTGGGTGTACGGGACGCCCTGGAGCGGCAAGACGCCGTGCTTCAAGCCGGTGGGTGTGCCTGTGGGGGCCGTGGTCCGGCTCCGGCAGGCTTCGGAGAATACGATCTCGCGGATCTCTCCGCAGGAGGCCCGCAACATCCTGATGGTGGCTACGCCGGCTTTTCGGCCGTTCCCGCATCAGGCGGAAGGCCTGCACCGGACCCATCAGACGTTGGCGGAGACGGTTCCTTTTTATTCGCTGTGCTGCCGTCCCGATGAAGCGGCCGCTCGGCTTTGCCGCGAGACGGTTCTGGGGGCGCAGGAATAAAAACTTGTTCTCGCCCTCAATTCGGCAGGGCGACCTATACGCTGAACATTACCGCCGTCAAGGGAGATAGGGAACCGGGAGAACGAAAAAAGCCTTTCAGCATCGCTGAAAGGCTTTTTTGTGTGCTCCCTTAGGGGCTCGAACCCTAGACACCCTGATTAAGAGTCAGGTGCTCTACCAACTGAGCTAAGGAAGCAATATTGTCAAACGAAAGCTCGTTCACTCTTGTGACCCGTTCGGGGCTCGAACCCGAGACCCCAACATTAAAAGTGTTGTGCTCTACCAACTGAGCTAACGAGTCCTCCGTTTTGGGATTGCAAAGGTATCTCTTTCTTTGCAATTCTCCAAATTTATTTCAACTTTTTTCCAGTAATTTTCTCAATTGCCTCAAAACTGCCCAGGTCGCTCCATGCCCAATGGCCCGGAATCATATATACTTCGGCCGATTTTTCCATCACGGCGTAGTCGATCGAGATCTTCTCGCAAGTCGGGAAAAGACGGGCGAGTTCGGCTTCCTCGGCGGATGTATAGAGCGCGGGGGCGAGCTCGTCCATCACGCCGCAGATCTGCGGGGCGTGGGTGCGCAGCTCGGCCTCGATCGTCTCGACGTTCCAGACGAAGATGCCGGCGTTCCAGAAGTAGCCGCCGTCGGCGAGGTAGCGCTCGGCGATTTCCAGTGCGGGCTTCTCCTTGAACGCTTCGACTTTGACGATGCCGTCGGAGGCGCCGGGGGCGTGGATGTAGCCGTAGCCGGTGTGCGGCGAGGCGGGCTGGATGCCCACGCACACGATGGCGGGGCGGCTGGCCGTGAAGTCCAGCGCCGTGCGCATCGTGGCGGCGAATGCCGTGCAGTCGGGGACGTAGGCGTCGGCCGGGGTGACGACGATGTTGGCCTGCGGATCCTTGCGGCGGATCTTCCAGCAGGCGTAGGCGATGCAGGGGGCCGTGTTGCGGGCCTCCGGCTCCGCCAGGATATGTTCCTGGGGAATGTCGGGCAGCTGCTCGCGGATGAAATGGGTATAGCGTCCGGACGTGACCACCCAGAACTGGGCCTGGGGATCGACGTGCAGGAAACGCTCGTAGGTGAGTTGGATCAAGGTTTTGCCGCAGCCGAGCAGGTCGAGGAACTGCTTGGGATGCTCGGGGGTACTGACGGGGTAGAGCCGGCTGCCGACGCCGCCGGCCATGATGACTATGTGGTTGTTCTTCATGTTTTACAGAAGTTCTGAAAGTTGCTTGTAGAATTGTTTGCTGACCGGGATGGACGGCACCTCGGGGTGCAGGAGCTCGGCCGTGATCATACCCTCTTTGTTCTTGCTCAAGAGCTTGACGAACTTGGGGTTGACGAAGTAGGAGCGGTGGCAGCGTACGAGCCCGTGGTGCGCGATGGTGTTCTCTACATTCTTCATCGAGGTGCGGAGCATGAATTCCTTGACGCGGTCCGCGTCCATATAGCGAATGATCACGTAGTTCGCGTCCGCCTGGATGGCGATGATCGCCGTGGGGTCGATGGTGAGCTTGAGGCGCTTGTGCTCGTCGTAGAATTTCACGAGGGTCTCGGCCGGTTCGGCGTTCAGGTCCGTGTCCTTGTTGAGGATGATCTGGATGAGGATCAGGAACAGGTACGGATAGATTAATATAAGGTAGGCGAACTTGTAGCAGAGGGAGAGGACGGCGAAATAGTTGTAGCCGCTGCCTTTGAAGAGCGCCGTGTAGAGCGCCATGAAGAAGCAGTAAACGAACACTTCGCCGAAGCACCAGATGGTGTAGTGCCACCACAGGAAGGGGATGTGCTTGTAGAGGGCGCTGAACACCAGTCGCGTGAGCGCCAGGACGGCCATCAGGATGGTGGCGAGCATAACGAAGTGGAATCCGAAGCCCATACCGCCCGCCTGATAGTATTCCTTCATGCCGAAAGGATCATAAAGGAAGCTGAAACCGACGAAAAATGCAGGAATCAGCAGAATATAAAGCAGTTGCGAAAGGTAGCTCTTGCCAACGCGCAGTCTTGTATTCATAGGCCAATCGTATTTTTACCGCGAAATCGTCCGCAGGGACGAAACGCGTTTGTCCTGTATTTCGTCCCAAAGATAGGGGGTTTTTCCCGCAAAACAATCATTTCGTCACTTTTTTTGTCCGCCGCTTTCCATTTTTTGCGCGTTCGCGCGCGTTGGCGTATTTTTGCATCCGGAATTCGCCCCCGCAGGCGGATTTTGGCCAAATACCGTGCCGGATTTGACCACATAAACCGCGGTCGATGTGCCGGAAGAAGTTTTTTGGGGTAACTTCGCCGCCGGTTTTTGAAAAACAATTTACGAACATGATCAAAATCGACAATTTCGTCAGCCTCTTCGAAGGCGCTGTCCGCGACAGCTGGGACCGTCCCGCGCTGAGCGACTTCCACAAATCCACGATCAGCTACCGCGAACTTGCGGAGCGGATCGACACCCTGGACCTGATCTGGAAAAAGGCCGGCCTTCAGCCTGGTGACAAAATCGCTATCAATACCAAGAGCTGCGCCCTCGGCGCGTCCGTCTTCATGGCGGCGGTCAGCAAGGGTTACGTGGCCGTCCATCTTTATAATGCCTTCACGCCGGCCGATACGCTCCGCCTGGTGAATCACTCCGACAGCAAGATCCTCTACACGGAGAAGCGCACCTTCGACGCGATGGATTTCGAGCAGATGCCGACCTTGCTCTGCGCCATCGACTCCGCTACGGGCGAGGTGCTTGCGAGCCGGGACGGTGTCGGCGAACTCTATGCCGCCGGGGCGCAACTGCTCGCGCAGAAGTATCCTGCCGGCATGCAGCCTGCCGATTTCCAGGTGGTGCATCCTGACCTCGACGAGGTCTGCGCTATCCTTTATACGTCCGGTTCCACCGGCAACCCGAAGGGTGTGATGCTGACCTACCGCAACTACACCGCCAACGTGCAGGGCATCGGCCCGGGCTTCCCGTTCCACAAGTGGGAGAATTACCTGAGCCTGCTGCCGCACGCCCACAGCTTCGGCCTGACCTGCGACGTCGTCATTCCGATGACGATGGGTATGCACGTGACCGTGCTCGGCCTGCCGCCGATCCCGCGGAACGTCCAGGAGGCCCTGGTGGAGGTGCGCCCGCGCATCTTCTACGGCGTGCCTCTCATCTTCGTGAAATTCGCCGAGTACGTGCTCGGTGCCGAGATCAATAGCCCGGAGGGTAAGGCGAAACTGGCTGACTACCAGAACAATGCCGACTACTGCCAGATGCTGCGCGACAAGCTGATGGCGGCCATGGGCGGCAATATCGAGATCTTTGCTACCGGCGGCTCCGCCATCCCTTCGGAGGTGGAGGCTCTGCTGGTCTATAAACTCAAGGTGCCTTTCGTGACGGGCTATGGCCTCACCGAGCTGGCTCCGATCGTTTCCTACGGCAAGGTGGGCAAGTACGTGCCCAAGTCCTGCGGTGAGTATCTCCCGGAGATCATGGAGATCCGCATCGACTCCCCGGACCCGGAGCACATCGCCGGCGAGCTCTCCATCAAGGGCGATGTCGTCTTCAAGGGTTACTACAAGAACCCCGAGGCTACGGCCGCGGTGCTGCAGGACGGTTGGTTCCGTACCGGCGATATCGGCACGGTGGACAAGAACAACAACGTCTTCCTGCTGGGCCGTTGCAAGAATATGATCCTGGCAGAGAACGGCCAGAACGTCTATCCCGAGGAGATCGAAGTGATCCTCAATGAATTACCTTATGTGGCGGAGTCCATCGTGCTGCAGCGCGAGCACCGCATCGTGGCCCTGATCGTCCCGAAGATGGACGACCTGGACAAAGCCGGCCTCGGCGCCGACGGCCTCGATGCCATCATGCGCCAGAACCTGGTGGCCCTGAACAACAAGCTCCCCGGTTATTCCGCGGTCAACGACTATGAGCTCCACTTCGAGCCGTTCGTCAAGACCCCGAAGGGAAGTATCCGCCGCTTTATGTATAAATAATGGAAGAAAGAAGAGTAGTGATTACCGGCACCGGCGTCATCTCGCCGGTCGGCAACGATACCGCAGCTTTCTGGTCCGCCCTCAAGGCGGGCCGCTGCGGCATCAGCAAGTATCCTGACGAACCGTGGAAGCTGCCCGTGAAGGTGGCCGGCGTGGTGCGCGATTTCGACCCCGTCTCCTACGGCATCAGCGTGAAGGAAACCAAGCGCAACGACCGCTTCTGCCTGTTTGCACAGGCTGCGGCGGAGCAGGCGATGCAGGAAAGCGGCCTCGTGGCCGGCACCAACATCGCCCCGGAGCGCCTGGGTGTCTATGTGGGCACCGGCATCGGCGGTATGACGACCTTCGTCGAGCAGACCAAAGTGATGCTCGAGGAGGGTGAGGACCGGATCTCCCCGCTGTTCATCCCCAAGATGATCGGCAACATCGCTGCTGGCAACATCGCCATCCGCTACGGCGCGCAGGGTGCGAACCTGACCACGGCTGCCGCGTGTGCGTCGAGCACGCAGTCCGTGGGCGAGGCGTTCCGCGCGGTCAAGTTCGGCTTTGCCGACGCGATCATCGCGGGCGGTACCGAGGCCGTGCTCACCCCGCTGGCCTTCGGCGGCTTCGTCAGTGCCCACGCCCTGACCCAGGCCGACGATCCGATGCGCGCTTCGCTGCCTTTCAGCGAGGATCGCGGCGGCTTCGTGATGGCCGAGGGCGCGTGTATGCTCATCCTTGAAGAATACAATCACGCCCGCGAGCGCGGTGCGAACATCATCGCCGAGGTGACGGGCTACGCCAACTACTGCGACGCGCACCACGCCACGGCACCGCGCCCCGACGGCCTGCCGGCCTCCTGGGCGATCCGCGACGCGCTGGCCCAGTCAGGCTACCGCGCGGGCGAGGACCTCTATATCAATGCCCATGGCACGGGCACGCATCTGAATGACTCCGCTGAGACGGCCGCCATCAAGCTCGCCCTCGGCGAGGCCGATGCGCACCGCGCCTCTGTGAGCAGCACCAAGTCGATGACCGGCCACATGATCGGCGCCGCGGGCGCCGTCGAGTTGCTGGCCTCCGCCCTGGCCCTGCGCGACGGTGTCATCCCGCCTACCATCGGGCTCATCCATCCCGACCCGGAGCTCGACCTGGACTACACCCCGCTGGAGGCGAAGGAACGTCCGGTCACCGTGGCTGTCTCCAATTCCCTGGGCTTCGGCGGCCACGACGCCAGCGTCGCCCTCCGCAAAATTTGAAACAACTAAGACCCCTACCATGAATAGAGAAGAAATCAAGCAGTTCCTGCCGCACCGCGAGCCGATGCTCCTGGTGGACTGGACGGAAAAGAACGAAGACGGCAGCATCCGCGCCACCTACCACGTAACCGGCGAGGAGTGGTTCCTGAAGGGCCATTTCCCGGGTTTCCCGGTGGTGCCGGGCGTCGTGATCTGTGAGATCATGGCGCAGTGCTGCACCCTCATCCTGGGCGAGGAGTTGAAGGGAAAGACCCCTTTCTACGCCGGCCTGGACAATGTCCGCTTCAAGAGCATGGTGCGCCCCGGCGACACCATCGAGGTCAGCGCCAAGCTGAACGCGACCCGCGGACCGCTCTACATCATTGACGCCCAGTCTTCTGTGCGCGGCAAACTCGCCTGCAAGGGCCAGCTTACTTTCTATCTGATGGACGCTCAAGTACAGGATTAATTATGGAACTTTTGAAAGGAAAGAAAGGCATCATCACCGGTGCCCTCAATGACAAATCGATCGCCTGGAAGGTGGCCGAGCGGGCCATCGCTGAGGGCGCGGAAATCGTCCTGACCAACACGGAGCTCTCGCTCCGCATGGGGACCCTCAATGACTTCGCGGAGAAGCACGGCTGCAAGCTGATCGCCGCCGACGCCACCTCGATCGAGGATCTCGGTGCGCTGGTGGACGGCGCGATGGAGCACTTCGGCGGTCCCTTCGACTTCGTGCTGCACTCCATCGGCATGTCGCCGAACGTGCGCAAGGGCCGTCCCTACGAGGCGCTGGACTACAATTTCCTGGGCAAGACCCTGGACATCTCGGCGCTGTCCTTCCACAAGCTCCTGCACACGCTTTACACCAAGGACGCTCTCAAGGAATGGGGCTCCGTGGTGGCGCTGACCTACATCGCCGCCGAGCGCAGCTTCGTGGGCTACAACGATATGGCGGACGCCAAGGCGCTCCTCCAGTCGATCGCCCGCAGCTTCGGCGCGATTTACGGCCCGGCGCGCCACGTGCGCATCAATACCGTGTCCCAGTCGCCGACCGCCACGACGGCGGGGCAGGGGATCGCAGGCATGGAGGACATGCTGAAGTACGCGGAGCGGATGTCGCCGCTGGGCAACGCCACGGCCGACGACTGCGCCGACTACATCGTTACCCTGTTCTCGGACTACACCCGCAAGGTCACGATGCAGAACCTCTACCACGACGGCGGTTTCTCCTCCGTCGGTCTCACGGCCGCCGAGGTCGCGACCTTCCCGAAGGAATAATTCGCAACAACAATCGTCACTCGCAATAGCAAACGTAATTCGCCGGCTCCGTCCGGCGAATTTCCTTTTACATCAGGTATTCGGAGACGTCGAGCCCCTGCTCCTGCATCATGCGGATCTGCGTAGAGGAGATGTCCACGATGGGGGCGTCGATCAGACGGATTTTGTAGAGGCGGTCCAGGTCCTCGAGACTGACCTGACCGGGTGCCGCGCCCTGCGAGGCGTCAAGCACGTAGGGGACGGGGAAGTGGCGGCATTCCTCCAGAAGCATTGCGCGAAGCGTCTCCATGTCGAAGCCCTTGCGGGGATAGACGACGACACCGTACTCCCCGAGGATGCGCGGCGCGTCGCGCCATTTGTGGATGTTCTGCAGGTTGTCCGCCCCGATCACGAGCGTGAAATCATTCTCCGGCTCGCGCTTCTTCAGCGCGTCCAGCGTGCGGATCGTGTAGGTGGGTGCGGGCATTTCCAGCTCGATGTTGTCCACCCATACGTGCAGTTCGGGATGGCGCCGGACGGCCTCGATGGCCTCCCGGTAGCGCCGCTCCGCGGAAAGGGCCTTGGACGGGTCCTTGAGCGGGTTCTGCGGGGAGATGACCAGGTAAACCCAGTCGAATTCACGCGTACAGGTGAGCCGCTCCATGATGGCCTGGTGGCCGATGTGAAGCGGGTCGAAGGAGCCGGAATAGACGGCTATCCGCATAGGAAGTCGTTTACGAGGGCCTCCGCCTCGGCGAAGGTGTCCTCCAGTTTGTCGTTGACCAGCTCGCGGTCGAATTTGCCGGCGGCGAAGTCGAGCTCCCAGCCGGCCTTGGCCAGCCGCTCGCGGATGGCCTCCTCGGCGTCGGTGCCGCGCCCGCGCAGACGCTGCTCGAGCACCTCCAGGTTGGGCGGGGTGATGAGCACCGACAGGGCGGCGTCGCCGAAATATTTCTTCAGGCTCACGCCTCCCTTCACGTCCACGTCGAAGACGATGACGTGCCCCTGGGCCCAGATGCGTTCCACTTCGCTCTTGAGCGTGCCGTAGAAGCGGTCGTGATAGACTTCCTCGTACTCGACGAAGGCGTCTTCCCGGATCAGTTCGCGGAAGCGCTCGGCGCTGAGGAAATAATACTCCACGCCGTCGCGCTCCTGTCCCCGGGGGGCGCGGGAGGTGGCGGAAATGGAGAATTCAAATTCGGGGTGCAGCCCCAGCAAATGATTCACTACTGTGCTTTTGCCGGCGCCGGAAGGTGCAGAAAATATGATGACTTTGCCTGACATTTTGCGGACTTTTCCGCAAAAATAACTATTTTTGCATGATTTACTGAATCTAAGTCTCAAATCATAGTATTTTATGAAAGTTTCATTCAAAGAACTGGGTCTTGTGAACACCCGCGAGATGTTCGCGAAGGCCGTCAAGGGTGGCTATGCCATCCCCGCTTTCAACTTCAACAATATGGAGCAGCTCCAGGCCATCATCCAGGCTTCCGCCGAGACCAAGTCTCCGGTGATCCTGCAGGTGTCCAAGGGCGCTCGCAACTATGCCAACCAGACGCTCCTCCGCTATATGGCTCAGGGCGCTGTCGAGTATGCTAAAGAGCTGGGCTGGAAGAAGCCCCAGATCGTTCTTCACCTGGATCACGGCGACAGCTACGAGCTCTGCAAGAGCTGCGTGGACTTCGGTTTCTCTTCCGTGATGATCGACGCTTCCTCCCTCCCGTACGAGGAGAACGTGAAGCTGACCCGCAAGGTTGTCAACTACGCGCACAAGTATGACGTCACCGTCGAGGCTGAGCTCGGCGTGCTCGCCGGTGTCGAGGACGAGGTGTCCTCCGCCGTCTCCCACTATACCAAGCCTGAGGAAGTGATCGACTTCGTCAAGAAGACCAAGTGCGACTCCCTCGCCATCTCCATCGGTACCTCCCACGGCGCTTACAAGTTCACGCCGGAGCAGTGCACCCGCGACCCGAAGACCGGCAAGCTGGTCCCGCCGCCCCTCGCTTTCGACGTGCTGAAGGCTGTCGAGAAGAAGCTCCCGGGCTTCCCGATCGTGCTCCACGGCTCCTCCTCCGTTCCGCAGGAGTATGTCGATATGTGCAACGAGTTCGGTGGCAAGCTCCCGAACGCCATCGGTATCCCTGAGGAGCAGCTCCGCAAGGCTGCCAAGAGCGCTGTCTGCAAGATCAACATCGACTCCGACTCCCGTCTGGCGATGACCGGTGCCATCCGCAAGCACCTCGCTGAGAACCCGAGCCACTTCGATCCCCGCCAGTACCTCAAGCCGGCCCGCGAGGAGATGAAGAAGATGTACGTCCACAAGATCATCAACGTCCTCGGCTCCAACGGCAAAGCCCGCTAAACCGTCGCGAAATACTTTTCGGGGTGCAAATCAAGCCGATTTGCACCCCGTTTCTTTTTTTCGTAACTTGGGGTGCTAAAACTAACGCTCCATGAAACAATTCCTCCTTTCCCTGCTCGCCCTGGCTGCGTTCGTGCCGGGCGCCCTTGCCGTCGAAGACTGGCAGAATCCCGCCGTGAACCAGCGGAACCGCACTCCGATGCACACCAGCTTCGCCACCGACAGCCCCCGCCTGAGCCTCGAGGGCATCTGGAAGTTCCAGTGGTACGAGAGCCCCGACGCTCGCTCGCTGGACTTCTACAAGCCTGGCGTGGATGACTCTGCCTGGGGCGTCATGCCTGTGCCCGGCATGTGGGAGCTGAACGGCTACGGCGACCCGCTCTACGTCAACATCCCCTACGCCTGGGACGGCCATTACCAGAATAATCCGCCCTTCGTGCCGACGGAGCATAACTACGTCGGTCAGTACCGCCGCAGCTTCGACATTCCGGCCGACTGGGCCGGGCAGGATGTCTTCCTCGCCATCGGCAGCGCCACCTCCAACGTACGCGTGTGGGTGAACGGCAAGGAAGTCGGCTACAGCGAGGACAGCAAGCTGGAGGCCTGTTTCGATATCACGAAATACGTCAAGCCCGGCCAGAGCGCGCTCATCGCGCTGGAGATCTTCCGCTGGTGCGACGGCACCTACCTGGAGTGTCAGGACTTCTGGCGCTATGCCGGCATCGCCCGTGAGGTCTTCCTGACCGCCCGCCCCAAGGCCCGTATCGACGAGCTCCACGTGAGCGCAGAAATGGACGGCAGCTTCCGCTTTGATGCGAGCCTGACCAAGGCCGCCAAGGGCGTAAAATTCTACCTCTCCGGCCCGGGCTACCCCGAGCGCGAGGTCCCGGCAGCCGGCCGCGTGGAGGGCGCGGCGCTATGGAGCGCGGAGACCCCGTCGCTCTACCACCTGCGCGCCGTCTGCACGGACAAGAAGGGTGCGACCGAGACGGCCGAGCTGGACTTCGGCTTCCGCACGGTAGAGATCCGCGGCCGGCAGCTGCTCGTCAACGGGCAACCCGTCCTGATCAAGGGCGCAGACCGCCACGAGATGTCTGCCACGGGCGGTTACGTGGTCACGGTGGACGAGATGCTGGAGGACATCCGCATCATGAAGGAGCTGAACATCAACACCGTCCGCACGAGCCACTATCCCAACGACCCGCGCTGGCTGGATCTCTGCGACCGCTATGGCCTCTACGTCATCGGCGAGGCCGACATCGAGTCGCACGGCATGGGCTACGGCCCGCAGACCCTGGGCAATAATCCCATCTACAAGCAGTCCCACCTGGAGCGCGTGCAGCGCATGGCGCAGCGCGACGTCAACCACCCGTCCGTGATTATCTGGAGCCTGGGCAACGAGGCCGGCAACGGCCAGAATTTTTACGCCGCCTACGATTGGCTGAAGGCCTGGGACAAGAGCCGCCCCATCCAGTACGAGCGCGCCGGCGAGGAGTACAACACGGACATTATCTGCTACATGTACATGACCTATGCCGACCTGGTCAAATATGCTGAGAATCCGGAGATTACCCGCCCGGTCATCATGTGCGAGTACGCCCACGCGATGGGCAACTCCATGGGCGGCTTCGAGGACTACCTTGACCTTTTCCGGAAGTATCCGCAGCTGCAGGGCGGCTGCATCTGGGACTTCGTGGACCAGGCCGTCCGCTGGCCGTCCGAGAAGTCGCGCACGGGCTATATTTACGCCTTCGGCGGCGACTTCAACGACTATGATCCATCGGATAACTCCTTCAACTGCAACGGCATCATCGCCGCCGACCGCAGCCTGCATCCGCATGCCTACGAGGTGCAGCACGGCTACCGCTCCATCCTGACCTCCGCCACGCCGGAACAGGCCCTGAACGGCCGCGTGAGCGTGTATAACGAGAATTTCTTCATCGACCTGAGCCGCTACATGCTGCGCTGGGAGGTCATCGCCGACGGAAAGCCTGTCCTCGCAGGCCAGGCCGACGCGCCGAAGGCCGCGCCGCAGCAGACCGTCACCGCGGACCTGGGCTTTCGCGCTGCCGATCTCGCCGACATCCCCGGCGAGCTCTATCTCAATGTCCGTTACATCCTGCGCTGCAGCGACGGCATCCTGCCCGCCGGTACGGTGGTCGCCTACGACCAGCTCCTGCTGCGGGAAGCGCCGTACCGTCTGACGACCGCCGATCTGCGCGGTCGCCGCTGGGAGGCTGATTTCGACCCGGCCACGGGTGCGCTTTGCTCCTACAAACTGGAAGGCAAGGAGTTGCTCGCCGCACCGCTGATGCCCTGCTTTGGCCGCGCCGTCACGGAGAACGACCTCGGCGCCTGGCTGCAGCGGCGGATGGGCGTCTGGCTCTATCCGGAGTTCAGGGTCAGCCAGCTCGAGCGCAGCGAGAATTACGTGGAAGTGACCTACGAGCTCGCTGACGGCCTCGCCACCGTGTCGATGCAGTATGCGCTGGGCTCGGACGGCAGCATCACCGTCACGGAGCAGATGTCCGAGGTGCGCGAAGACGCGCCAGAGCTCTTCCGCTTCGGCGTGGAGTTCGCGATGCCGGGGGCGTTCAACACGTTAGAATTTTACGGCGAAGGACCGTTCGAGAATTACATCGATCGCCAGGGCGCTTCGCAGATGGGCATTTGGAAGCAGGCTGTGGCCGACCAATATCACTTCGGCTATGCCCGTCCGCAGGAGTCCGGCACCCACGTGGGGATGCGCTGGATGCGCCTGACGGACGCCGCCGGTTGCGGCTTCGAAATCGCCGCGCCGGTGCCCTTCTCTGCCTCTGCCCTGCCGTTCGGCCGCCGCGACATTGACCTGTCCGTCACCGGTGGCAGCCGTAGCAAGGGTGGTGATCAGCGCCACTCGCTG
Source organism: Bacteroidales bacterium (assembly GCA_016291185.1). The sequence continues at coordinate 37,336 of JAEFAI010000001.1, forward strand.
GAACTCCGGGAGGATGGGCTGACCCACGTCAACGTGGACCTCGCCCAGATGGGCCTCGGCTGCGAGAACGCCTGGGGCGCGCTGCCGCGGGCGGAGTACCGTCTGAAGGCAGAGCCGCGGGTGTTTACCTTCACACTGAAACCGCTGCTGTAAAAAAAGTTACGGGGTGCAAATCGGCTTGATTTGCACCCCGAATAACTTTATACGGATAAACTAGAAGTTGAAGGCGAAGCTGCAGAACAGCAGGCTGGGCTTGCTGTAGATCTCTTCATAGCGGCCCTGGCTGTAGATCGAGGCCTTCGCTGCGTTATATTCATACGCGAGCTTGACGCTGAAGCGACCGAAATCCACGCCGCCGCCGAGGGAGAAGCCCCAGCTGATGTAGTTACTGGTTTCAGGGCTGAAGCGGATGCCGGTGCGGACGGACGCAAACGGGCTGACTTTGCCATCGATGAAGTTGTACTTGGCGTCCATGAAAAGGGGAATGTATACACTTCCGTCCAGACCGGGGCCCGCACCGAAGCCGAGTCCTACGTAGGCACCGTTGCCGAAGCTGTAGCCCTGGGAGGTCGTCACCTGGACGACTCCGCCGTACTGGTCTTTGCCGATGATGGTATAGTTGCCGATTTCGATGCTGCCGCGATAACCCTTGCGGAACATCCGGCTTTCCTGCGCGGAAAGGGTCAAGGTGCAAAGGGTCAGAAGAAGAAATAAAACGGTCTTTTTCATATCTTGTTGGTTTTGGGACCGCGAAGATATGAAATAAGATGTTGTAGAGCAAGCCCTACAGCATCTTTTTGCGCTTAAAGATGATCCAGATGGCGACGGCCAGGCAGGCCATCAGGACAAAGATCGCCAGCCAGGCCCACCACTTTTCGGCGAAGGGGAGGGTGACGTTCATGCCGTAGAAGCTCGCCACCAGCGTGGCCGGCATCAGCAGCACGGACACGAAGGTGAAGATCTTCATGATGTTGTTCTGGTCGAGGTTGATGATACCCAGGACGGTGTCCTGCAGGTACTCCAGACGCTCGAAGTTGAAGTTCGTGTGGTTGATCAGGGAGGCGATATCCTGCAGGATGATGGCCAGATCCTCGCGCAGCTCCGGATCCTTGGGGCAGCGCTTGCTCTTGAGGATGTTGGAGATCAGGCGCTGCTTATCTACGACGTTCTCGCGGACGGTCATCGCGCTCTCCTGCAACTGATTGATGTCGAGGAGGAACTCCTCGTTGATGTCTTCGTTCTGGTTGATGCGCTTGCTGAACTGCGACACCTCCTTGGAGATGACCTCCACGATGTCGGCGTCCAGATCGACGCGCTTGTCCATGATCTCCACGAAGGTGGTGAATCCGTCCGGGAACTGCTCCGGCAGGGCCTGCACTTTGAGCTGCAGGGTGTCCAGGGAGCGCAGGGGAATCTCGCGCACCGTCGTGAGGATGGAACCGGAAAGGATAAAGGACACGGGGTCCATCAACATACCGTCTCCAGAAGGGGAGAGGAAGTTGGTGTTGGCGAAAATGGTATTGCCTTCTTCGTAGAACCGGGAGGAGCTTTCAATCTCCTCCGCTTCAGCACGGCTCTGAATCTCCGTGCCGAGGAACGCCTCGACGGCCCTCTTCTGCTCTCCTGTAGGCTGCAGGAGGTCTATCCAGAGGACATTTTCTTTGCCGATAGCAGCAAACTCCGTTTCGGACTGGCTGATGACGATGTCAGAGCCTCGTCTGTAGAAAATCTTGATCATGCTTCCTTCCTGGTTGGTCCCGGCACAATCGTCGGAAGGGGGGTTAAACTTACGGGATAGCTGACGTTACGGAGAAGTCAGCCTGCAAAAATAAGCAAAATTCAGCAATTTGCAACCGGCCTGCCCGTTATTTTTGCAGTTATATAGCGGGGGAGGGTTCCCCCGCAGCCCCCTCTGTCGCTTCGCTCCGAGTACTACTATTGAATAATAGTTGTAACTTTGTGCCCGCAAAAGCTCGTCATTCGCCGGCTCCGACCGGCGAATCTCTAGAAAAATGGGAATTTGGGAATCCATCCTGCTGGCAGCGTCCCTCTGCGCCGACTGCCTCGCTGTCTCGCTCTGTTCGGGCGTGACCCTGCGCAGCGTGCGCTGGCGCGAGATTCTGGGCGTTGCCCTGGCCTTCGCCGTCATTCAGGCGGGCCTGCTGCTCGCCGGCTGGGCTTTCGGCTATCTCTTCGTGGGGATGGTCGAGAAGATCTCCCATGTCATTGCCTTTCTGCTGCTGCTCTACGTCGGCGGCTCGATGCTCATCGAGGGCATCAAGGGGGAGGCGGAGGTGCGCGACCTCAGCAGCTGGCGCAACATCATCCTTGGCGGCCTGGCGACGAGCATTGACGCGCTGGCCGTAGGTGTGGCGCAGTCGATGGACGGCGCCGACTGGCCGGGTTTCCTGCCGCTGCTGGTTGCCGTGTTCGTCATTACGGCCCTGTCCGTGGTCGTCGGCCTGCGCGGCGGCCGTGCCATCGGCGAGCGCTTCGGCCGCTGGGCCGAGATCGTGGGCGGCGTCGTGCTGATCGCCATCGGCGTCAGCGTGCTGGTGTAGCTATTGGCATCTGTTAAAAAATACTATCTTTGTAAAGTTTCTTTACACAAAGATGGCATCCAAGCGTGGTAAAATCCTGATCGTCGATGACAACGCCGGCATCCGCCGGGCGCTGGAAATCCTGCTGCCGCTGCACTTCGCCGAGGTGAAGACCCTTCCCTCGCCGGCAACGCTCGTCAGCACCCTGGAGCAGTTCCGCCCCGACGTGGTGCTGCTGGACATGAATTTCAACACGAGCATCAACACCGGCAACGAAGGCCTCTACTGGGCCGGGGAGATCAAGAAGATGGTTCCCGAGGTGGAGGTCGTGCTCTTCACGGCCTACGCCGACATCCAGCTGGCCGTCGAGGGGATGAAGCGCGGCGCGTTCGACTTCCTCGTCAAGCCTTGGGACAACGACAAGCTCGTCGAGGTTCTGACCGCAGCCCGGGACAAGGCCCGCAGGGCGATGGGAAGAGATGGCCGGTCGGAGCCGGCCGCGACGGCTTCCGTCAACCCCGGGGATCCCATGTTCTGGGGCTCCTCCGCCGCGATGGCGGCCATCCGCAAGACCCTCGACAAGATCGCGCCCACGGATGCCACGGTCCTGATCACGGGCGAGAACGGCACCGGCAAGGACGTGCTGGCGCGCGAGATCCACGCCAGGAGCCTGCGCAGCGGCAAGCCGATGGTGGCGGTGGACGCCGGCGCCATCACGGAGACGCTCTTCGAGAGCGAGCTCTTCGGCCACGTGAAGGGCGCCTTCACGGACGCGCACACCGACCATGTCGGGAAATTCGAACAGGCCAACGGCAGCACGCTCTTCCTCGACGAGATCGGCAACATCCCCTTGCACCTGCAGGCCAAGCTCCTGCGCGTGATCCAGAGCCGCAGCGTCGTGCGCGTAGGCGGCACGCAGGCCATGCCGGTGGACATCCGCCTGGTCTGCGCAACCAACATGGACCTGGAGGCGCTCGTGCGCGAGGGCCGTTTCCGCGAGGATCTGTACTACCGCATCAATACCGTCCACATCGCGCTGCCGCCCCTGCGGGAGCGCAAGGAAGATATCGTACCGCTCTCGCAGCTGTTCCTGGAGCGCTACGCCGCGAAATACCACCGTCCGCTGAGCGGCGTCGCGCCGGACGCGGCCGAGATTCTGAAGGCGCAGCCCTGGAACGGCAATATCCGCGAGCTGCAGAACGTCGTCGAGAAGGCTGTGATCCTCTCGGAGGGCACCTCTCTGACGGCGAAGGACATCCAGCTGGAGCCGGCCGCCAGGACCATCCGCGCGGTTAACGAGGCCGAGGAGGAGCGGCTGGTCCGCGAAGCGATGGAGCGGGCGGCGGGCAACATCTCCGCCGCCGCCAAGATGCTGGGCGTCAGCCGCCCGACACTGTATGCCAAACTGAAAAAATATAATTGCTAGATGGAACAGGTGCTGCTGCCGACAACCCTTCGCAACCTTTGGTTGCTCGTCCTTCCCACCTCCGGTGGGCCCCTCCCGCTCATGATGCCGCGGGCGGCACTGGTTGCTGGCAGTACACCTGTTCCATCCACGCTTGTGATTATAATCGTTGCCGTGGTGGTCGCGTTGATTGTCTGGCTGCTAGCGGCAATGTGCACGAGGAGGAAGGATATCAAGAAGGTGGCGTACATGATGGACGCGCTGGAGGACGGCGAGCTGAACTTCCGCTTCAAGGAGAGTAACAAGTTCAACCGGACGCTGAACCGCATCCGGACTATCTTCGAGATGCAGCGCCAGCAGCACGAGCAGGACTCCTGGACCAAGCTGATCCGCGTGCTTACGCACGAGATCATGAACACGGTCTCGCCCATCGCGTCCCTCTCCGACGCGATGGCCAAGTCGATGGACGAGCACGGCCACAGCGAGCTGGACATCAAGGCGGGCCTGGAGACGATCTCCGACTCGTCGAACAACCTGATCGGCTTCGTGCAGACCTACCGGCAGCTCTCCGGCGTGGCCAAGCCGGTCCGCAAGGCGCTGGATCTGAAAGAATTGATGGACAGTGTGATCGCACTGAACAGCGAATTCGCCGCCTCCTGCGGCGCCGTCTGCAAGTACCGGCCGGAGGCGGACGACCTGATGATCTACGCCGACGAGGGACAGATCTCCCAGATCCTCATCAACCTGATCAAGAACGCTCTGCAGGCGGGCGCGAAGCACATCGTGATCGGAGCCCGGATGGGGCAGGACGACGAAGTCATCGTCCTGGTGGCCAACGACGGCGATCCCATCCCCGCCTCCGCCCAGGAGCAGATCTTCATTCCTTTCTATACGACCAAGAAGGAGGGCTCCGGCATCGGCCTGAGCATTTCGCGCCAGATCATGCGCAACCACAACGGCACCATCGAACTGACGCGCAGCGACGCCGAGCGGACCATCTTCGAGCTCCGCTTCCGATAGTTTTTTACACTGGGTATTGTGGTTTTGCAAGAAACCATCTGGTCTATATGTTTTCGATGAAAGGGCACCACCAAAAGAAATAAGTTCTCTGCCTTAAAGTGTAAAAGTGTAAAGCCGAAAGTGTAAAGTGTTGTAAAGACCTTTACACTTTTTTTTGTTGCGTGCCTCTTGCTTTAGTTGTTGATATTCAGTGTTTTAAATACTTTGGCACGGTGGGTGTTGCGGGGGAAGGCGATTAAACAATATTCTATGCTGACTAAATCTATTAGCAATTGGTTCTTGATGGCCCTGGCGCTCGCCGCGACGGTAAGCGCCCAGGGTCGGGAACCGCTGAACGTGCATGACTGCATGGAGTACGCGATCTCCAATTCCACCAAGATGCGGATCCAGCAGGCCGCTATGGGCGACGCGCAGATCGCGCGGCGCGAGGCGGCCCTCTTGCTGTTCACCCCGCAGATCAATGCGAGCACCAACGCCTATTACAACTTCGGCCGCAGCATCGACCCGCAGACCAATACCTATTTTAATACGACGTCGTTCCACAACAGCTACGGCGTCAGCGCCGGGATCGACCTCTTCAACGGCTTCAAGGCCGTGAACAACTACAAGATCTCCCGGACCGGCCTGCTCATCGCCGGCTCGCAGGAGAAGCAGGTGGAGGCCGACATCTGCCTCGCGGTGATGGAGGCTTACTACAATGTGGTCTATTACAAGCGCCTGTGCGATGTGTTCGAGGAGCAGGTGGCCGTGGCCGAGCAGGCCCTCAGGAAGGCGAAGCGCCAGGAGGAACTGGGCCAGAAGGGCCACGCCGACGTGATCCAGATGGAGGCCGACCTGATCGACCGTCAGTACGAACTGACGAACACCCGCAACCAGTACAACAACCAGAAGATGACCCTCGCGGACCTGATGTTCTGGCCGCTGGACGAGGAGCTGACGATCGTGACGGAGATGCCCGATCAGGTCGGGCATGACGGTTCTCCTGTCATCCCTGGCACCTCTTCCGTCATTCCGGGCTTGACCCGGAATCCCGACGAAGTCGTTGACTTCGCGCTGGAGCATAATCCGGGTGTCCAGATCGCCTCCTGGCAGGCGCAGAACGCGAAGCGCGAGCTCAGCACCGCCAAGTGGCAGCTGCTGCCCTCCCTGGGCCTCTATGCCGGCTGGAACACCAGCTACTATTCCTATCAGGGGGCGGCGACCGCTTCCTTCGGGGAGCAGTTCCGCAACAATGGCGGCGAGTACGTCGAGCTGTCGGTTTCCATCCCCATCTGGAATCGCATGAGCCGTCAGTCCGCCATTTCGCGCAAGCGCAACGCCCTGAACCGGGCGACGGCCGAGCTGGACCAGAAGCGTCGCGACGTGGAGAGTGAGGTGCGCCGCGCCATCCAGGACCGTGACGGTTCTGCGCTCGCTTACGAGCAGGCGCAGCACAAGGCCGAGGTGCAGGCCGAGGCTTATACGCTGAACCTCAAGAAGCTGGAGCAGGGGCTCATCTCGGCGCTGGAGTTCCAGACCGCGAACAATAACTACCTGAAGGCTCAGGCCGACGAGATGAACTCTCTGTTCAAATATCTCATCAAACAGGCGGTAGTAAAATATTACAATGGAGTTGAATACGTTAATCAATAATATGGATAAGATCATTGAGAAGAAAACCGGTTGGCGCGTGGCGTTCACGCAGAAGGCCCTGCCTTATTGGCTGGGAGCGCTGCTGGCAGTGTTTGTGATTTACCTGATTGTAAGACCGAACAACAAGACCCTGCGCGTGGATAAGGATACCGTGACCATCTCAACGGCCGTCAAGGGTGAGTTCAACGACTACATCCGCATCAGCGGCCGCGTGCAGCCGATGACGACCATCCAGCTCAGCCCGCAGGAAGGCGGCATCGTGGAGAAGATCCTCATCGAGGAGGGCTCCGCGGTGAAGGCCGGCGACGCGATTCTTATCCTGAATAACGACAACCTGGACCTCCAGATCCTGAATTCCGAGGCCGAGCTCGCGGAGAAGGAGAACATCCTGCGCAACACGCAGATTCAGATGGAGCAGCAGAAGCTCGACGTGCGCCAGAACGTGCTGGAATACAGCACACAGGTGGAGCGCCTGCGCCGCGCCTACGAGCAGCAGAAAGCCCTCTACGAGGACAAGCTCATCGCGAAAGAAGAGTATCTCAAGGCTGAGGAAGACTACAGGTTGGCGAAGCAGAAATTCGACCTGATTCGCGAGCGCTCCAAGCAGGACAGTCTCTACCGCGGCACGCAGATCGACCGGATGGAGGAGTCCCTGGAGAACATGCAGCTCAACATGGGGATGATCCGCAAGCGCAAGGGCAATCTCATCGTCAAGGCGCCGATCGACGGCGAACTCGGCCTGCTGGACGTGGTCCTCGGCCAGAGCATTGCCGCCGGCACCAAGATCGGGCAGATCAATTCCGTGGGCACCTACAAGGTCGAGGCGCAGATCGATGAGCACTACATCGACCGCGTCGTGGAGGGCCTGGAGGCCACGTTCGAGCGCCAGGGCGAGACCTATTCCACACGGATCCGCAAGGTCTATCCGGAAGTCCGCGAAGGCAAGTTCAAGGCCGACTTTAAGTTCGACGGCGTGCAGCCGGACAACATCCGCTCCGGCCAGACCTACTACCTGAATCTCCAGCTTGGTCAGCCCGAGGAGGCGGTCATCATCCCGCGCGGCACCTTCTACCAGAAGACCGGCGGCAAGTGGATCTACGTAGTGGGCAAGGACGGCTCCAAGGCCGTCAAGCGCGAGATCCGCATCGGCCGGCAGAACCCCCAGTACTACGAGGTCCTCGAAGGCCTGGAGTCCGGCGAGCGGGTCATCACCTCCGGCTACGACAACTACGGCGATTCTGACGTACTGGTGTTTTAACCCGTCATTCGCCGACCACCCCGTCATTCGCCGACTTGATCGGCGAATCTCAAAAAAGAACAAATATTTAAAATTCAAATAATTATGATCAAAGTTACCAATCTTTCCAAGATCTTCCGCACGGAAGAAATCGAGACCACGGCGCTCAATGGTGTTTCCTTCGAAATCAAGGACGGCGAGTTCGTCGCCGTGATGGGTCCGTCGGGTTGCGGCAAATCTACGCTGCTCAACATCCTGGGCCTGCTGGACAATCCAACCACCGGCAGCTATGAGCTCCTCGGCACCGAGGTGGCGAACCTCAAGGAGAAAGAGCGCACCAAGTTCCGCAAGGGTAACATCGGCTTCGTGTTCCAGAGCTTCAATCTGATTGACGAACTCAATGTCTATGAGAACATTGAGCTCCCGCTGCGCTATCTGAACATCAGCGCCAGCGAGCGCAAGGCCAAGGTCACGGAAATCATGAAGCGCATGGCCATCAGCCACCGCGCGGGCCATTTCCCGCAGCAGCTCTCCGGCGGTCAGCAGCAGCGCGTGGCCATCGCCCGCGCCGTCGTGGCCGGCCCGAAGCTGATCCTCGCCGATGAGCCTACCGGTAACCTCGATTCCAAAAATGGCAAGGAGGTGATGGATCTGCTGAAGGAGCTGAATGCTGAGGGAACGACTATCGTGATGGTGACCCACTCCCAGAAGGACGCCGCCTGTGCCCAGCGCACGATCGACCTCTTCGACGGCCAGATTGTCTCCGACGTAAAGAACGAACTGTAGGAGATTCGCCGGTCGGAGCCGGCGAATGACGAAATATTGTCGGGAATGACGATAGAATGAAGACTAAAAATGACATACTGATCAAGGTGCTGTCCCTGGGTATCGGGCTGGCCGTGGGCATCGTGCTCATTGCCAAGGTGTTCTTTGAGCTCAGCTACGACAGCTTTTATCAGGACGTGGACCGCGTTTACCGGATTCAGACCTGGTTCTCGCAGCACGGAGATGAACGCGATTTCGAACAGGTGAGCGGCGCCGTGGCCGTGGGCTTCATGGAGGAAGTCCCCGGCGTCGAGTACGGCACGCGTACCACGGGGGTTTTCCCCGGAGACACCTATGTGGATGAGGACGGCAATAAAATCAAGGCCACGCTGGTCTGTGCCGACACCTGCTTCTTCAAGGTGTTCGACCGGCCGATTCTCGCAGGCGATCCGGTGAAGATCCTCGGGGAATGGGGCGGCGTGATGGTGAGCCGGAGCTTCGCGGAGAAACTGATGAAGGAGATGCCCGGTCAGGCCGGGAAAGACGTAAGCAGCGTCATTGGCCGTCAGGTCTATAACGAGGACATGGCCGGTCTCAAACTGCCCATCGCGGGCGTGTTTGAGGACTTCCCGAAGAATGGCTCCCTGGACTACGATATCCTGCTCTCCATGGAGACCTATGGTAAGTCGAGCACCGACAACTGGATGGGGAACGACCGCTACAAGGGTTATGTGAAGCTGGCTCCGGGCGTGGATCCGAATACGCTCACGGATGCCATCCGGAAGATGCAGGAGGCGCATCAGTCGCTGGAAGAATATGAGGCGCAAGGGGTCTTGCTGAAGTATTACCTCGCGCCGTTCAGCAACTTGCATACATCCGATCCGGAGGTAAGGGCGCAGATCATCCTGCTTTCCATCGTGGCGGCACTGCTGATTATCATCAGCTTGCTGAACTACATCCTCATCGTGATTTCTTCCCTGGTGAAGCGTTCCCGGGAGGTGGGTGTGCGCAAGTGCTACGGGGCCGAGGCCAAAGACATTTATGCCATGCTGACGAAGGAAGCCTCCCTGCACCTGCTGCTCTCGCTGGTCCTGGCGGCGCTGATCATCTTCGCCGGCCGCGGCATCGTGGAGAACCTGGTAGGCGTGCCGTTCCAAACCTTGTTGGTGCCGCAGAGCGTCGCGGCCATCGTGGGCGTGATGCTTCTCGTCCTGGCCATTTCCATCGTGGCCCCGGCCGAGCTCTATCAGCGCATTCCGGTCTATGAGGCGCTGAAGAACTACACGGAGCACTCCAGAAAATGGAAACTGGGTCTGCTGGGCGTGCAGGTGCTGATCAACGTCTTCCTGGTGGTGATGATGTTCGTCATCGGCGCCCAGTACCAGAAGGTCTCCCATGCCGATACGGGTTATGACTACAAGCATCTGTACTACTTTGATATCTTCGACGGGGACCGTCAGGCGCAGGTCCGTGCTGTAGAAACGCTCCGGAGCCTTCCGGAAGTGAGCGGCGTTGCTGCCAGCTACAACCTGCCCATCCACGGGTCCAGCGGTGACAATGTGTCTCTGCCGGGAGATACCTACCAGGAGCTTTTCAATATCGCTGACCAGTATGAGTGCTCTGCTGAGTTTTATGACCTGATGGGCATTACGTTCCTCGACGGAGGGGCGCCGCGCGATCCTTCTGAGGTCGTCGTGGACGAAAAGTTCGTCGAGCGGATGGCCGCCTTTGCAGACTGGAGCGACGGTGCCGTGGGCAAGCAGGTCTTCATCACGGGACACGATGACGGAAAAGAAGATACACCGATGAGCTACGTCACCATTTCGGGCGTTTACAAGAGCTACCTGATCGGCAATCTGCAGGATGTGGACGCGCGGCCGAGTGTGCTGTTCTATGGCGAAATCGGTTCGATGGGCCACTGGATGCCGCATCTTCTGTTCCGGGTGAGCCCGGACGCGCTGGAGAAGGCGCGCGCTGCGCTGGCGGCGGCCCTGCCGGAGCGGGAGATCAACATCTTCTCCTACGAGGAAGATATGCGTGCTGCCTACGAAGACAGCAAGAAGATGCGCAACACGATGGCGCTGGGCGCCGTGTTCTCCCTGCTGATTGCGTTGCTCGGCCTGATCGGCTTCACGCGCGACGAGAGCCTGCGCCGCAGCAAGGAGATGGCCGTCCGCAAGATCCACGGAGCCACGACCCAGGACATCCTGCGTAGCTTCGTCAAGAACATCCTGATCCTGTCCGCCATCATGGCTGTCGCGGCCTCCGTGGGGGCTACCTTCGTGGCCCGCAGGTGGCTGGAACAGTTCGCCGAGCGGATTTCGCTGAACCCGCTGTATTTCATCGGTGCCTCGGTTCTGGTGCTCTCTGTCGTCTTCTGTGTGGTGGTGCTGAACTGCCTGCGGATTGCCCGGACCAACCCGGTGGAATCGCTTAAAAATGAATAGATTCGCCGGTCGGAGCCGGCGAATGACGAGAAGCATATGAAAAGTTATCTGAAGTTTTTATCCCGCAATAAGTTATATGTCGCCATCGAGGCGGCGGGACTGATCGTGAGCCTGGCGTTCGTGCTGTTGATCGGGGCCTATGCCCGGCATCAGTGGCGTACCGCCCACGGCGCGCCCGCGTGGAAGCATTATTATGCCGTCAGCAACGTCGGCTACACCATGGTGGACATGGCGCCGCGGGGCCTGGCGTTCCTGATCAAGGAGAATCTGCCGGCGGTGGACTATGCGGCGATGTACTCGTACCGCCACCTGGATCCGTCGCTGGACGGGGAGCCTATTGAAGAGGACTGCCTGGCGACGGTCGAGCCGGACTTCTTCGAGATGTTCCCGGTCGAGTGGGTGGAGGGTGATGTGAATTCGCTGCTCGGCGGCGGCGTCGCCATCAGTGAGCGCCTGGCCCGGAAATACGTCAGGGACGGTGCGATCCTGGGCCGGACCATGGTCAGCATGGGTGAATCCTATCCCATCGCAGCCGTGTTCCGCTCCGAGCCTGCCGCCCTTTTCAGTGAACTGGACTTCTTGATGGTCGAAGAGTGGAAAGAATTGTCTCCGGGAGCCGCAGGCGGAGATGTCTGCTTGATTTCGAGCAGTTTGCCGGAAGATGAACTGATGGCTGCGCTGGATCTGGCGCTGGAAGAGCACGGCCGCCTGCGCTGGGGGCGCGACGAGTCCCGGGCTTTCAAGAACGGGTGCATCGAGCGGATGGACCGCATGTATTATTCGGATCTCAATAACGATACAGCCTTCCACAAGGGGAATCGCTCCCTGCTGCGGATGCTCTTTGCCGTGGTGATTCTGTTGCTCATCTCCGCCGTCTTCAACTACATCAACCTGAGTGCGGCCCTGGCCGGCAAACGAACCAAAGAGATGGGGATGCGCGCCATCCTTGGCGCCTCACGCGGTCAGGTCGTTCGGAAGTATCTGGCTGAATCGCTGGCATTTACCTTTGTCTGCGCCGCCGCGGCGATTCTGGTTGCGCGGGTCTTCTCGCCAACCCTCAGCCACTTTTTGGAGATCCGGAAAGGAAGCCGCTTCGTGTCCGCCCCGTTCTCCTGGCAGCTGGATGCCCCCACGGCCGCCCTTTTCATCGGCGTGGCGCTGCTGACAGGCCTGCTGGCCGGATGGATCCCGTCGCGGATGGCTTCGCGATACAATCCGGTCCAGGTGGTCAAGGGCGACTACAGGCTGCGGAGCAAGCGGGTCTTCTCCAAGATTTTTATCGTCTTTCAGACGGCGCTCTCCGTCGTGCTGATCGCCTTCGCGCTGGTGATGGAACGTCAGTATTCGCACATGATCCACCAGGACGTCGGGGCGGATGTGGAGAATATGTATGTCCAGGACATCCTTTCGGACTCGCATGCGGATGCCGTGCGTCAGCTCCCTTTCGTCAAGGAGTCCGGCTGGTCCAGGGGCTTTCCCGGACATAGCTATATGTACGGTTCCGGCTCCGGCAAAGATGAAGTGAGCCAGTATTCTTGGAGCGTCATTATGTACGACCCGGACGCATTCCGGATGTGCGGGTATGAAGTTCTCGTGGATTTCCATACCCCGCAGGGGGCCGGCCTCTGGGTGTCCGAGACCACTTGGAAGGGTCTGGAACTTGAGCCGGGAGATCAAACTTTTCCGAAATGGGCGAACCATTTCGGCTTTCCCTCCCAGCTGGCAGGCGTGCTGAAGGACTTTGCCGTGACCGATGCCGCCCACATTCAACCGGGTACGTGGGGTTACATTGTGGTGGATGGCGAAATGAATAGCGGGGACACGATGCTCCTCCGGATTGAAGGAGACAAGAAGGAGGCGAAAAAGCAGCTGGCTGCCCTGTATGAGCAGTTTATCCCGGGGGCAACCCGCTATGTCCATGATTCGAGCGACAACGGCTATGTCGAGGAGAAGCTGAAAAAAGGATTGACGGAAGCCGAAAACTATATGCGCCTGATCGAGCTCTTCATGGGCTTGTCCGTGCTGATCTCCCTGCTGGGCCTGCTGGCGATGTCCGCGTTCTTCGCGGGCGGCCGGACGCACGATGTGGCCGTTCGCAAGGTTTTCGGCGGCACGGTCGGGGGAGAGGTGGTCCGCGGCGTGCGGGAGTACATGCTGCTGGTGGGCATTGCCTGTGTGCTGGCGGTTCCCTTTGCGGCGCGGATTTCAGAGCGCTACCTGGAAGATTACAACTACCGCATCAGCGGCTACTGGTGGATCTTCGCCGTGGCGGTCCTGCTGGTCCTGGTGATCTCCTTCGCCTCGGTCCTTTGGCAGACGCTCAAGGCCGCCCGGACGAACCCGGCGGTGGAATTGAAAAAAGAATAGAGATTCGCCGGTCGGAGCCGGCGAATGACGATAGGAAAATGAAGAGTTATCTGAAATTTCTGAGTAGAAACAAGTTGTACACCGCCATCGAGGCGGTGGGGCTGATCGTAAGCCTGGCGTTCGTGCTGCTGACCGGACACTTCGTGTGGCAGCAGCGGCAGATGACCCGCAACGTGCCGGACTACCAGGATGTCTATACCTTCTACCGTTCGATGGCCGGACGCTCGGGTATCGGGCACGCCTGGGGCATGGCTTACCAGGCCAGGGAGAGCATCCCCGAGGTGGAGCAGGCCGCCATGTTCTGGCGCTCGCTGAACGACGAAGAAACCGTTGAGGTGGGCGGGCAGAAGTACCACGTCGGCAGCTTCATGGTGGGCGGGGATTTCTTCGACATCTTCCCGGCCGAATTTGACTACGGCGGCCCCGAGGTGCTCGCGGACCCCTCCAACGTCATCGTCAGCCGCGCCTTTGCGAACCGCCTGGGCGGCGCGGAACAGGCCATCGGCCGCGTCATCGACGGGGAATCGACCATCGCCGCCATTATCCGGGAGACACCCAATCCCATCTTCGGCGACGTCGATATCATTTCCAGCATCGAGAACCTCACGAACCGCAAGAAATCCCCGTACATGATGGATGTGATCCCGTTCGTCAAGGTCCGCAAAGGGACCGACCGGGCGGCGCTGGAGGTGAAGGCCGACACGCTAGTGACCCGCGCATTCGATGCCATCAAGGCCCGGAACTTCCTGGACGACAGCGGCCTGGTCCGCTACGACGAGGTCTGGTTCTCGCCCGCGAACAACCAGAGCCTGCGCCGGGGGAACTCGACCTACACGGGCATCATCCTGCTGGTCACGCTCATCCTGCTGCTGTCGGCGATTTTCAATTATATCAATCTCAACGTGGCGCTCTCCAGCAAACGTGCCCGCGAGATGGCCACGCGCAAGATCCTCGGAGCAGGGGATCGCGCGCTCATCGGCGGTTACCTGCTGGAATCGTTCGCCTTCACGGCGCTCTGCTTCGCGCTGGCGGTGCTGCTCGCCGAAGCCTGCACGCCCTGGTTCAACCGCATCATCGGCGCAGCTGTGCCCGTGCGTGTGCTCTACACCCCGGGCTGGCTGGCCGTCTACGCCCTTTTCGTCATCTTGCTGTCCGTGATTCAGGGGCTTCTGCCCGCCTGGATCGGCACGCGCATGCCGGCCATCGCCGTGGTCAAGGGAGAGTACCGCGCCCGGCATAAGCACGTGTTCAGCAAGGTGTTTATCGTGCTGCAGCAGGTGTTCTCCATCCTCCTGCTCTCCCTCGCCATCGTGCTCGGCCGGCAGGTTTCCCACATGGCCAACCGGCCGCTGGGCGTCGATGTGGAGGGAGATTTCTACGTGCAGATGGACAACTGGGGGCTGCGGGACATCTTCGCCGAGCGGGCGAAGTCGCTGCCCTGCGTGAACCGCATCGGCCGCAGCACCTATTTCCCCGGCATGCTGGAGGAATGGCGGTCGGAAGACAAGGACCGCGGCATCATCAAGATGGCGGTGCTCACCTGCGACAGCACGGCGTTCGACATCTTCGGATTCGACGTGAAGGAGCGGTACGAAGCGCCCGTGGACGGGACCGTGTGGATCTCCGAGCAGGAGATGACGCGCTTCGGCGTGGACCGCGATACGGAGAGCCTGGGCTACCACCACGTGCAGGGCGAGTCCATCGGCGGCATCGTCGGCGACTTCGCCGCGAACGACGTTCTGGACTACGGCTCGGACGTCGGCAGCTACGTGGTCATCACCCCCGAAGAGGAGCTCTACGGCCTGCTGATCGAGACGGTCGGCGACCCGGCGGAGACGGAGCGTCAGTTTAGGGACCTGTACACGGAGCTCAGCATGAAGTACGTCGGCATCGAGGACAAGCCCTACATGTTCGGATTCATCCCGGACCTCCTCTCGGAGGGCCTGTCGGAAGTGCGGGCGCGCCTCTCGCTGGTCGGGGTGTTTATGCTCCTGAGTCTGTTGCTGTCCGTGCTGGGCCTGACCGCGATGAGCAGTTACTATGCGAACGAGAGTTCGAAGGATATCGCCATCCGCAAAGTCTTTGGCAGCACGATGCAGGATGAGATCCGCAAGACGGTGCTGGAGTACCTCGCGCTGCTCGGCGTCGCGGCGCTGCTCGCCGTCCCGCTCGCCGTGCACCTCTCGGCCCGCCTGCTGGAGGCCTATCCTTACCGGATTTCCGGCTACGGCTGGGTGTTCGCGGTCGCCGTGGCCCTGGCGACGCTCATCGCCTTTGCCTCCGTGCTGTGGCAGACGCTCAAGGCCGCCCGGACGAATCCGGCAGTGGAATTGAAAAAAGAATAGAGATTCGCCGGTCGGAGCCGGCGAATGACGATAGGAAAGGCGAATGACGATAGGAAAATGAAGAGTTATCTGAAATTTCTGAGCAGGAATAAGTTATACACCGCCATCGAGTTTGTGGGATTGGTGGTGAGCCTCTCGTTTGTGATCCTAATTGGTAGCTACGTGTGGCAGCAGTATGCCGTGACGTTGGAGTCCCCGGACCGGGAGCGGATCTATGTGCCGAGTATTCCTGATAGTGCGGGACTTACCTATGCATTTCCCGACGTCATAATCGGGATCCCGGAAATCGAAGAAGTGGCCAGGTTGGGCCGGATTGCGGGGTCCTATGGCAAAGAATCCATCATTTTTGCTGCCGTGGACCGCTCCCTCTTCGACATGCTGCCGTGCTATCATTTCCTGGAGGGGAATGCGAACGCTCTTCTGGCCAAATCGAACATCATCATCTCGGAATCATTTGCGCGGGAAAAGAATCTCTCGCTTGGCGATCAGGTCGAGTTTAGTTGGCGGGAATTTACCGTCGGCGCCATCCTTGCAGACCTGCAGGGAACGGTAATGCAGGACTATGGGGTTTATGCCGCGGCGGAGGAGTTCCAGGATGATTTTGCCCCGTTTGACAATTTCGGCAGCGTCCTTTGCTTTGTCAAAGCCCGTCCCGGCGTCGAGCGCGCCGTGCTCTATGACAAGTTGGAAGCCGTCTGCAAGGAGGTTTATCCGGACATGTATGGGCAAAACTTCTTCGACCATCTGGAGCTCTACCGCTATGACGAGCTGTTCTTCCGGAAGCTCGGCCGGCATTTTAAGCACGGTGACTTGAAAACTCTTCACATCCTGCTGCTGGTCGGGCTGCTGCTTCTGCTTTCTTCGATTTTCAATTATATCAATCTTTCTGTGGCGCTTACCGGTAAGCGGGCCAAGGAGATGGCCGTCCGGCAACTCAACGGTGCCACGCGGGGGAGTATTGTGGCTAAGTATATCGGCGAGTCCATCTTGTTCACGGCGGTCTGCTTCGCGGCGGGCCTCTTGCTCGCAGATGCCTTCTGTCCGGTGCTGAACCGGCTGCTGAACGACCCGGTCATCCCGGCCCGGATTGTCTGGTCCCCCGCGTACCTGCTCGCTTACGCCGGACTCGTGGTCGTGGTCGGCGCCGTCAGCGGCATCGTGCCGGCGGTGATGGCGGGAAGGTACAACGCCCTGGACGTGATGAAAGGCGGCTACCGGCGCCGGACCAAGATGGTGTTCAGCAAGATTTTCATCGTCCTGCAGAATGCCCTGGCCGTGTTCCTGATCGCGAGTGCCATCACGATGGAAGCGCAGATGCACAAGACGCAGACCCGTCCGATGCACTGCAACGTGTCGGATAAACTCATCCTTTCTTTCTTCTCTTTTGACGACAAGACGCCCCTGGCCAATGCGCTGGAGAGCCTTCCTTGCGTGAACCGTATCGGTGCTTGCAGTGGGATGCCGGGCCTTCGTGGCAGTGGCCAGTACAGCACGACCCGCGATGGTGAGGAGATCTTGTACCAGCACTACATGATGGACAGCACCACGTTCCGGATGTTCGATTTTGAGATTCTGGAAGATTTCGGCGCGCCGCTTTTCAACAGCGTCTGGTTCTCCGACGAGAGCTTTGCCGCATCCGGTTTTGACAAGGATCATCACGATATCAGCGTGCTGTCCAGCCGGGCGAAAGGCTGCGAACAGGTGGCGGGCGTTTTCAAAGCTTTCCCGACGAACATCGCCAATACGGGCGAAGATGGGCATGCTATCATTTCCGTCGTTCGCATGCCGCCCGATGAGGTCTGGTCCGGGGAATATGTCATTGAGACCGTCGGGGACAGGGCGGAAGCCTACGAGATGATTATGAAGACCTATGAGGCGTATGCCAAGGGGCATGAGTCGTTATTTCAAACGGCTGTCTGGATTGATGAGCGAATCGCTGCTTCCTGGGTGCCCGCCCGCAACAACATGCGCCTGGTGGAGATCTTTACCCTGCTGGCCATCCTGATCTCCCTGCTGGGCCTGGTGGCCATGAGCGCGTACTATGCCGGCGAGAAGTCACGCGACATCGCAGTCCGCAAGGTTTTCGGCGGCACGGTGGACTCTGAGGCCCGCCGTACGATCCGGGACTACATGATCCTCGTCGGCGTGGCCTGCCTGATCGGCATTCCGGTGGCGGTCTATGCTGCGCAGGAGTACCTCAAAGACTTTATTTACCGACTGGAAGGTTACTGGTGGATCTTCGTCCTTGCCGTGGCGCTCTCTGCGCTCATCGCCTTTGCCTCCGTGCTGTGGCAGACGTTGAAGGCCGCCCGGACGAATCCGGCGGTGGAATTGAAAAAAGAATAAGAAGGGGTTTATTTAATGAAAGCGAACTGGTCGAGATATTTGTTGAGCGACGCGAGTTCCGACAGGTCGCGGGACAGGAAGGCTGCGCAGTACAACTCTCGGAAACGGCAGAGTTCTTCCCACATGGCGCTCCGGGTCTGCAAGGACTCGCCCTGGCGTCCCAGCCGGATGGTGAGATCGATCAATTCCTGGAAGCGGGCGAAAGAACTTTCCGCTCTGGCATCTTTGCCTGCGGATAACGCTCGATATACTCGCGAAGTCTCGCTGCCGATGTTGGCCATCTGCTGCGGGAATGTAAGCTCGGCCCAGCGACCGTTTTCGAGAGACGTGTGTTGCATTTACTCCAGGTTGAATTGCTTGCCAATGTTTAGTGGCGCAGAGCCTATTTCTTCCATTGCAGCTTCTAGGACTGAGTAGTACTTATCTGCCTGATTCTCAGACCAGGTATCATAAGTGTATTCCCAAATTGCATACAGGTCTTCGGTGGCCTGTCTGGAGATATCATACTTTGCCATGTTTGCGCGCTTTCATTTCTTGAAGAAAGTTTTTCGAGTCGAAATCTTCCACATATCCACTTGCAAGACCTTCTTCGATGGCGGCGCGCAGGGCGGTCATCTTCTGCTCTTGATCTTCGAGGAGGCGCAGGCCTGAGCGTACCACTTCGCTCGCGTTGTTATAGCGGCCGCTGAGGATGCTGGCCTGAATGAATTCCTCGAAATGAGGACCTAGCGCAACAGATGTCGTTTTCATAATCATGACTAATACAAGGCAAAGTTACCAATATTTCATAATAATCCAAGCCTGCAAGATAGAAAATGGTTTTTCGAGCAAGCGCACGAAAAATAATTTCTGTCCGCCCGCGGGGGGCGAGAAGGTTAGAACTTCCGGAGAATGACCGTGTCGCCCACTTCGAGGACCGTGTCGGCACGGAAGCCGTTGTAGAGCATGAGCCGCTTCAGCTGGACGCCGAACATTTGGGCGATGTCCCAGAGGGTGAGGCCGTCCCGGTCCACCTCATACAGGCCGCTGCCCGAGGCCTGGGCCTTCTTGCGGTCCAGATAGACGATCATGCCGGGCGTGAGGGCGACCGGGCGGTCCAGGTCGTTGAAGCGGAGAAGCTGCTGCACGGAGAAGCGGTATTCGGCCGCGAGGCTGGCCCAGCTTTCGCCTTCGACCGCGCGGATGTAGCGCGCACCGTTCATCATATAGACAGGGCGCTGGAGCGACAGTGAGACGGACTCGCGGTAGTCCTCCGGCCGGAGCATGACAGCCGGCTCGGCCGCTTGCTTCATGCGGACGGGCTCTTCCCGGACCGTGTGGGACGGAGTGGGCTGTTCCGGGGCCGTTTCAGCGGCACCCGCAGCGGTCGCGACCGCTGCGGCGGGAAGGTCGTTCTCGGTCATGGTGTCGTATCGGTAGAGCTGGAAATCTTCGATCAGGTTGATCAACTTAGTAGCATAGCCCGGATCCGTGGCGTAGCCGGCGCGGCGCAGCCCGTGCGCCCAGCCCTTGTAGTCGGTGGGCTCCAGGTCGAAGAGAGCCTTGTAGTGCGCGCGGCCGCGCAGGAAGTCAGAGTGCGCGCGGTACGAGTCCGCCGCGCTCGGATAGGCGCGGAAGCATTCGTTCGCCTGGTCGTCGTCTTTGTGGTACGTCGCGCCGTGCCAGTCGTTGTGGCATTTCATGCCGAAATGGTTGTTGGCGACCGTGGCCAGCGGCGAGAGGCCGGCGCCCGACTCCAGCAGTCCCTGCGCGAGCGTGATGCTCGCCGGCACGCCGGTGCGCTGCATCTCCAGCACCGCCAGCGGGTAGTATTGGTCGATATAGGCCTGGCGCGGGTTCTTGGCAGCGCCCAGGAAGAGCGCCGCTGCCGCGACGATAAGAAGGATCCGTTTCATCGAGACAAAGATACTAAAAATCGATCACACTCCCATCCTGACCGGCCTCGGTCGCCGGGAAGATGGCCTGGCACTCTGCGAGCAGCGCGTCGAAGTCGGTGATGCGCGAGGAATAGTGGCCGATTACGAGCCGGCCGGCGAGCGCGTCGCGCGCGCACTGTGCCGCCTGTCCGGCGGTCGAATGCCAGTGGGCGACGGCCCGGTCGGCCATCGCGTCGGGATACGTGGCCTCGTGGTAGAGCAGGTCCACCCCGCGCACCCACGCCGCCTCTTCGGGGAAGGGCACGGTGTCGGAGCAGTACGCAAAGGATTTCGGATGGTAATCCGGATTCTCCTGCCAGTGCCGCTCAGTGACGATTTCGTCAAAACGGTAGCCGTAGGTCTCGATCTTGTGCTGCAGCGGGAAGGCGCTGACCGTCACGTGCTTGGACGTGTGGACGACCTGCGGCTCCTTGCAGCTCACGGCTACGAATTTGATCTCGAAGCAGTCCCACTCGCCGAAGAAGTTCTTATAGAAATTGAGCACGGAACCCAGGGCCTGGGGACCGTAGATGTAGAGCGGGGCCGTCCGGCCATACATGGTCATCGTGTTCAGCAGGCCGAAGAGGCCGAACAGATGGTCGCCGTGGATATGGGAAATAAAGATCGCCTCCACCTTCATGAATGAGAGGTGGGCGCGCCGCATTTGCTGCTGCGTGCCCTCCCCGCAATCCAAGAGGAACAAGCGCCCATGCACGGCGAGGGCCTGGGCGCTTGGATTCCTATCAGAAATGGGCATGGCCGAAGCCGTGCCCATTATCGTGAGTGTGAAGTTCATCGGGAATTACTCGCCTTTCTCGAGCTTCTCCTTCAGAGCGGCCAGCGCGTCGATGTCGCCGAGCGTAGTCTTCTCGACATTGGCGTTGACCTTCTTGACAGCCTTCTTGGTGCTCTCGGCCTCGGTGGCGGCAGCACGCTCCTTGACCTCCTGGTAGGTGCGCAGGTGGCTGAGGAGGATGCGGCGGGTGGAGCGACGAAGCTCGACCACCTTGAACGGGAGGGTCTCGCCGGCGACGGCCTGCTTGCCGTCCTCCTTGACGAGCTCGCGGTTGAACGCGAAGCCCTCGGCGTCACCATCCAGGGTGATGTTGGCACCCTTGTCGGTGGTGGAGGCGATGGTACCCTCAACGGTGGAGCCAACCGGGAACTTGGCCTCGATCTCGTCCCAAGGGTTCGGGATGAGCTGCTTGTGGCCGAGGCTGAGCTTGTGGTTCTGCTCGTCGAAGTCGAGAATCTGGACGTCGATCACGTCGCCGGTGTTGACCACCTCGGACGGGTGCTTGATCTTGTTCCAGCTGAGGTCGCTGATGTGCACGAGACCCTCGACACCGTCCTCCAGCTCGGCGAACACGCCGAAGTTGGTGATGTTGCGGACCGTAGCCTTCTGCTTGCTGCCGACGGGATACTTCTCGCGGATGCTCTCCCAAGGGTTCGGCATAAGCTGCTTCAGACCGAGGGAAATCTTGCGGGCCTCGCGGTCGATGGAAAGCACCTGGGCCTCCACCTCGTCGCCGACCTTCAGGAATTCCTGAGCGGAGTGCAGACGCGGGGACCAGGACATTTCGGACACGTGGACCAGACCCTCAACACCCGGCTCAATCTCGATGAAGGCGCCGTAGTCAGCGATGAGGATGACCTTACCCTTGACCTTGTCGCCCTCCTTGAGGTTGGCGTCGAGGTTGTCCCAAGGGTGCGGGGTGAGCTGCTTGAGACCGAGCGCGATGCGCTTCTGCTGCTCGTTGAAGTCGAGGACGACCACCTTGATCTTCTCGTCCAGGGCGACAACCTCCTCAGGATGGTTGACACGGCCCCAGGAGAGGTCGGTGATGTGGATGAGACCGTCCACGCCGCCGAGGTCGACGAACACGCCGTAGTTGGTGATGTTCTTGACCACACCTTCGAGGACCTGGCCCTTCTCCAGCTTGCTGATGAGCTCGGCACGCTTGGCTTCCTGCTCGGCCTCGAGGAGCGCCTTGTGGGAAACGACGACGTTGCGGAACTCCTGGTTGATCTTGACGATCTTGCAGTCGATGTTCTGGTTGACGAACTGATCGTAGTCGCGGATCGGCTTGATGTCGATCTGGCTGCCCGGCAGGAAGGCCTCGATGCCGAACACGTCGACGATCATACCGCCCTTCGTGCGGGTCTTGACGAAGCCCTTCACGATCTCGTCGTTCTCGAAGGCCTCGTTCACTCTATCCCAAGACTTGAGGGTGCGGGCCTTGCGGTGGGAAAGCACCAGCTGGCCCTTCTTGTCCTCGGCGGACTCCACATACACTTCCACCTTGTCGCCGACCTTCACATCGGGATCGTAGCGGAATTCGGACACGGGAATGACGCCCTCGCTCTTGCCACCGATCGTGACGACGATCTCGCGCTTGGTGACGGCGGTCACCTCACCCTCGACCACTTCGTTCTCGACGACCTTGGACAGCGTGGCGCTGTAAGCGTCCTCGATAGCCTTCTTGTCGGTGTTGCCATAGACGTCACCGCCCTCGAAGGCGTCCCAGTCAAAGTCCTCCGGCTTGACGGATGCATTCATCCGCACGCCGGCAGCCTTGGTTTCTTTTTTCTCCTGGGGAGCTTCCACGACGGGAGCCTCAGCCACAGGAACTTCGTTCTTAATTTCTTCCATTTTGTAATTGAAACAAACTAGTAGTTAAACATTATTTTCTGTGCCACTTGTCCGGCATCGCCGGAAAACGGGCGCGCAAAGTTAGCAAATATTTCTGATTTTCACTATCTTTGCCTATCTGAATTGCAAAAAATGTATTCTACCGAGAAATACCCTTCCAAGATTCTTCAAGAGGCCGTCGAGGCCATTGGTTCGCTGCCCGGCGTGGGCTCCCGCAGCGCCCTGCGCCTGGCCCTGCACCTACTGGGGCAGCCCGCGGAGCAGATCCACCATTTCACGCAGGCCATCAACCGCCTCGCCGACGATGTGCACTACTGCCACATCTGTCAGATGATCGCCGACGCGGACACCTGTTCGATCTGCGCGGACCACACGCGCGACGCCCGCACCATCTGCGTGGTGGAGAGCGTGCGCGACGTGATGAGCATCGAGGCAACGGGCCAGTACCGCGGCGTCTATCACGTCCTCGGGGGCATCATCTCTCCGATCGACGGGGTCGGCCCTTCGGACCTGAAGATCAAGGAATTGGTCGAGCGCATCGACCGGATACACGCGGAGGACGCCGCCACGGAAGACCTCCCGGGCGGGGACGACGTGTCCCTCGGTGAAATCGAGATTATTCTGGCCCTGTCGGGCGATGTCGAAGGCGAAACCACCTCGCTCTACATCTACCGCCAGCTCGAGGACAAGGGCGTGAAGGTCTCGACCCTCGCCCGCGGCCTGGGCTTCGGCGACGACCTCGAGTACGCCGACAGTCTCACCCTCGGCCGCTCGCTCGTCGGTCGCCAGCCCTTCCGGCCGTAGCCCTTAACCCACGTACTCCGATGGCGGGACGCCGAACTGCTTCTTAAAGGAGGTGGAGAAGTGGGATAGGGTGTTGAAGCCCGTCATCCACGCGATCTCCGACATATTGTACTTGCCTTCCTTGAGCAGGTCGGCAGCACGGTTGAGCTTGTAGCGCTTGAAGAAGACGCCCGGATTCTCGCCCGTCAGACCCTTGACCTTGTAGTAGAACTTCGTGCGGGAGATGTGCATCATCTCCGTGATGCGGTTGATGTCCAGCTCCTGGTTGGCCAACTCCTTGTCCATCAGCTCGTAGAGCTCCTTCATGAAGGCGCTGTCGCGCGGCGACAGGGCCTCCGGTTCGATGTCTTCGGTGCTCGTGACGGAGCCGAGCCGCTGGCGCAGCTTGTCGCGGTTCTCCAGCAGGGACTTCACCAGCGCGAGCAGGTAGGACGGGTTGAAGGGCTTGGTCACGTAGGCGTCGGCACCCTTGTCGAGACCCTGAACCTGGCTTTCCACGGCCACTTTGGCCGTGACGAGGATCACGGGGATGTGGCTGAGCTGGATGTTGCCCTTGATGGCCTCGCAGAGCTCGAAACCATTCATGCCCGGCATCACCACATCGCTGATCACGAGGTCCGGCGCCTCCTCCTCGAGGGACTTCAGCGCGGACTCGCCGTCAAAGTGTACAAGTACCTGGTAATAAGGGGACAGAAGCACCTTGACGTAGTTCGCTACGTCGATGTCGTCGTCCACGACGACCACGCGGCGCTTGTCTTCTGTTTCCTCCGCCGGAGCCGGCTGTGCGGGGGCGGCTGTCTCGGCGAACGGGACGCGCGGGCGCATCGGATCGTCGGTGGTGCGCTCGTCCTCGGAATAGGAAGACGCGCTGACCGGAAGAATGAAGGTGAACTCGGCGCCGCCACCGTCGCGGTTGCGAGCGTGGATGTAGCCGTGGTGCAGCTCCGCGAGCGCGCGGGAATAATAGAGGCCGATGCCGGTACCTGCGGCGTCGCCGCGCCCGGCCTGGTTGAATCGCTCGAAAATCTTTTCGAGCTGGTCCTCCGGGATGCCGCGGCCGGTGTCGGAGATGCGGATCTGCACGTAGCGCGTGTCGGTGTCGGCGTCCGTAAGCGGGAAGTCGCCGGCGACTTCCTCGCGGGGGAGGACGTCGAAGGAGAGCGCGACCTTGCCGCCCGGCGGCGTGAACTTCATTGCGTTGGACAGCAGGTTCATCGTGATCTTGGTCACCTTGTCGGCGTCGCGCCACATCGTAAATGCGTCGTCGAGGCCGTGGGTGTTGAATTCGATGCCCTTGGACTTGGCGTTGTAGCGGAAGAGGTCGGCACATTCACAGAGCGGCGCGACGATGTCGCCCTCGGCGACCTTCAGCTGGAGTTTCTTGTCGCTGATGCGGTTGAAGTCGAGCAGCTGGCCCACCAGCGAGAGCATCCAGGCGGTGTTGCGCTGCACGATGCCGACCAGCTGGCGGTCCTGCCCGTGGATGTCGGGCGAGGCGGCCAGCTGCTCCGCCGGGCCCGCGATCATCGTGAGCGGGGTGCGGAATTCGTGCGCCACATTGGCGAAATAATTCATCTGCACGCGGTTGAGGCGCTTCTCTTCTTCCTGGGCGGCTTCTGCGCGTTCGCGCTCGCGCCGCTCTTCGTGGATGTGCTTGGCCGCCTGCTTGCGCACGCGGTGGATGCGGCGGTACACCAGCCACAGGAAGGCCAGCAGGCCGATCGTCAGAAGCCAGAAGCCGATCCGTGCCCACCAGGTGCGGTACCACGGTGGCAGGACGCGGACCTGGAGGGAATCCTCCGAGTTCTCGTCGCCCTGGATGCGGGCGCGGAAGCGGTAGGTCCCGGCGGGCAGGTTGGCGTAGTACGCTTCGCCGGCCGTGCCGGCGTTGATCCAGTAGCTGTCGAAGCCGTCCATCATGTACTCGTAGCGGACACCGGTGTGCTCGCCGTAGTCGAGGGCGGCATAGGAGATGCTGAATCCGTTCTCCTCGTGCCGGATGGTGATGTCCGGGTGGTGGGACAGCTCGGTGCTGATCGGGCCGTTGGGGGAGGGTATGACGAGGTCGTTGTGGATCTTCAGGTCCTCAAAGACCAGCTTGGCGGAGAACTTCCGCTGGATGTCGAGCGGGTTGAAGAAGGTGAGTCCGTGCGTGCCGCCGAAGACCAGCGTGCCGTCCGGCAGGGCGCAGGATGAGCGGTTGTAGAACTGGTTGCCGCCGGTGCCGTCGTAATCATAGAAAACGGAGAAGCTGCCGACCGTGCGGTCGTAGCGGCACAGGCCGTTCTGGGTGCTGACCCAGATGTTGCCCTGCTGGTCCTCTTCGATGGAGCAGATGTCCGGGCAGGGCGTCCCTTCGACCGGGCGTGTGCGCTGGATGCTCCGCTCGTGGCGGAACAGGCCGTTGCCCACGGTGCCGAGCCAGATGTCCCCGGCGCTGTCCAGGAACAGGCAGGTGGGGTCGATGACGGCGTGGCGGATATTCATTTTCCACTCCTCGGCCGGGGTCTCGATGAAGCGGGCTTCGCCGGAATTGGTGAAGACTTCGCACATCAGGTTGTCATAGGACGAGACGAGCATGCGGCCGGGCGAGACCTGCAGCAGGGCCGGGGCTATGGTCCACTTGTCGTTCGGGAGGTGGAACCGTTCCGCGCGGCGGGTATTCTTGTCGTAGCGGATCAGGTCGCTGGAGTAGCCGGATACCCAGATGCGGCCCAGGTCGTCCTGGGAGAGGGATATGGGGTTGACCATTCTGATACGGTCGATCACCTGTAGCTGACGGCCGTCGTAGCGGCAGCGGAGCACCTGGTACTTCTCCGTCATCACCAGCCAGATTTCGCCCTGGGCGTCGCAGAAGACGCTGGAGCAGCGGATGTAGCCAACGTTGTTGTCCGGGATGAGGTGATTCAGCTCAATCGCGCGCAGGTCCTTGGTGTTCAGGTCATAGACGAACAGACCGTCGTTGAGGGTCGTGATCCAGAGCCGCTTCTCGCGGTCCGCGCAGACGGAAACTACGGACTTGTGCGCGAAGCGGTCGGACAGGTAGCGGTTGCCCTGGAAGCCGTCCTTGTCGGCGTAGGACACCGATAAACCCTGGTCCGTGGAGCCGAACCAGAGGTTGCCGCGGCTGTCGCGGAAAATGGTGCGGATCTCGAAATCCGGGATATCATAGGGGAAACCCGGGTCGGACTGGTGCAGCAGGCGCCCCGTGCCCTGGTTGTAGCAGAACATGCCGTCTGCAATCGTGTGCAGGAGCATGTCGGCGCCGTTGGAGAAGAGGATATCGACGTCGCCGTGGACCAGGCGGCTCTCCTGCCGGATGCTGCGCGGGAGCTCCTGCCAGGTTTCCGTGCGGGGGTCAAAGATGCTGAGCTGTCCCATGCCGGACAGCCAGATCTCGCCGCGGGAAGACAAGGCGGAATGGTAGGCCGGGTGCGGCGTGGGCCAGGTCCCGGTGGAGGAGAAGTCCGCGGGGTCGAAGCAGCGGAGCTCCGTCAGGGTGGAGGTCCAGAGCCGCCCGTCGGGGGAGACCATGGAGCTGAGCCCGCCGTAATCGCGAATGGCGGAACGGATGCGCCCCGCGTCCGCGTCATAATAGAATAAAGATCCGGAGCGGTTGATGAGCAACTGCCCGTCGCGACTCTCCAGGATCTCGTTGACGCCCGACTCGCCGCCGTCCGTCGGGATGCGGAGGAACTGCCCGTCGTCCGTGTGCAGGGCAACGCCGTTGGAGGTGCCGATCCAGAGCTGGCCACTCGCGCTGCGGTGCAGGGCGGTGATGTGGTTGTCCGGAAGGCCGAGGGTGTCGTCCGTGCAGAAATACTGGTGAAAATCCTGGACGCTGTATTTGTTGAGCCCGCGGAAGGTGCCGATCCAGATCTGTCCGTCGGCGTCTTCGGCGAAGGCTTCTACGCGTTGGTTGGAGATGCGGCTGTCGATGACAATACTGCTTTCCGTGCGCGTGGATGCAGGATCGGTGTGCGGCCCGGAGCAGGCCGCTGCCAGCATCAGGAGGAGAATCCCGGTATGAAGTTTCATGGCGATGGGACGTGTATGTTTGCTCAAAGATAAGGATTTTGTAAATAAAAATGATTGAAATGCAAAAGCCATTGTACGAAAAGAAAAACAATCGCTTCCACAGAAAAAGAATTTTTTCGGCGATTGGGTAATTTTGCATCAGTACAATAAACCACCACATGATGAGAATCTATTTTCCTGTCCGAATCATCTCTTTGCTCTCTGTCTGTGTGGCGCTCGGTGCCTGTGCGCAGGGTGGCCAGAGAACCTATTCTTCCGAACTTCATCAACTGGAAACATCCGCCAAACTGAGCACGGTCCAGACCCGTTCCGGGGCTGTGGCCGGCTACATCGAGGATGGCGTCTATACATATAAGGGGATCCCTTACGCCAAAGCTGAACGCTTTCAGAGCGCGGTCGATCCTGACCCGTGGGAGGGCGTGCGCGCCAGCCGCGCCTACGGTCCGACCTGCCCGCAGGGCGCCCGTACCGGCTGGTACGACGACGACCAGGCTTTCGCGATGCACTGGGATGACGGCTTCCCCGACGAGGACTGCCTTCGCGTCAACGTGTGGACCGCCGGGATTGGCGACGGGGCCAAGCGTCCGGTGATGGTGTGGCTGCATGGCGGCGGCTTCAGCGCCGGTTCCGGCCAGGAGCAGATCGGCTATGACGGCGCCAACCTGGCCCGTAGCCACGGTGTTGTGGTCGTTTCCCTGAACCACCGGCTCAACGCGCTCGGCTTTCTGGACCTGTCCGGCTTTGGCGCCCGTTACGCCGCTTCCGGCAACGTGGGCATGACGGATATCGTGAAGGCGCTCGAATGGGTGCGCGACAATATTTCCGCCTTCGGCGGCGATCCCGCTAATGTGACCATCTTCGGCCAGTCCGGCGGTGGCGGCAAGGTATGCACCTTGCTGGCCATGCCTTCCGCCCAGGGCCTCTTCAGCAAGGCCATCGTGCAGAGTGGCTCCATCCTGGAGGCGCTGCCGCAGAAATGGTCCCGCCGCATCGGCGCAGCCACGGTCCGCCGGCTCGGCATCAATCCGGCGCACATCGCCGAGATCGAGACGATTCCGTATGCTACGCTCCTGTCTGCCTACGATGCCGCCGTCGCCGAAGTGCGCGCGGAGGCGGAGCAGGATGGCGAGCTGCCTGCCAATTTCCTGAACCAGCTCATCTTCGGGACGCGTCCCGTGGTGGACGGGACGATCCTGCCCAACCAGCCCGGCGCTCCCGCTTCGCTGGCGCTGTCCAAGGATATCCCCGTGATCATCGGCACGACCTACCATGAATTCACGCGTGACCAGGAGGATCCGATCTTCAAGCCGCTGGCTCTCCAGCAGGCTGCCGACCGTACGGCCGCCGGCTGCGCGCCGGTCTATCTGTACCAGTTCACCTGGGAGTCCCCGGTGCTGGACGGGGCCCTCGGCAGTACGCATTGCATGGAGATCCCCTTCGTTTTCGACAACGTGGCCCTGCACCGCACCATGACGGGTGGCGGGGAATACGCCGTCGAACTGGGCCACCGCATCAGCCGCCTCTGGACATCCTTCGCCCGGACGGGCGAGCCCTCCGCGGCCGGCATGCCGGACTGGGATCCCTACCCGGCCACGATGCTGCTGAATGTCCACTCCGAGTGTAAGTAATAATCATATAATTATTTGGATATGAAAAAGAACCTGACCTTTCTGGCCGCGCTCCTGATCGGTGTGTCGGCCTTTGCCCAGCAGGCCCTGTTCGGCGGGGCGGGCGTCGAGTCTCCCGTCATCAACCCCGACGGCACCGTGACCTTCCGCTACCAGAACCGCAAGGCCGTGCGCGTTACGCTGTCCGGCGACTTCCTGCCCGTCCAGCATCTTGAGTTTGAGATGAACGGACAGAAGATCAGCTACGACGCCCCCGGCGTGGCGGAGCTGCGCGAAAATAACGGCGTGTGGGAGTACACCACCCCCTTCGCCGTGGAGCCTGAGATGTATACCTATACCTTCAATGTGGACGGCACGCAGGAGATCGATCCGAACAATGTCTTCGTGAACCGCGACATCGCTTCCCTGACCAGCGTCCTGCTCGTCCCGAAGGAGGGCGCGCGCAGCGACCTCTACGCCGTTCACCACGTTCCGCACGGCACCGTGTCCAAGGTCTGGTATCCCAGCGCCACGGCTGGTTTCGACCGCCGCATGACCGTCTATACCCCGGCTGGCTACGAGACCTCCAAGGCCAAGTATCCCGTTCTGTACGTGCTGCATGGCATCGGCGGTGACGAGGATGCCTGGGTGACCCAGGGCCGCGCCACGCAGATCCTCGACAACCTGATCGCCCGCGGAGAGGCCAAGCCGATGATCGTGGTCTTTACCAACGGAAACATCTCCCAGGAGGCGGCTCCGCTGGAGAATTCTACCGGCTATACCCGTCCGACGATGGATTTGCCGCAGACGATGGAGGGTACTTTCGAGACCGCTTTCCCGGAGGTTGTGAAGTTCATCGACAGCCATTACCGCACCATCGCGAAGAAGCAGTCCCGCGCCATCTGCGGCCTGTCTATGGGTGGCTTCCACACGCTCTACATCACGCTGAACAATCCGGATATGTTTGCTTATTCCGGTATGTTCTCCGCCGCCATCGGCACGGGTTCCGAGCAGACCGCCGCGCACAAGGAGATCTATGAGAATGTGGACGGCAAGCTCGCGACCTACTTCTCCAAGAAGCCTGCGATGCTCTGGATCGGCATCGGCCGCACCGATTTCCTCATCCAGTCCAACAACGAGTTCCGTGCGAAGCTGGACGCTGCCGGCTATCCGTACCAGTATATGGAGACCGATGGCGGTCACATCTGGAAGAACTGGCGTATCTACCTCAGCGAATTCGTTCCGCTGCTGTTCAAATAATCGTCATGCCCGGCTCGGCCGGGCATCACATACCCATACGTCATTCGCCGGCTCTGACCGGCGAATCTCGTTTTCTACCGGGCTTGCCTTCCTCACGCGGCGTCGGCAGCTTCGTCCCGTTCGAGCCAACAAAAAGGCTCGCCCGTGACGAACTGCCGCCCGCCTTCTACAACGCCCCCGCGCGGCAAGCCCGCACGCCCTACGCACCGGCTGCCGTAAACCATCCTACGCCCTCCACTACGCCCCCGCGCGGCAAGCCTGTCTCGTCGTCATGCCCGGCTACGACCGGGCATCTCCTTCCGCCGGGCACAAAAAAAGGAGGGCTCGCCGTCGCGGCGGGCCCTCCCAACCAAAACCAATACTTTTTTATAGAGTGACTTCCGCCTGTTGACGGATGTCATCGGAGGCTGCGCCGAGGAGGAGCTGCAGTTTGCCGTGCTCCAGATCCCAGGCGTTCTTCTCAACATTCCAGTAGCGGAGATCCTTGACCGGGATCTCGAGGGTGACGGTCTTCGTCTCGCCGCCGTTCAGGGACACGCGGGCGAAGCTCTTGAGCTCCTTGGCCGGCCACTCGACGGTGGCTTCCGGACGGGCGACATAGAGCTGGACGACCTCGTCGGCAGCCATCTGCCCCTCGTTGCAGAGCTCGAAGGAGACCTTCACGACGTCGGCGCTGGCGGAGGCCGTCATCGGGCCGTAACCGAAGGTCACGTAGCTCAGGCCGTGGCCGAAGGCGTACATCGGCTTGATCTCCTTGGTGTCGAACCAGCGGTAGCCCACGAGGGAGCCCTCGGTGTATTTGGACGTCGGCTTGGGCAGCGCGTCGATGAAGGCCTGGCGCTCGGCCGGGCTCATCTTCAGGACATCCTCGCGGTACATCAGGGTGAAGAGGTCGCCACCCTGGGTCTTGTCGGGGAAGTTGCCCAGCGCGAAGGCCGGGGAATCCTCGAGCTTGGCGGGGAAGGTGAACGGCAGCTTGCCGGACGGGGCGATGTCGCCGAAGAGGACCTCGGCCAGGGCGGTGCCGCCCTCGGTGCCGTTCCACCAGCCCTGGACGATGGCCGGGCTGACGGGCTCGAGCTGACGCAGGTCGGTCGGACCGCCGGAGATCAGCACGGTGACGAGGTTCTTGTTGGCTGCGTAGAGGGCCTTCACGACTTCGTTCTGGCCGGTCGGCAGGTCGATGTTGGTGCGGTCGCTGCCTTCGGTCTCGATGCTCTTGTTGGTGCCGCCGAAGAAGATGACCACGTCGGCCTCTTTGGCGAGCTTCACAGCCTCGGCGAGGAGGGCCTTGTCGGCCGGCTCGTCGATCGCGGCGGCCTCAAGCGGGTCGGCCTTGGCCGGGGCGGGTCCCCAGCGGCGGCCCGGGAAGTTCTTGTAGCCAGGGGCATAGACCACTTCCACGCCTTCGCCGGCGCGCTTCTGGATGCCCTCGAGCGGGGTGACCTCGTAGAGGGCCTTGACACCGGCACCCATGCCGCCGGACTGGGTCTTCAGGACGGCGTTCTGGCCGATGACGGCGATCTTCTTAATATCTTTGGCGAGCGGCAGGACCGCGCCTTCGTTCTTGAGCAGGACGATGGACTTCTCAGCTACGGCCTTGGCAATCTGCTGGCATTCCGGCTGGGAGGTCATCTTCGTGTTGGCCACGTCGTCCGGGACGGCCTCGATGGCGTAGCGGACGCGCAGGATCTGGCGGACTTTCTCATCCACGAGCTTCTCGGTGAGGGCGCCCGTGGCGATGGAGTCGATGACCGGCTGGCCGAGGTAGTTGTCGCCCGTCATCTGAACGTTCAGGCCGTGCAGCATGGCGCCCATCGTGCTGTGGGTGCCGCCCCAGTCGGAGACGGTGAAGCCCTTGAAGCCCCACTCGCCGCGGAGGATCTCGTTGAGCAGGTGCTCGTTCTCGGAGCAGTAGTCGCCGTTGACCTTGTTGTAGGCCGGCATCACGCTCATGGCGCCGCCCTCAATGATGGCGCGCTCGAAGGGCTTGAGGTAGATCTCACGCAGGGTGCGCTCGTCCACCTGGGCATCGACACTGCCGCGGTTGGTCTCCTGGTTGTTGACAGCGAAGTGCTTGATACACACGGCTGTGCCCTGATCCTGAACACCCTTGGTGTAGCCCAGGGAAAGGGCGGCGCTGAGGATAGGATCCTCGCTGAGGTATTCGTAGGTGCGGCCGCCGACCGGCAGGCGCTGGATGTTCACGGCCGGGCCGAGGATGACATCCTTGCCGCGCAGGCGGGCCTCGATGCCCATGCCCTTGCCATACTCATAGGCCAGCTCCTCGGACCAGGTCGCCGCGAGGGCGGAGCCGGTCGGGAAGAAGGTGGCGGAATCGAGCTTCCAGCCCGCGGACTGGAAACCGTTGGGGACGCCCTCTTCGCGGATACCGAAAGGACCGTCAGCGTAGTGCATGTCGGCGATGCCGAGACGCTCGACGCCGGCGGAGGACATATTCGTCTTGCTGTGGAGCATGTTGACCTTCTCCTCGAGGGTCATCTGGGCGATGACCGCGTCGATCTTCTTGTCATTGACGGTCAGCTTGTCCTGCGGGGACTTCGGTGCCGTCGTGCAGGCTGCCAGGCAGAGGGCGAGACCTGCGAGATAGGGAATGGGTTTGACCATGGTTGTAGGTTTATATGTTATTTGATGTTTCTTTCCAACGCAAATATAAACAGATTATTCTGAAATAATTTGCCCCCGCGTGTGGGCGGGGGCTATTTTGAACATGCGGGAAACAATATGTACGAAATGACGCTTACTTGAACAGCAGCTGGGCGAAGGTGTTCAGGTAGAGTCGCCAGTTCTTCCAGACGTGGGCGTCGTCGCTCACGTAGAGGGTGTGCTTCATGCCGTTGGCCGTCAAGTGCTGGTCGAGGACGAGGGAGCCCTGGTAGGCCATCGTGTCATCCTTGCCGACACCGATCCAGTACAGCTTGTAGCCGGCCTTCTTAATGCCCTGGAGCTGGGCGTCCAGCTCCTCGCTCTCGCGGATGCCACAGCTGAGCGGGCAGATGTAGCTGAACACGCCCGGGTAGGTGAGGGTCGCGGCGGTGGTGTGGCCGCCACCCATGGACAGGCCCGCGATGGCGCGGCCGTCGGCCTTGGCGATGGTGCGGTACTCCTTGTCAATGAACGGGACGATCTCCTTGACGAGGCTGTTCACGTAGGCGTTCTGGCCCTGGGCGTTTCCGTCGTTGGGCAGTCTGAGGGTCTGGGCGGCACGCTGGGTGGGGTTGCCGTTCGGCATCACGACGATCATCGGCTCGGCAAGCCCTTTTGCGATGAGGTTGTCCAGGATCTGGACGGCGCGGCCCATGGAAGGCCAGGCCTCTTCATCACCGCCGCCACCATGCAGGAGGTAGAGCACCGGATATTTCTTTTTGGCGTTTTTCTCGTAGCCGGCCGGGGTGTAGACGGCCATGCGTCGGCTGATGCCGAGCTGGGCGCTGTCGTACCAGCGGTAGGTGAGGGTGCCGTGCTGGCCCTCGGCCTCGTAGTAGTTCTCGGAGCGCTCGCCCGGGATGAAGAGCATATTGAGGTAGCGGTTGCCGTCGCGCTGGACCTGGTTGTTCAGCGGGTCGTTCACGGACACGCCGTCCACGACGAAGTTGTAGGTGTAGATCTCCGGCTCCGGGGCGTCGATGGTGATCTCCCAAATGCCGTTCGGACCTTTCTGCATATCCTCGACACCCGTCCAGGGATTGGCCATCCAGTTCCCGGACAGCTGCACGCGGGTGGCGTAGTTGGCGTTCAGGCGGAAGGTGACCTTGCCGTCCTTGACTTCAGGGGAGACGATCTGCTGCCCCTGGCCCTGACGGGCGAAGTTGGCCAGTTCCTGGCCGGATGCGGTACCGAAACTCAGCGCTGCGGCCGCGAGAAGGATAACTAACTTTTTCATTATTAATTGGTTTTTGTAAAATGGGTTACAGTTTGACGTTCTTCTTCAGCCGGATGTCGGCCGAGGAAGCACCGATTTGGATTTTGGCTTTCTTGCCCTTGAAAGCGTACGCATGCGCGTCGCTGTCCCAGAGCTTGAGGTCGTCCGCGGGGACGCGGATCTCCACGGTCTGCTGCTCGCCGGCCTTGAGCGCGATGCGCTCGAAACCGCGCAGGCGCTTCGCGGCGTCGTCACCCTTGAAGGTAGCGTAGAGCTGAACGACTTCCTCGCCGTCGCGGCTGCCCGTGTTCTTGAGGTTGAAGCGGAAGACGAAATCGTCTCCGTCGCGGGAGGCCTTCAGGGCGGAGTACTTGAAAGTCGTGTAGCTCAGGCCGTAGCCGAAGGGGAAGATGGGCTTGCCCTTGAAGTACATGTAGGTGCGGCCGTGGCGGATGTCGTAGTCGAGCATGTTCGGAAGGTCCAGGATGTCGCTCACCCAGGTTTGGGTGGTGCGGCCGGCGGGGTTGTAGTCGCCGAAGAGTACGTCCGCGAGGGCATTGCCGAGCTCTTGGCTGCACTGGCTCAGGTGCACGATGGCGGGCACGTGCTGCGCCGTCCAGTTGATGGCGAAGGGGAAGCTGCTGATCAGCGTGACCACGGTGTTGTGGTTGGCCTGCCAGACGACCTTGATCAGGTCTTCGGTCTCGAGCTGCAGGCTGCGGCGGTCCAGGGCCTCGCGGCCGTCACCGGCCACGGTGCCGTAGGCCCACGGCGCCTGGACGTTCTGGGCGTCCCAGTCGGGGCTGGTGGCGGGGTGGTTACCCACGCAGACGATGCAGAGGTCCGCCCACTCGGCGAGCTTCTGCGCGGAACCGTCGGAGTCCCAGCGCTGGAAGCGCACTTCCACGTCGGTGCCTTCCACCTTGGCCCGGATGCCCTCGAGCGGGCTCACGCGATAGGTGGGGAGGGCACCGTACCAGTCCTTCAGGACGGCCTCGGCGCGGTTGCCGAACACGGCGATCTTCTTGACCTTGCTCTTGTCGATCGGCAGGAGCTCGCCCTCGTTCTTGAGCAGGACGACGGACTTCTGCGTCACCAGACGGGCCCTGTCCTTGAACTCCTGGCGCTCCCAGGGAATATCCTCGTCAGAGCCGAACTCCTGCGCGTCGTACGGGCAGGCGGCGTCCATCAGGCCGAGCTTGAGCATGGTGCGCAGATTGCACTTGGTGCGCTCGTTGAGCACCTCGTCGGAGATGAAGCCGGCATCGTAGGCCGTCTTGACCTGCTGGAAATTGGAATCGATGAAACGGGTCAGACCAGCCTCCAGGGCCATCTTGATGGCCGTGTTGATGTCGGGGGCGTAGCCATGCGGCTCGACCATGTAGCGCAGGGCGCCGGCGTCGTCCACGATGGTGCCGTCCATGCCCCACTCGTCACGCAGGATTGTGCCGATGAAGTCGTTCGCGATGCAGGGCACGCCGTTGTAGGCGTTGTAGGCCGTCATCAGCGACTTGGCACCCGCTTTGGCGCCTTTCCAGAAGCCGTAGGCGTAGTAGTCGCGGAAGAGCGCCTCGTCGAAGCGGGAGTCGGTGCCGAAGCGGCCGTCTTCGTTGCTGTTCGCGAGGAAATGCTTCATCAGCGCGGCGCCCCGCCAGTAAGTCGGGTCGTCGCCCTGGATGCCGCGCACTTCAGCGGCCACCAGCTCACCCACGAGGTAGGGATCCTCGCCGAAGCTCTCCTCGGTGCGGCCCCAGCGGGGGTCACGGGCCAGGTCGGCGTTGGGCGCCCAGAGAACCAGCGTCTTGAAGGGCGCGCCGTTGGAGTAGAAGCGCGCTTCGTAGGACATCACATCGCCCACGATGTGCGCCATCTCCCGGTCCCAGGTCTCTCCGATGCCGTAGGCCTGCGGGAAGGCTGTACTGTTGCGGTACTTGGGCGGCGTCCAACCCGGCCAGCGGGGGAAGCCGGCGTTGCCGCCGAGGGCGGGCAGCTCGCTGTCACCGCCGCGCACGATGCCGTGGATGGCTTCCGTGGCGCCGGGCCCGGCGATACCCAGACGCGGTACACCCATGCCGGTGACTGTCGAAATCTTCTCATCGACTGTCATCAGGGACACGGCGTTGTCAAGACGTTCGTCCTCGGAGAGGGCGGGATTCTGGAAGGGATAGGTAAATTCCTGGGCACGGAGCGAGCCGGATGCCACTAGCAACAGGCTGGCGATCAGTAGTGTTATTCGTTTCATGTCGCTAAGTTAAGAAAAAGGGCCGGCCCGTACAAGGCCCGGCCCTGATTCAGGTTCAGGTATTCAACTATTATTCCCAGACGACTTCCTCGACCTTGCTGAAGTCAGCAGAGATCCTGTAGATCTTCGAGAAGTTGTAATAGTTGTTTCCGTTGTAACCGTTGCCGGCCGCAAGCGCCGCGACACGGATGTAGCGATCCTGCTCGTACTTGAACAGCTCGGCATTCGCGGTTGCGCCGGTGTCGATGGACAGGGTCACGGCCTCGCCCGGCTGTGCAGCCGGTTTCTGGCTCCAGGTAGTCCAGTCAAAGGCACCTTCGCGCTTGGCACCGATGTCATCCTTGGCCAGGTTGAAGTAGTTGTAACCCACGAACATCTGCGTGTTTGCGCACAGGGCGACGGTGTTGATGGAGTTGGCCTTCGTGGCGTCTCCCAGCTCCACCTTGAAGGTCGCGAGGATCTTCTTGGTGGCGGCGTCGTAGTGGATATCGTCAACCACGATGCGGCAGAACGGAGTCACGGTAAAGTCCACCGTGTTGGAACCCTTCTTGAGTGTGAAATCAACGTTCTCAGGCTGATAGCAGGGGAGGTTCTTGGTGTCGAGCTTGTAGTCGGCAGCGAATACCAGATTGTTGGTATACTGGCCGTCGAAACGGACCATCCAGTTCTGATCTTCGCTGACCTGCTGTCCGTCTTTGCCCGTCCAGCCCTGCTCGATAACCACCATCGAGCCGATGGTGGTGGTCTTCATGGACCAGGTGCTCCAATCCCAGACGGAGGAAACGGAAGACTCGATACCCATCTTCTCGCCGGTCTTGGCGTCCAGGAACTTACCGGTCACCTGGGCGTTCGGGCCGTCAAAATTGTCCAGCTGGAGTAACTCGCAGGAAGCGAAGAAACCCATGGAAAGGACGAGAGTTATGATAGATGCTAACTTTTTCATGTTTTACTGTTGTTTGTTGTTAGGATCAATGCGGTTCTTCACGTAGTTCGGAATCTGCTGATAGTAGTCATCCGCCTTGAAGTTGAAGAAGCCACTGTAACCCTGCTTGGCCGTCGCGTTGTACGGATAGCAGCGGACGAAGATGTATTGGGCGGTGTCGCCGGAGAGATCCACGATCGGGATCAGGGTGAGCTTCCTGGTGAGCGAGCCTTCTTCGGCGCTGGTAGCACCCTGGGTGATGAAGCCGCGGCGACGGTGGAGGACATGACTCCACTGGTTCTCGAAGGCGAATTCGCACTTCCACTCGTGGAGGACGTTCTCAAGGGTCAGCTCGACGTCATCCTTGAAGCCGGCGCGGTGGCGCACGTCATTCAGGTACTTGGCAGCGAGCATCGCGTTACCCTTGCCGCTCTCGACCACAGCCTCGGCATAGGTGAGGAGGATCTCGGAATAGCGCATGTTGTACCAGGGCGTCTGCGGATTCGGGTTGTTGCCGCTCTCGTCCAGGCCCTTGCGGATCTGGAAGCAGTAGAAGGAACGGTTGGAGTCGTTGACATCCTTGTCCAGTTTGTAGAAGAAGGAGTTCTCGTCGCCGGAACCGCCGTACGGGAAGTACTCGACACCATTCTTGACGACACCGTTGTTGTTGCCGGGATACATGGCGAGCGTGCCGTCCGGCATCACCATACCGCCCTGGTTGTTGATGGTCGTACCGCGGAAGTTGGAACCGGGGTAGCAGACCCAGGCCTGGAAACGGGCGTCCTTCAGTTTGAAGGGCTCGTCAACGGAGTCGTAGTGCTTGTAGTTTCCGATCGTGCCGGCAGTCACCTGCTTCTCGTCGGTGAAATAAGCATTCTCGTCGCCGATGAGCATCGTCTTGATCTTTCCATCCTTGCGGGCACGGGTGTTGGCACCGTCATAGTAGTCGTATTCGTCGGCGAGGTTCAGCGTGACGGAATACGTTCCCTGGAGGTAACCGGTGACGACCTGGTTCGGACCCCAACCCTGGTTACCGTTGCCGGAATCAGAGCTGCCGTTCTTGTAGGAGCGGCCGAAGA
The DNA here is from genome assembly GCA_016291185.1 of Bacteroidales bacterium. The sequence continues at coordinate 75,844 of JAEFAI010000001.1, forward strand.
TGCCTTCCTTGGTGTCGTAGGTCTGGAAGAGGGTGATCAAGTTGCCAACAGCGGCGTCGATGTTGGCAGGTTCGGCACCGGCCAGTTCGTACTTTCCGGAAAGGATGACCGCAGCGGCGGCGTCGATGGCCTGCTGATAGTAGGTGTCAGCATAGGAAGCCTCCATATAGGTGAGCTTCTTCTGGACGGCGATGTAGTTGCTGTTGAGTGGTGCGCGGTCCCAGTACTTGCTCTCGGACGCTGCCCACAGGGCGGCGCGGGCCTTCATGGCCAGAGCGGTGTACTTGGTGGCACGCATAGCCTGGTCCTGACGCTCGGGCATCAGGTCGGCAGCAGCCTGGAATTCGTTGATGACCCAGTCCCAGGACTCCTTCTCGGTGGAGCGGGGGATGTAAAGTGCCTCGCTGTCGATAGGCTCGTTGTCAAGCAAGTGATCCAGGATAGGGATACCGCCGTAGGCACGGACACTGGCGAAGTAGAAGCAGGCGCGGAGGAAACGACCCTCGCCCAGGTAGGCGTTGGCCGTGGCCTCGTCGAGGCGGCCGGCCGCTTTCTCTTGCTCGACCGCCTCCATGAACTTGTGGACGGAACGGATCGTGCTGTAGGACCAGAAGCTGGTAGTTCCGTCACCATAGGACGGCGTAGAGCGGCTGGCATTGGCGAACATCGTGTTCTGATCCGAGCTGGACATGCTCATGTCCGGCAGGTTGGAGTAGAGGTTCGCCAGCAGGGCGAGGAAACCGGAGTTGGAAGCCATCAGGTCTTCGGCCTTCACTTTGCTCAGGTCACCCTCCATGTTGTCGAAGAACTTGTCGCAGGACATCAGTCCGAGGGAAAGTCCGGCAATCAGGATATATCTGAATATCTTTTTCATTGCGATGCAGGATTAGAAGTTGAGGTTGAAACCGAAGGTGTAGGTCCGGTTGATCGGGAAGTCACCACCCTGACGGCCGTTGTCGGTGGCCTCAGGATCAACGTACTTGAGAAGTTTGTTGCAGAAGGTCAGGAGGTTGCCGCCGTTGAAGAACACGCGGGCGCTCTTGATACCCACCTTCTTGAGGAACTTCGGAGACACACGGTAACCGAGCTCGATGGTCTTCAGACGCACGTAGGTGGCGTTGATGTAGTTGTACGGCTGGTTATAGGTATAGGTGGCGTTGTGCGATGCACCGGTCTGGTTCACACGCGCGAGCGCCGGCCAGTAACCCTCAGTCCACTCGGTTGCAGGGTCCCAAGGATCATCGCCATACGTGGCGACGTGGTAAGAATCCGTGTACTGGGAAGGCATGAAGTAGAGGTAACCCGTACCGGCGAAACCGCTCAGGGAGACGCTCTTGTTCTTCATCGCGGCACCGCTGAAGATGAGGTTGAAGTCGAGGTTCTTCCAGCTACCGCCGATGGTCAGACCGAACTGGAGCGGCGGCATGCTGCTGCCCCAGGTGTAATAGACGTCCTCGCCGTCGATGTAGCCGTTACCGTTGCGGTCCTCAATCTTGTACATACCGGGCACGAGGGCACGGTTGCCTTCGCCGCTTCCATTGGTGTCATAGAGCACCTGGCTGGAATTGGTCTCGTTGAGGTTGTGGAAACGCTCGCCGGTCCACTGGTAGATGGAGCCACCCATGTAGCCGTTCCAGCGGTTCAGCGTGCAGTTCTTCCAGTAGTCCATGGAGGACTTGTACTCGCGGGTTTTCTCGGACTCGATGTAGGTCATGCGGTTACGCGTCAGGGAAACCTGACCCTGGATGCGGTAGGAGAAGTCGCCGATGCTGTTGCGGTGGTACAGGGAAAGTTCCAGACCCTGGTTCTCGCTGACGTTCAGGTTCTCCTGCGGGATGCTGATGGCGTAGAAGTCCGGAATGTTGACGCTGCGGGTAGCGGCGATGCCGCTGGTCACGCGACGGAACCAATCGAAGGTACCGCCGAGTTTGCCACGCCACAGTTCGAAGTCCACACCGAAGTCCATCATGCGGACGGTAGCCCAGGTAAGGACGGTGTTGGCGATGGAGTTGTTGGCAAAGCCGGTGCTGTTGGCGCCCTCGTTGAAGACCCAGGAACCGCTCTTGCCATAACCGTTGATGTAAGCGTACGGGCTGCCCTGGATGGAACCGGTGCGGCCGTCAGACCAGCGGAACTTGAGGTTGTTCACGAACGGGAGAGCGCTCTTGAACCACTTCTCCTCGGAGATACGCCAACCCAGGGAGTAGGACGGGAACAGCGACCAGCGCTTGCCCTTCATGAACTGGTAGTTACCATCGTAACGGGCCATGAGCTCGACGATGTACTTGCCGTCGTAGTTGTAGTTCAAACGGCCGATGTAGCCGGCGGTACGGGTGTTCGTGCGGCCGCCTTCGTTGGTGGCAGTGGTGGAGTCGCCCTGGTCGAGGATGTCGTGCGTATAGACGAACTCATCCAGGGACGGACCGTAGCGGCGGGAAGCCTGCAGACGGGAGGTCTTGATGTCGGTGAGCTCGGCACCCAGCATCGCGGAGACGTTGTGCTTGCCGAAGCTGTGGTCGTACTGGGCCTGGAAACGGCCGTACAGACGGGCGTTGTCGTTCACGAGCTCGACGTATTCGGTCTCGTTGCGGACCTGCATCGTAGAGTTGGTGGTATCCGTCCAGTAGTCGTAGAGCTGGAAGTTCTTGACCAGCGTACGCTGCTTGTTGGTGGAGTAATCATAAGCGCCGTTGGCAGACAGGCGGAGGCCCGGGAGCCAGGGGGCGACATAGGTGAGATCAATGGTGTTGTTGAAGTTCTTGCTGTCGGTCTTGGTGTAACCGGAGGTGTTGGTGTCCAGCAGGGCGGCCGGGTTCATCTGCTCGTTCACATTGGAGTAGTGGAGCGGATTGTCCTTGGTGTGCACGCCCACGTTGGGCTCGGAAGCAAGAATATAATAGAAGATGTTCCATTCCTGGTCGTAGGAACCCATACCCAGGTTGTTGCTCTGGCGGATAGCCGAGGTGTAACGCATGGTGAGGTTCTTGGTGAGGTTGACGGAGATGTTGGCGTTCATGTTGTAACGCTTGTAACCGAAGGTGTCACCCTTGAGGATGGAGTTGTCCTCGGCATAACCGACACCGAAATAGTAGTTGATCGTGTCGGTGCCGCCGGACAGGGAGGCGTTGTACTGCTGGTTCACGGCGAAAGTCTTGTAACACTCCTTGTACCAGTCAGTGTAAACGAGGTTCGGATCGCCGTTCTCATAGCCGGCGATGGTCTCATCGGACCAGCGGTGACCCATCTTGGCGACATCGGCCATCGCGTTGTCCCATTTCATGAAGGAAGTCCAGCTCTCCACGTTGCGCGGGATGTTCGGCTGGGCCAGGTTGACGGAAGCGGTGAAACTGACGGACGGCTTCTTGGCTTCGCCCTTCTTGGTGGTGATGAGGATGACGCCGTTCTCGGCACCGAGGCCGTAGATGGTGGCGGAGGCATCCTTCAGCACGGAAATACTCTCGATGTCATCCGGGTTGAGCTCCTGGAGGACGGAGATATCGTTGTAAGACTCGAGCTGACGGGCGTTGTTGCTCCAGCTGCGGGTGTTCTTGCGCTGGCGGGTAACGCTACGCACAACACCATCCACGACGATCATCGGGTTGCCATAACCACGGATGCTGAGGTCAGAGTTGAACTGACCCGGCTTGCCGCTGTTCTGGGTGATCTGCAGACCGGGGATCTTGCCCTGGAGAGCGTCAACGCCGTTGGCCGTACGGGTGGCGGCGATGTCTTCGGAACGGATCTGGCTGATGGAGCCCGTCAGGGACTCACGCTTCTGCACACCGTAACCGACGACGACGGACTCGTTGAGGAGCTCGGCGTCCTCGATGAGGACAATGTTCATCTTCGGCGTAGCCTTGACCTTACGGGTCTCGTAGCCGATGGAAGAGATCTCAAGGATGGCACCGCTGGGGACGTCGATTTCGAAATTACCGTCCAGGTCCGTGGCCGTACCGGTACTCGTTCCCGAGACCATGACAGCCGCTCCCATGACAGGCAACTTCTCGGTGTCGGTCACGACGCCGGTCACCTTGATGTTCTGGGCGGACAGCATCGAAGCGCCGAGGACGAGGCCTGCGAACACCACGAAGAGCCGCTTGAGCAGATTGTTGGTTTTCATCATTGTGAATGCTTGGTTAGATAAATAGGTAGATTGATATATATGGTTTAAGGATTCTACCAGACCAGGCGGACTACTTCTTGAACAGCATCGGAGCGAAGGTGTTCAGGTAGAGGCGCCAGTTGGCCCACACGTGACCGCCGTCGGAGACGTAGAAGATGTGGTCCAGGCCCTGCTCGGTGAGGGTCTTGTCCAGCGTCTTGGAGCCTTCGAAGAGGAAGTCGGTGTTGCCGCAGGCAAGGAAGTAAAGCTTTACGCCGGCCTTCTTGAGAGCCGCGATCTGCTCCGGGGTGGCGCTGCCTGCAGCGGACAGCGGGCAGATGTAGTCGAAGAGCTGCGGGTAGAGGATGGAAGCGGTGATGGTGTGGCCGCCGCCCATGGACAGACCGGCGATGGCGCGGGCTTCCGGCTTCGCGATGGCGCGGAAATTCTTCTCAATGAAGGGAACGATTTCCTCGCAGAGGGACACCACGTAGCTGTTCATCGCGCGGTTGCGCTCTGCCTCGGGCATGTTCGCGAACTGCTCCTGCATCTTGCGCCAGTCGGGCTGCGGGGCGGTCGGGATGTTGAGGGTCACGGCAGCCTGCTGGTTGGCGTTGCCGTTCGGCATCACCACGATCATCGGCTCGGCGAGGCCCTTCTCGATGAGGTTGTCGAGGATCTGGGCGGTACGGCCCATGGAGGTCCAGGCTTCCTCGTCGCCACCCGCACCGTGCAGGAGGTAAAGGACAGGATATTTCTTCTTGGGGTTGGCCTCGTAGCCGTACGGGGTGTAGACGGTCAGACGGCGGTTGATGCCGAGGACCTTGCTGTCATACCATGGATGGCTGACGGTACCGCGGTGCTGGGCCTCCGTGTAGTTCTCGGTACGCTCGCCGGGGACGATGAGCATGTTGAGGAAACGGGTGCCGTCGCGCTGCACGAGGATGTTCTGGGGATCATTCACCGCCACGCCGTCCACGACGAAGTTGTAGGTGTAGATCTCCGGGGAGGGAAGGGCGATCTTGACGGACCAGACGTTGTTCGCGCCGCGGAACATGTCGATGGTGTCGCCGTAAGGATTCGGCATCCAGGAGCCGGAGAGCTTCACGACAGTCGCATAGTCGGCACGGAAACGGAAGGTAACGCTGTCACCCTGGATCTCAGGGGAAACGACGGGAGCCATGCGGCCGCCGAAGTTGAAATTGGCCAGTTCCTGGGCGTTCGCGGAGGCGAAGGCGGCCAGGCAGATGGAAAGGATAGTGATAATGCGTTTCATTATGTTGAAAGATTTATGGGTTGTTAGTTCAGTTTAATGGTTCTTGAGCCTGTTATGGCGAATACAAAAATATGGATTAATCAACCCAAGCATATTTTCGTCCGTTCAATTGTTTTTCTATGTGTGGACGCTGTCTCGTTTATGTGTTCAATTGTTTTCAACTATGTTCAAAAGACAAGAGAAACGGATGCGTGGCGAACCACGCATCCGTTTCAGGGATAATGAGTTATGTTATGTGGTTATTTGAAAAGCGTCGGTGCGAACTTCTCCAGGTCGGCGCGCCAGGTGGCCCAGCTGTGGCCGGCCTGTGCGTTCTCCATATAGTCGAACTTCAGACCGAGATCCTGCAGGAATTTGCGCGTGTTCGCGCAATTCTGATAGGCGATGTCGGTCGGACCGCCCTGTGTGAAGACGAAGGCCTTGTAGGTCTTGTTGATCTTCGCGACCTTGGCGGCGATGTCCAGGCGCTTCGCCTCTTCGTTGAGGTCGGAGCCCGGCATCAGGCTGGAGGAAAGGACCCAGGCGTAGGAGAACAGGTCCGGGTTGCCGAACACGACCTCCATCGTCTCCATGCCGCCCATGGACAGGCCGGCGACGGCGCGCGCCTCGCGCTTCGCGATCACGCGGTAGTTGCTCTCCACGAAGGGAATGATGGAACGGAGCATGTCGTCAGCGAACGGCGGGACCTCGTTGGGCACGCCCTCGATGGTGCCGTTCGGCATCACCACGATCATCGGGACGATCTTTCCCTCGGCGAGGAGGTTGTCGAGGATCCAGCCCGCGGCGCCCACCGTCGGCCAGGAGGCGTCATTGTCGCCGCCGCCGTGGATGAGGTAGAGCACGGGGAGTTTCTGCTTGCCATTCTCATAGCCGGCCGGTGTCCAGACGTGCATGCGGCGCATCTGGCCGAGGGTCTCGGACCAGTACCAGCGCTGCGCCACCGCACCGTGCGGCACGTCTTTGACGTAGCCCTTGCCGACGGTCAGCAGCGCGGCGCTGTCGCCCGCTTGCGGGCTCTTGGGGTCCTGGACTTTGACACCGTCGATGACAAAGCTATAGCGGAATACACCGTCCCCCAGGCCGTTGGCGACGCCTTTCCAGACACCGTTCGGGGTTTCGCGGAAGAAGACGGGCTTGTCCCACGGCAGGTCACCGGTCACGGAGACGGTGCGGGCCTTGGGGGCATAGACCTGGAAGATGACGCGGCCGTCCGGCGTCACGACGGTGGAGTGGAGCGTGTCGGCCGGGGTGGGGCGTCCCCACTGCGCGAAGAGGGGGGGAGGGAGCAGCACAGGGCTGCGAGCAGAAGCAATTTCTTCATATTCTTGTGGTTTTAAAACTGATCAATCATCCAGCGCATGACGCTGCCTTCGGAGTAGTCGTCCAGGAGCGGCACCCAGGAGAAGTGGGCGAGCATCACGGGCAGGCCGTAGGCGGCCATATCCTCGTCGGAATAGACGCGCAGGCGGTCCTGCGTGGCGCCCAGGCGCTTGCGCGCCTCAATATAGGAGTAAGAGCTCGCGATCTTGCAGGTCTGGTCGGAGGAGGCGTGTACGAAGTGCATCGGGAGCTTAACGAAGGCCTCCGTGTCCATCGGAGTGGGGACCATGTCTGTGCCGTTCCACTTATAGACATTGCCCTGGAAGGCCTTGACGAGGTCGTCCGCGAACTGACCCTCGTATTTCTCCTTCACCTGGTGGATGGGCACGATGGGGTCCATCGGGCAGCAGGGAATGGCGGCCTTGAAGCGCTCGGGGAACTGCATCATGAAGCGCATCGTGCAGCCGCCGCCGCTGGAGGCGCCGGCGCAGAAGAGGCGGGAGCCGTCCACCTTCCCTTCTTCGATGAGCGTGTCGATGAATGCCATCTGGAGGGCGTTGTTGCGGTCGATCAGCTCAATCTTCTCGGGGAAGAGGGAAGCGCTGTAGGAGTAATTGGGGTTCGCCAGGGCGAAGACCAGCGCAGCGCAGGGGATGCCCTCGGTGGCGAGGGACACCAGACACCGGTTGGCCGTCGCGACGGTCATCAGGTCCTTGTCATATTCGCCGCCGCCGATCTGCCAGACCATCAGCGGGACGTTCGGAATCACGTTGCCTTCGGCGTCCTTCGGCAGATGCAGCATGTACTCGCGGGTGAGACCCGCGAAGGTGAAGCTGCCGGTGATGCAGTCGTCGAGCACGGCGATGTGCTGCTCGGTGGCCGTAGCTGCCGTGGCGGTCAGCGCGGAATCTACGCTGGAGCGCAGCTCCCAGGGGATCTGCTTCGTCCAGCCTTCGCGCATGCCGGTGTAGTTGAAGGGCGTGGCGTCAATGCGCAGCTTGTTGCCCTTGCGGGTGAGCACGAGGCCGTCCTCGTCGTAGGCGGCGGGAGCCTGGCCGGTCTTCACGTCGATGAAGCCGCCGGCGGCGTTGCCGGTGAGGTCGAAGTCGGCGGCGCTCAGGCCGCGCAGGGAAGCCGGGTTGGCCACGGTGAATTCCACCGCGTCCACCAGCAGGCTGACATCGCCGACGTGCGTATATACGTCGGTGCGTTCCACGATGGCCTGCGGCCGGCCGCAGGCGATGGCCGTCAGGGTGACGGCCGCATAGAGGAGGATTCTTTTCATATCGGTTTTTATTCAGTGTCGTTGGACTATCAAAAATATATAATGACGCGCGAGCGCGCAAGCGCATAGAACAGGCATGCATAAGTTTGAACAGGCAGAAAAATAATTTACCCGGGGAATCCGTATTTTTGCAAAGAACCAATTCGTACAGAATCCATGAAACGTATCTTTTCCCTTCTCGCCGTCCTGACGGCGGCATTTGCCTGGCCCGCCGCCGCGCAGCAGGCCCTGGGCCCGGGCACCGGCATCGTCTCTCCCGAGATCAACCCCGACCACAGCGTCACCTTCCGTCTCTTCGCCCTCAAGGCCGTGACCGTGCGGCTGACCGGCGACTTCCTGCCGCCGCAGCGCATCGAGTACGAGGCTGACGGCCGCAAGCAGGTCTATGAGGCGCCGGGTGCCGTTGATATGCGCGAGGGCCGCGACGGCATCTGGACCTACACCAGCGCCCCGCTGAAGGGCGAGCTCTACTCCTACAGCTTCGTGGTGGATGGGCAGAAGTGGATGGATCCTTCCAATATCTACCAGAACCGCGACATCGCCACCTGGACCAACATCTTCACCATCAGCGCGGAGCAGGGCGACGCGGGCTGGTACTACGAGGTGCACGACACCCCGCACGGGTCGCTCTCGCACGTCTGGTACGACAGCCCGACGCTTGGGATGAAGCGCCGCCTGACGGTCTATACCCCGGCGGGCTATGAAGACAGCCCCAAGGCGAAATATCCGGTGCTTTACCTGCTGCACGGCTCCGGTGGCGACGAGGATGCCTGGTCCGACCTCGGCCGCACGGCCCAGATCCTGGACAACCTCATTGCTGAGGGTAAGGCCAAACCGATGATCGTGGTGATGCCGAACGGCGTCTATTTCAACCAGGCTGCGCCCGGCGCCGCCGTCAATATGTTCCAGCCCACGATGACCAACAGCCGCTCCCAGTCCACCGTCGAGATTGAGGAGAGCTTCCCTGATGTGATGAACTTCATTGAGAAGCACTACCACGTGGCGAAGGGCGCTGCGAACACGGCCGTGGCCGGCCTGTCGATGGGCGGCCGCCAGTCCGTACAGCTGTCGCTTCGCTATCCCAAGCGCTTCGGCTACGTGGGAATGTTCTCCGGCGCTGCGATGCCGGAAGGCAACGAGGCGGCCATTGCCGCGGTGTTCGCGGCCCAGCCCAAGCTCTGGTGGATCGGCGTCGGCAAGGATGACGGTGTGCGCGTGTCGTCGCTGGCCCTGAAGGACTATTGCGACGCCCACGGCTACCCCGTCACCTACTATGAGTCCGACGGCGGCCACATCTGGCGCAACTGGCGCGTGTACCTTACCGTCTTTGCCCAGAAACTCTTCCGCTAGTCCGCTGTTTCCTGCTGTTACTGCCGCTTCGCGCGGGCGCGGCGGTTGAGTTCAGCCTGGAAGGCCTGGGCGTTGCGGTTGTGCTCGGAGAGCGTTTTCGCGAAGACGTGCGTGCCGGAGAAGTCCGGATTCGCACAGAAATAGAGGTTGCCGGCACCCCAGGTGCCGCCGAAGTCAGGATTCAGCACGGCTTCGAGCGCAGCGCGCGTGGGCACGCAGATGGGCCCCGGCGGCAGGCCGGTGTGCTTGTATGTATTGTACGCGGAATCCACTTCCAGATGCTTCAAGAGTATTCGATTCAGCTGATAATCAAAGCAGAAAGCCACGGTCGGATCGGCCTGCAGGGGCATCCCGACCTTGAGGCGGTTCAGATAGACCCCGGCAATCTTGGGCATCTCGTTCTCGTTGTTGGACTCGGCCGTGACGATGGAGGCCAGCACGGAGACCTGCTGGCGGCTCAGTCGCAGATGCTTCGCCTTGGCGTCGCGCTCCTCGGTCCAGTAGGCATCCCAGGCAGCCTTCTGCTTGGCGTAGAGGTCCGCCATCGAGGCAGTCCAGTAGATATCGAAGGTGTCGGGGGTCAACAAAGAAAAGACATTGCGCGGCGTGAAGCCGTATTCGGCGAGCAGCCGCTCGTTGTTCAGGGCCTGGTGGACCGTCGCGGAGTCCAGCAGGAGCTGGCTTGCGATCTTGGCGGCGATGTTGCTCTTGACGCGCAGATTCCCCGTCAGGGAGAGGCGCACCGGCGTTTGCCAGCCGTTGTTGAGCATGCGCGCCACATAGACGCTCGCGTCGCCCGGCGAGACGGTGTAGTGGCCGGGCGTGAGGTACTGCGCCACCTGCTTGGCCTTGAAACAGCGCTCCAGGCTCGCGCGGTTGCGCACCTGCGCCTTGTCGGCGATCTCGTCCAGTACCTGGTCGGCCGTCGCCTCCGGATAGACGTAGATCTCCGCCTGCCGGCGGAAATTGGGCAGCTTGTTGTCCTGCAGCCAGTTCCAACCGAGCAGGGCGCCGATGGCCAGCACGGCCAGCACCGCGAGAATGATAGGGATCTTTTTCATACGGAACACAAAGATAGCAAAAACATTTGGACAAGAAGATAAGCCGATTTCGGCGAAAAAGACGATATTTGCTGAAACTGACAACTCTGCTATCCATGTATATGACACGAAAACTCTTCCTGCTTCTTGCCCTGCCCCTGCTGGCCGCCTGCGGTCCGAAGTGGCACGAAACCGAGGCCGACGGCTATCGGCTCATCATTCAGCGGGGCGGCCCCACGCTCGGCGTCAGCTCCGCTCCCATTCTCGAAGACGGCGGATACGCCTTCAAGGACCTGAACCGCAACGGTGCGCTGGACATCTATGAAGACTGGCGCCAGTCCGCGCTCGCCCGCGCGAAGGACCTGGCCACGCAGCTCAGCATCGAAGAAATCGCCGGCCTGATGCTCTACAGCGGACATCAGAGCATTCCCGGCTCGTCCTACGGCTTCGGCGGCGCCACCTACGGCGGCAAGTCGCTCGCGGAGAGCGGTGCGAAGAGCTGGGACCTCACCGACCAGCAGCGCCAATTTCTCGAAGAGGACAACCTGCGCGCCGTGCTCGTGACCACGGTCGAGAGCCCGGAAGTCGCGGCCCGCTGGAACAACAACGTCCAGGCCTTCGTCGAGGCCCTGGGCCACGGCATCCCGGCCAACAACTCCTCCGACCCGCGCAACGAGCCCTCCGCCACGGCCGAGTTCAACATGGGCTCCGGCGGCCGCATCTCACAGTGGCCCACGCCCCTCGGCCTCGCCGCTACCTTCGATCCGGCGATCGTCGAACAGTTCGGCCGGACCGCTTCTGAAGAATACCGCGCACTCGGCATCGCCACGGCCCTCAGCCCGCAGATCGACCTGGCCACGGAGCCGCGCTGGAGCCGCTTCAACGGCACTTTCGGCGAGGATCCCGAGCTGGACATCGCCATGGCCCGTGCCTACGTGGACGGTTTCCAGACCACCGACGGCAGCGCTGACGGCTGGGGCAGCCAGAGCGTCAACGCGATGGTGAAGCACTGGCCCTCCGGCGGCCCGGAGGAAGGCGGTCGTGACGCGCACTTCAACTACGGCAAGTACGCCGTCTATCCTGGTGGTGCCTTCGCCACGCACCTGCGGCCCTTTACGGAGGGTGCCTTCCAGCTCGCCGGCGGCACGAAAACCGCTTCCGCGGTGATGCCCTACTATACGATCTCCTACGGCGTGGACCCGTCCGGCGCCAACGCCGGCAACAGCTACAGCCGCTACATCATCTCTGACCTGCTGCGCGACAAATATCGTTTCGACGGCGTGGTTTGCACCGACTGGAACATCACCTACGACAACGCCGCCATCGAATCCTTCGACGGCAAGTGCTGGGGGATGGAGACGCTCTCCGTCGCCCAGCGCCACTTCGAAGTCATCAAGGCCGGCGTGGACCAGTTCGGCGGCAACAACGACAAGGGCCCCGTCCTGGAGGCCTACCGGATGTGGGTCGAGGAATTCGGCGAAGCGAGCGCACGCGAGCGCTTTGAGGCCTCGGCCGTGCGCCTGCTGATGAACTCCTTCCGCACCGGGCTCTTCGAGAACCCGTACACGGATCCTGCCTGGGCGACGAGCGTCGTGGGCAATCCGGCGTTCATGCTCTGGGGCTACGAGGCGCAGCAGAAGTCCGTGGTGATGCTGAAGAACCACGGGAACGTGCTGCCGCAGCAAAGTGCCAAAGTCTATGTCCCGCAGCGCCTGTATCCCCAAAGCTTCGGGATGTTCGGACTCCAGAGCGGACCCGCTGCGCACTGGGACTGGCCTATCGACAAGGAGCTGGTCGAGAAATATTCCGAATGGGCCGCGAGTCCGGAAGAAGCCGACTTTGCGCTCGTGATCATTCAGGAGCCCTCCTCGGGATCCGGTTATGACGTGAACGACCGCAAGAAGGGCGGCAACGGCTATGTGCCTATCTCTTTACAGTACAGGCCCTACACGGCCGAATTCGCGCGGACGGAATCCATCGCCGGCGGTGATCCCAAGGAGTCCTTCACGAACCGTTCTTATAAAGGGAAGAAGGTCACGACTGCGAATGAAAGCGACCTGGACCTCGTGATTGAGACCAAGCGGAAGATGGGCGACAAGCCCGTCGTGGTGGTCGTGAACGCGACCCGGCCGCTGGTCCTCTCGGAGCTGGAACCGTATGCCGACGCCATCCTTCTCACGTTCGGTGTCCAGAACCAGGTGGTCCTGGATATCATTGGCGGCACGGTGGAGCCCTCCGGCCTGCTGCCGATGCAGCTGCCTGCCGATATGCGCACCGTCGAGGAGCAGTGCGAGGACGTGCCGCGCGATATGCGGCCCTACGTCGATGCCGACGGCCACGCCTACGACTTCGCCTACGGTCTCAATTGGTCCGGTGTCATCGCCGATGAGCGCGTCGCCCGCTTCAAATAACGTTACTGCGTGGACGGCAAGTCGCTGATCCACAGATAGATATCGAAATGACTCTGGCTTTTTGGGCTAGAGTCATTTCCGTAAAATATTGTTAGTAAGCATGTTGCTGTCCACGCGGGCGGCGGGGCGGGGTGAGAGAGATGTAGATATGGAGGCCGGAAGGGGATACAACGAAAAAGGGGAAGCGTTTCCGCTTCCCCTTGTCGGGATGATCTGACTCGAACAGACGACCCCTACGTCCCGAACGTAGTGCGCTAGCCAACTGCGCTACATCCCGATTTCTCGTTACTTTGCCGCGATTGCTGCGTTCAACTTCGTCGCTCAGTCAGTCACAATCCTTAGATTGCTCCTTCCTTCGCTCCTCGTTTCGCTTGCACTCATCGGCAAACTAACTTCGAAATTCTTCTCGTTGTTCCGGCGTAGCATTGCTGCGTTCAACCGGGAATCAACTTCGAATTCTTAAAATTACAATCTTGTCAAAATAGTGTCCGGAAAACCGGGACACAAAATTACAACAAAAACTGCGATTAAGCAAGCTTATTGATGTAAACTGCAATGCCACTCTTAAGATTGGAGGCCTTGTTCTTGTGGATCAGGCCGATCTTCGCGAGTTTGTCGATCATCGCATAAACCTTGGGGGCGTTGGCCTCGGCCGTAGCCTTGTCGGAGGTGTTGCGGATGTCGCGGATAGCATTACGGGTGGTCTTTGCATAATAACGATTATGCATTCTGTGCCTTTCGCTCTGGCGATCGGCCTTCTTTGCGGATGCTGTATTTGCCATTGTTTTTATTTTTTAATATTTGGTAGTGGGTAGGAGAATCGAACTCCTATTGCAAGAATGAAAATCTTGAGTACTAGCCGTTATACGAACCCACCAAACTCATCCCAAAGCGCTATCCGCCAAATTGGGACTGCAAAGATAGAAAAATTTTTGGACTTGACAAATTAATTTGTCGCATTTTCTTCGTCCTCGGCCGGCTTCTTCCACTCCCAGGAGTAGAGCAGCGACTCGACCTGGCGCAGGTACTGACGCTTGTCGAATTTCGGCGCATAGACCCAGGCCTCGGCTACGAGGATCTCGCTGCCGTCGGGGCTGTAGAAGGAGTGGGAGACGAACGGGCCGCCCATGAAGTCGTTCTGGACCTCCCACATGCCGCGCACCTGCGCGAAATCACGGCCCCGGTACTTGAGGAATTCGAGGGTCGTCGGGAAGAAGTCGCTGGTAGTCATGTACGTGCCGTCGAACATGCCGGGGACGTTCTCCTGGAGCATGGCGTTGCGGTGGGCGAGGATCTTCTCCATCGTGAAAGGATCGTCCTCGGCCGGATAACGGTAGATGAATACATCCTGGTACGCCTGCTTGTCGTCAGCGATCCAGGCGAAGGTGTCCGAAGCCTTGCGCAGTTTGTAGCCGGTAGGGAAGTGCGGTGCGCCGCCGAAGATGTCCGCGAGCTGCGGATAGAGGGCGGGCTCCTCGTAGCGCAGGGTGTTGCGGATCACGCGGTCGCGCTCCGCCTGTTCGAGGGCGCTGACGATCATCGGGCCCTTTTCTTTCAGGATTTCAGAAGCCGCGGCGGTGTCCGGGGCGTTGATCTGGATGGCGCACTGCGGCGCGGCCCAGACATCGTGGCGGAAGATGACGCCGGTGGTGTCGAGCTGGGGATTCACCTGGAAGAGCACGATGTTCCGGTGGTACTTGAACAGGTCGCCGAACGCGGACGGAATCACGTTCACAAGGGTGTAGAGGGGCTCTTTCTGCGCCAGCCAGGGGCAGTCGCAGGCCAGCAGGTCGCGCACGTCACTGCCGAGGGTGTCTTCCCAGTCGGCCTTCTCCATGACGACAATCACTTCGCCCGCCTTGCCGCTGACGCTTGGCAGCAGGCTCTTGGTGCTCTTGCAGCCGGCCAGGGTCAGGACGGCGGCGAGCACGAGAAGCAGCTTCTTGCTTGTTTTCATATCTCCTTGAAAATTAGTGTATCAATCTTGCAATATCGTTGCCGAACGCGAGGAACATCAGCGCGAAGATCAGTACCATGCCGATGAGCTGCGCGGCGACGAGGAATTTCTGTCCGGGCTTGCGGCCCGAGACGATCTCGTAGAGGGTGAACAGGATGTGTCCGCCGTCCAGTCCCGGGATGGGAAGGAGGTTCATCACGCCGAGCATGATGGACAGCAGCGCGAGGATGTTCAGGAAACGGAACCAGTCCCAGGTTTCGGGAAAGACCTGCCCGATGGCGATGAAGCTGCCGACGCTCTTGTAGGCGCCGGTGGACGGCCGCGCGAGCAGGCGCAGGTCGTCCAGGTAGCCGCCGATCGAGCTGCCAGCCTCCCGCCAGCCGGCGGGAATGGCCTCCAGGAGATTGTAGTGGCGCGTCTTGACGCCGGGCATCTGCATGAACACGCCGATGCGGCCGGTGCTGTCCACGCGGACCGGCAGGCCGAGCGTGTCGGCGCCGCGGATCACGGAGGCGTCGATCTCCTGCGAGCGGTACTCCGCGAGCACGGCGCGGGAATCCTGGACATACTGTACGGCCCGCCCGTCGAAGGCGACGATGCGGTCGCCCCGGACCAGGTCCGCGCCGGCGTTCAGTCCGCCCGCCATCACGGAATCAATGACGAATGGCACCGCCAGGTCGAACATCATCGGGTCGCTGAGCACGTCGCCGATGCGCGCCTGGTCGATGTAGATGTCGAGCGTGTCGGCACCGCGCAGGACCGTGGCCTTGTGCACACCGCGGCGGGCGAGGTCGGCCTGCAGCATCCCGAAATTCTCGGGCTCGTAGTCGTCGAAGCGAAGGATCTCGTCGCCGGTGCGGAAGCCCATCTCGTAGGCAAGCTCGTCCACGTAGATCTGGTTGCCGCGGTTCTCGATATAGGATTCGCCCCAGATCGCCATGATGGCGATGTAGGTGAGAATGGCAAAAATGAAATTATTGATCACGCCGCCGGCCATCACCAGCAGGCGCTGCCAGGCCGGCTTCGTGCGGAACTCCCAGGGTTGGGGATCCTGCTTCAGCTGCTCGAGGTCCAGCGACTCGTCGATCATGCCGGCGATCTTGCAGTAGCCGCCGAAGGGCAGCCAGCCGATGCCGAACTCCGTGCCGCCCCAGTGCCAGCGCGCGAGCGCCTTGCCGCCCAGGTCGAAGAAGAGGTAGAACTTTTCCACGCGGATACCGAACGCGCGCGCCCACAGAAAATGACCGAACTCATGGATAATGATGAGCACGGACAGGGCGAGGATGACTTGCAGTGTCTTAATGAATATAACCATCGGCGATCGCGGCGACTTCGCTATTGGTGGCGAAAATGTCGTCGAGCGTAGGGTCTGCTACAAAATTCAGGCCCGCGAGTGCTTTTTCACCGATCTTGGCGATATCATAGAAGGAAATCAGGTCCTTGAGGTAGGCGGCCACCGCCACTTCGTTGGCGGCGTTGAGGGCGCAGGCCGCGTTTCCGCCGCGGTGGAGCGCCTCGAAAGCGAGTCCCAGGCAGGGGAAGCGGTTGGTGTCGGGGGCCTCGAAGGAGAGGCCGCCGAGCGTCGAGAAATCGAGTTTCTTGTTGCCCACCGTCAGGCGCTGGGGGAAGCTCAGTGCGAAGCCGATGGGCTCGCGCATGTCCGGGCAGCCGAGCTGCGCGATCACGGCCCCGTCCACGAACTCGACCATCGAGTGGATGATCGACTCAGGGTGCACGACGACGTTGATCTGCTCGGGCTTAAGGTCGAAGAGCCACTTGGCCTCGATCACCTCGAAGCCTTTGTTCATCATGGTGGCGGAGTCGATGGTGACCTTGTTGCCCATGTTCCAGTTGGGGTGCTTGAGGGCCTGCGCGGCGGAGGCGCCGGCAATCTTCTTGCGCTCCCAGGTGCGGAACGGGCCGCCGGAGGCGGTCAGGTGTACGCGCTCTACGGGGTTATCGCCCGCGGCGAGCAGGCACTGGAAGATGGCGGAATGCTCCGAATCGACGGGCAGGATCACGCCTCCGTGCTCGCTGGCGATCCTTTTGACCAGGGAGCCGGCGGCGACGAGCGTCTCCTTGTTCGCAAGGGCGACGATCTTGCCGGCTTCCAGGGCCGCCAGCGTCGGCCGCAGGCCGCTGAAGCCGACCATCGCGCCCACGACGATGTCCACGCCGTCCATCCGGACCAGGTCGCACAGGCTGTCCACGCCCGCCCATACCTTGGTGCCGAGGGGCTGCAGCGCGTCCGCCACGTCCTGGTAGCGCGCCTCGTTGCAGATGACGACGTGGGGCACGTCGAATTCGACGGCCTGCGCGATCAGCAGACCGACGCTGCTGCGGGCGGAGATGAGGACGACCTCGAACAGGTCGCGGTGCTGGCGGATGACGTCCAGCGTCTGGGTGCCGATGGATCCGGTGGATCCGAGTATGGCAATTTTCCTTTTCACTTAGAAGCTGATGTATCGGGTCGGGTCGAGGCTCTGGCCGTTCTGCCAGAGTTCGAAGTGCAGGTGTTCGGCGCCGGGCTGACCGGACATGCCGCCGACCAGGGCGATCGGGGTGCCGGCCTTGACTGCGTCGCCGGAGCTGCACAGTAGTTTTTGGTTATTAGAATAGACGCTCAGCAGGTTTTCGCGATGCTGGACGATGATGACGTAGCCGGTCTCGGCGTCCCAGCCGGTGAAGATGACGGTGCCGTCCAGCACCGCACTGACCACCGTCCCCGTAGGGGCGGCGATATCGATGGCGGGATGGCTCACGCGGTCGTATTCCGTGGCCACGACGCCCTTCAGCGGAGCGAAGAAATGGATACCCTCGATGGGCAGGTCGCGTGCCGCCTGGGTGCTCACGCCGAACTGCTCCTCCTTCTGCACGGTCTCGCGCAGGAGGGAGTCCCGGCTGGCGAGCTCCTCGGCGCTCTTCTGGGAGAGGTACGTGGCCGTGGCGTTGTGTACGAGGCTGTCGAAGTCGATGGTTTGCTCGCCGGTGAGCACACGGCTGAGGCTCTCGGCGTAGAGGTTCCAGCGGGCGACGGCGTTCTCCAGGGAGTCGATTTTGATGGCATTGGCCACGGCCTCGCGGCGCGAGTGGGCGTTCGGGTAGCCGGGAATGATGGTGCGCAGCGGGGTGATGGCGAACAGCAGGTACGCCACGAGCAGCAGCGCGAGCACGGCCGTGATGATGCCGTAGATCAGCTGCGGCCGGTTGAACCGGATCGAGCGGAGCGACTCGTGGGTCTCATTGTCCACGAGCGACAGCCTGAACTGGCGCGTGCGGTGATCCGGATTTTGTCTTCCCATACTTTTGATGTAACTTTGCGGTGATGAACAGAACCATCGGAATAGACTATGGACGCGCCAGGGTCGGAGTCGCTGTCAGCGACCCGCTGGGCATCTTTGCCTCTCCGCTCGAGACTGTTCCGGCTGCAAAGATAATAGAATATCTGCAAAAGTATGCCGTTTCCGAGACGGTTGTGCGTTTTGTCGTGGGTTGGCCGCTCAATCTCAACGGCGCGCCCGCCGAGGCGGCGGCGGATGTGGAGGTCTTCCTGAAGCGCCTGCGCAAGGCCTTCCCGGAAGTGCCCGTAGAGCTTGAAGATGAACGATTTACCTCTGTGCTCGCGCACCGGGCGATGATCGACGGGGGCATGAAGAAAAGCGACCGGCGGGACAAAGCCTCCGTGGACAAGATCAGCGCCGCCATCATCCTGCAGAGTTATTTGGACAAAAAGAAATGATTCAACCTATCTATTTATATGGCTCGGAAGTGCTGCGCAAGGTCGCAGCGCCGGCCGACCTCACCGACCGGGACGGCCTGAAGTCCCTGGTCCAGGACCTTTGGGATACCCTTGAGAAATCCGACGGCTGCGGCCTCGCCGCGCCGCAGATCGGCGTAAGCCTGCGTGTCGCTGTGGTCGATGGCGACGTCATGAAAGACATCTATCCCTATCTGGCGGGCTTCCGCCGCGCCTTCATCAATCCGGTGGTCCTGGAAGAGAGCGAGACCATGTGCGAGTACAACGAGGGCTGCCTCAGCGTGCCCGGCGTGTATGCCGACGTCCGCCGGCCGGAGTCGCTGACGGTCGAGTACTACGACGAGAACCTGGAGAAGAAGACGGAGACCTTCGACAAGTTCGCCGCCCGGATGATCCAGCACGAATTCTCCCACCTCGACGGCGAGCTTTTCACCGACCTCGTGGCACCGATCCGCCGCAAGATGCTCACCAAGAAGCTCCAGAATATCGCCCACGGCAAAGTCGGCACCGCCTACAAGGCCAAGATTAAATAGGTATGGAAGTCATCCAGAGCTTTACGATCGATCATACGCACCTCAAGCCGGGGATCTACGTGTCCCGGGTGGACAGGGGATTCACGACCTTCGACCTCCGGGTCACGGAGCCGAACAAGGAGCCGGCCGTGGCGCCGGCGGCGATGCACAGCATCGAGCACCTGATGGCCACGTGGTTCCGCAACTCGGCGGCGAAGGATGATGTGGTCTATGTCGGCCCGATGGGCTGTCTGACGGGCATGTACATCATCATGACCGGCAACTACGGCGTGGAGGACATGCGCCGGCTGACCATCGAGTGCCTGGAATGGATCCTGACGCAGGACGAAGTCCCGGCCACGACCCCACAGACCTGCGGCAACTATCTTTTGCACGACCTGCCGATGTGCAAATGGGAGTGCGCCCGCTACCTGGACCGCCTCCGCAACGATTTCCACTGCGAATATACCCAACTCCAGGTCGTCCTGCGCGACGGCAAGACCTTCGCTGACGCATAATGGACCTGGAACTGATCCTGCTCGTCCTGCTGCCCCTGCTGGTCCTCTATGTGATGATTCTGGACCGGAAGGTCGGCAAGCTGAAAGGAAAGAATCTTGATACGGAAGATCTTGACCATCACGCACCCACGCCGGGCGTGGACCACGAGGCCATTGCGCGCCAGCTCTGCGAATGGCTCGTCGCGCGAGGCAGCCGGAAGGCGATCTCCACCCACCACGCCCTGGACAAGGCCTTCGGGCGGCCCCAGATCGTGTACCGTGAGGATGGGGTCGGCTACGACATGGTCTATCGCAACTTCACCCTGGTCGATTACGATCTCTATCTGATCGACGAGCGGCTGACGGAACTGGTCGAGCGGGAAGGGAAATACGAAATGGATTTCTCCACCAGTCTGGACAAGTGCGACGCCCAGACATACGACATCCCGTTTGTGTTCAAGAAGAAATATTAGTACATTTGTACTCGTTCAACTAACCGCAAACCAATGGGAGCATTCCACGCTTACGATATCCGGGGAGTCTATGGTGTTGATTTCGACCGGACTACGGCCTACAAAGTAGGTTATTTCATTCCCGAACTGCTGGGCGCCAAAGAGGTGCTGGTGGGCCGGGACTGCCGCGTGTCCTCGCAGGAGATCCACGACGCGCTCGTGGAGGGCATCTGCGATGCGGGCGCCGACGTCGCCGACATCGGGCTGAGCAGCACGCCAATGGTCTATTTCGGCACGGCCAACTACGGCTACAAAGCCTCCGTGCAGATCACCGCGAGCCACAACCCCGCCGAGTACAACGGCATGAAGGTGAGCCGCGAGCATGCGCTCCCGGTGGGCCTGGACACGGGCCTGGGCCAGATCAAGGCCTGGATCGAGCAGAATCGCCCGACGCCCGTCGCCGCCAGTCGCGGCACGGTGCGCGTGAAGGACATCCACGAAGACTACATGAACTTCATGCGGAAGTTCAAAGGGGATTACAGCGAGCTCCATATTGCCTTTGACCTGTCGAACGGCATGGCCTGCCTCTTCGCGCACGAAATGTTCGGCGAAGGGCCGAACTACCTCTTCGACACGATCGACGGCCGCTTCCCGAACCACGAGCCCAACCCGCTGGTGGCGAAAAACGTGGAGCCGCTGCGCGAGCTGGTGCGCCGCAAGGGCGCCGACGTGGGCGTGATCTACGACGGCGACGCCGACCGCGTGATGTTCGTGGACGAGAAGGGGCAGTTCGTGGCGCCGGACCTGGTGATCGCGATGATGGCGAAGTACTTCTGCGACGAGCGGGGCGCGAAGGCGCCGCGCGTGCTGCAGGAAATCCGCTCCTCCAAGGCGGTGGGCGAGTACCTCGCGCGTTACGGCGCGGACGTGCATACCTGGCGCGTGGGCCGCGCTTTCGCAGCGCCCAAACTCCGCGAGATCGACGGCCTGTGGGGCGGCGAGCTGGCGGGCCATTATTATTTCAAGGATTTCTTCTATTCCGACAGCGGCCTGCTCTCCTCGTTGATCGTGCTGCGCATTGTGGCCGCGCTGAAGCGGCAGGGCCGCACCTTCAGTCAGCAGATCTCCGAGATTGCCGGCTACTGCAACTCCGGCGAGATCAATTTCCGCCTCGAGGACAAGCCGGGCGCGATGAAGGCCGTGTGCGAGTATTTCTCCGCGCAGCAGACTCCGCTCAAGACGATGGACTTCGACGGCTTCCGCCTGGAGTTCGCCGACTGGTGGTTCAACATCCGCCCGTCCAACACGGAACCCTTCCTGCGCTTCATCTGTGAAGCACGTACGGAAGCACTGCTGCAAGACAAGGTCGCGCAGGCATGCAAATTGCTGGAAACGCGCTTCGGCGCCGTGCGCTCGTGAATCGAAAATATGAACAAGAGACATTTAATTTTAGTTAGTAGTTTATTCCTTTCTGCCGCCTTGTTGGCGCAGGAGCCCGATACCACCATCAACCCCCGTGCGCTGTTTCCCGGCAGCGTCTCCTCGACGCTCGACACGCTGACCGTGCCGGATGACTTCGTTACCGAGCCCGGCTCTTTCCAGCAGGGCAAGGGGGCGGAAGTGGACACCCTGGACATCCAGGACGGCCGTCTGCTGCTGGTCCTCAAGGACGACCACACGTGGTACTACATTAAGAACTTCAAGCTGATGGAGAGCGACAGCACCTTCGTCAAGGACTGGGTGCCGAACTCCACGAATCCCTTTACGGTGCCGCTGGACAGCCTTCCGCTGCGCAATTCCATCGCGCTGGTGGACTCCGCCAGCCGCTTCGTGGCCCCTTATCAGACCAAGGTTTTCTCGCGCTTCGGCATGCGCCGCGGCCGGCGCCACCAGGGCGTGGACCTGCCGCTGAAGACGGGGACGCCCGTCGTGGCGGCCTTCGACGGTCGCGTGCGCGCGTCCACGTATAATAAGGGCTACGGCAACCTGGTCATCATCCGCCATGAGAACGGCCTGGAGACCTACTACGGCCACCTGTCCAAGCGTGAGGTTGAGGTAGGGGACTGGGTGCGCGCCGGTGACGAGATCGGTCTGGGCGGCTCTACCGGCCGCTCCACGGGCCCGCACCTCCACTTCGAGACCCGCTACCAGGGCTTTGCCTTCGATCCTGAGTGGATCGCGGATTATGAGACGGGCGAGCTGCGCAAGAACGTCTTCGTGCTGCGCCGCAGCTACCTGGATGCGCATTCCCACTATACGCCGGAGTCGATCGACGAAGAGGAGGAGATCTATGCCGACGAGGAGCGCATCGTCGAGGAGGAGAAGCGCATTGCCGCCGAGCGGGCCGCCATTCGCCACCACAGCGTCAAGAGCGGCGAGACCCTGAGCGTGATTGCCCGCAAGGAGGGCAAGTCGCTGAACGCCATCCTGAAGCTCAATCCCGGCATCAACCCCAACAAGCTTTCGATCGGACAGAAGATTCGCGTGAATTAATTTGCTATCTTTGCAGTCCGCAACGCGGGTGTGTTGTAATTGGTAGCCAAGCGGGACTTAGGATCCCGTGCCGCAAGGCGTAAGGGTTCGAGCCCCTTCACCCGCACTTCACTCAAAGAGCCGCCTGAAAAGGCGGCTCTTTTCGTTATTCCTTATACAATCCTTCCCGGGAGAGAAGGTGCGGGAGATTCGCCAGACCGTAGGCCGTGACGGCGTTGATGACCGCCGAGTGTTCCAGGTAAGCCGGAACCAGTTTGTCGAAGAGGTCGTCTTCCGTGTGCCAGATGTCGCGGTAGTTGAAGTCGAGGCCGAAGATGTCCGTCTCGCGGAAGGAGATGGCCGGGATGCCGTTCATCGCGAAATAGGCGTGGTCGGAGCCGCCGGCACTCGTCGGACGCTCCTGCGGCTCGCCCGGACGCTTGTACACGCTGAAAGGGATCTCGGGGTTGTAGTCCGTCAGCGGCTCGCAGACCTTCACAAAGTCGTCATACATGGCAGGCGGGACGGTGATTCCCGTGCAAGCCAGCGGACCGCCGTCGCGGTTGAAGTAGTTGGAGATCTTGCCCCAGGGTATCGTCTTATTCTCCACGAAAAACTTCGAGCCCAGCAGGCCGTACTCTTCGCCCGTCCAGATGCAGAACATGATGGAGCGTTTGGGCTTGGCGCCCGCAGCGGCGAGCAGCCGGGCGGCTTCCATCGTCACGCACACGCCCTGGCCGTCATCGACCGCGCCAGTGGCGATATCGTAGGCATCCAGGTGGCCGCCCAGCAGGACGTACTCGTCCGGATGCTGGGTGCCCTTGATGACGGCGAGGATGTTATGATGTCGCATCGGGCCCTGGAAGAAGTGGTTGCGGATGTCGAATTCCAGCAGGAAATCCTGTCGGTCGAGCGTCTTCTGCTTGATGATTGCAAACTGGTGCGCATCGAGCAGAATGTCGCAGGCGGTGGGCAGCGTGTCCATGGTCAGCTCGAAGCACATGGCGCGGTTGTAGAGCACCTGCATGGGGAGCTGGGCGGGGCGGATGAATCCCAACACACCGGCTTCGACCATCTGGCGGTAGAATGGCACGGAGACATCCTTTTTGCCCTCGGCGAGCTGTGCTGCGCGCGTGGAATCCGCCTTGGCGCTGGCGTCGAGGGCCAGACCGTTGGTCGGGCCCGACTCCACGAGCACCCAGGCGCCCTTGAGCGCGCCCTTCACGCGGTCGAAGTCACGCTGGCTCCGCGGCTCCAGCAGCACGCGGCCCTTCTGGGGGCCGCACGTGCCGGCCGTGTAGGCAGGCGTGCCGAAGTGCAGGGTCATGCCGTCCTCGGAGAGCATACGGCCGGACCAGGGACCCCGGTCGAAGCCGACGCCGATCGTGACGGCCTCCTGCATCGTCACTTCCAGACCCCAGGAGCGGAACTGCTCCGCCACCCAGTCCTCGGCGTGGTTGAGCATGTGCGTGCCTACGAGGCGCCCGCCGATATTGCGGGCGATGTACTCCGCGTGCTGCATCGTGCGGTTGTCGGTCTTGCCGAGTTCAAGGACCTTCTTGGTCACTTTGTCCTGCGCATTGAGGGAGAGCGCCAGCAGCAGGATGGCGCCCAAGGAAAGCCAGATCTTTCTCATACTATCTTTTAGAATTTATAATTCAACTTCTTGAGGTCGCTGTCGGCGGAGCTGGAGCCGTAGAGCAGCTCGTACTCACCATGCACGGGGACCATATTCTGCGCAGACTCGCTCCACCAGGTGAAGACCTCGTCGTCGAGCGGGATGCGGACAGTTGCGGAGGCGCCGGCCATCACCGTCACACGCTGGAAGGCGCGGAGCGTCTTGTTCGGGCCGCCGACGTCGCCGGTTTTGCGGACGTAGAGCTGGACGACCTCGGTGCCGTTGCGCTTGCCGCTGTTGCGGACCGTGAACTCCAGGACCCCGTTCTTCACCTTGGCGGCGCCGTAGTGGAAGTCCGTGTAGCTCAGGCCGTAGCCGAAGGGGAAGAGCGGCGTGCCACGGAAATAGCGGTAGGTGTGGCCTTCCATATTATAATCCTCCACCTCGGGGAGCTGGTCCACCGAGCGGTAGAAGGTGACAGGCAACTTACCCGAAGGGTTGAATTCGCCGTAGAGCGCCTCTACGATGGCGGTGCCGCCCTCCTGGCCGGGATACCAGGCCTGCAGGATGGCGTCGCAGCTCTGCGTTTCGGGCACGAGGCCGATGGCACAGCCGGAGAAGTTCACGAGGATGACCTTTTTGCCGGCATCGTGCAGGGCCTGCAGCAGCTGGCGCTGCACGGCAGGCAGCTCGATGTCGGTGCGGTCGCCGCCGGAGAAGCCAGGCAGCTGCACGGGCATCTCCTCGCCTTCGAGACGCGGCGAGATGCCGCCTGCGAAGACAACTACGTCGATGCCCTCCAGGCGCTTCAGCACGTCGTCCACGTCGAGCGCAGGCAGGAAACTGTCGTGCAGGAGCTTGGTGCGGCGGGCATAGGCCTTGACATCATTAATATTGATAGCATACTGCTTGGCCACTTCCTCGAGCTCCTCATTGGAGAGCTTCATCAGCTGGGCCATCCGGTCGTCGGGATTGCTCTCCGGCATGAATTCGGCGCCGATGATGCCGCAGCCGCGGAAGCTCACGACCTGCGGGTCACGGGCCTTGAACGCGTCGAGCAGCGTCACGGTGCTCTTGGGGACGGGGTTGTAGTTACCCCACATCATCTCGGCGTCGTCGGCGTTCGGGCCGATCACGGCCACTTTCTGGCCGGGCTGCAGGGGCAGGACGCCCTTGTTCTGCAGCAGGACCAGCGACTCGCGCGCCATCTTCAGCGAGAGGGCGCGATGCTGCGGGCCCTCCACGATGGCGGGGTCGAGGTCGTCCCAGGGAGAGGTGCCGTCCATCTCGCCGAGGCGGAAGCGCTCGGTCAGGATGCGCATCAGGTTGCGGTCGAGATCCTTGACATCGAGCAAGCCCTGCTCCACGGCGGCAGGAATGTTCACGAAGGTGCTGCCGCACTCCACGTCGAGGCCGTTGCGCACGGCGAGGGCCGCCGCCTTAGCGGGGCTGTCGGTGAAGCCGTGGCGGCCTTTCTCGAAGAAGTCGGGAATGGCCCAGCAGTCGGAGACCACCATGCCCTGATAGCCCCACTCCTTGCGGAGAATCTGGTCCACCAGATAGTTGGAAGCGGCGCAAGGCTCCCCGCGGAAGCGGTTATAGGCCGTCATCACCTCCTGCACGTGCGCCTTGGTCACCAGGTCCTTGAAGGCCGGCAGATAGGTCTCGCGCAGGTCGCGCTCGGAGACCACGGCGTCGAAGCGGTGGCGGTTAGATTCCAGGCCGGAGTGGACGGCGTAGTGCTTCGCGCAGGCGTGTGTCTTGCGGACCGGGGAATCCTCCGGGCCCTGCAGGCCGCGCACGACGGCCATGCCGAGGCGGCCGGTCAGGAAGGGATCCTCCCCGTAGGTTTCCATGCCGCGGCCCCAGCGGGGATCACGGAAGATGTTGATATTCGGCGTCCAGAAGGTCAGGCCCTGGTACACCTTGACATTGTCTTTCGTCTCCAGGTACTTCACGCGCGCCTCGTCGCTGGCGGCGGTGAAGACTTCCTCGATCAGCCGCTCGTCGAAGCTGGACGCCATGCCGATCGGCTGCGGGAACACGGTCGCACTGCCGTTGCGGGCGATGCCGTGCAGGGCTTCGCTCCACCAGTTATACGGCTTGATGCCCAGGCGCGGGATGGCCGGGCTGGCGTGCATCGTCAGCGAAGCCTTCTCCTCGAGAGTGAGGCGGCCGAGCAGGTCGGCGGCGCGCTGCTCCGGCGGGAGGTTCTTGTTCTGATACGGGTACGGCTGCGCAAGGGCGCTGAGCGTCGTAAGTCCCAGCGCAAGCGCCAGGGACAGGGTGCGTAGATACTTCATAACTATTTGGTTAATATTGGATTACTTGGAGGTTTCCTGGCGGGTCAGCTGATCGGCCTTCTTGCGCATCTTGGCGGCGCGCTTGGCGCTGTCCGGATGCGAAGAGAACATCTTCGCCAGAGCGGAGGACTGGCTGCCGCCGGCGAGGTTATTGAGCTTCTCTAGCGAGCGGGCCATCCCATAGGGGTCGCGTCCGTTCGCGACGGAGAACTGGAAGCCGTACTCGTCGGCTTGCGATTCCTGGCTCTGCGAGAACTGCGCGTTGACGTAGGCCTCGGAGATATCACCCAGCACCGTCCCGGCCAGCTGGCCGTAGCCACCCGCCGCGTAGATGGCCTCGCGCGCGGCGGAGCCCAGGTAGGCTCGCTTCATCGCCTTCATCGAGTCCTTGTTGGCCACGTGGCCCAGTTCATGGCCGATCACGGCGAAGAGCTCATCGTCGTCCATCAGGTCCATCAGCGCAGAGTTTACGCGCACGGAACCGTCGCCATAGGCGCATGCGTTCACTTCGTTGGAACGGTACACCTTGAAGTTGAGCGGCTTGCCGGCAACGCTCCCCACACCGCTCATCAGCTTCTGCAGCCGCTGCTGGTACTTGGCATCCGCCAGAGGCGTCTGCCCGTCGGAGTACGCCACCGCCTGGCGGCAGAGCTCAGCGACCTGATCGTCCGAGATCGAGGCGGCCGTCGCGGCCTTCACGCCGGCGCTGGCCAGGCGACCGTAGTCCCAGTCGATCTTGGCCAGGGTGCTGCAACCGCACGCGAGCACGGCCGCAAGCAGAAGAGGGAGGAATCGTTTCATCATACCACAAATATAATAAAAAATAGATTCGTCTGCTCTGTCATCCTGAGCCCGCGTAGGATCTCCGGCCCTGACCGGCGAATCCGTTGCAGAAATAAGCCCATTTTTGTTACAGAATCGAAAATAATCGATTCTGTAACAGTATTTGCGCGATTCTTGTTCTGGATTTGAGGGGTGAAACGTTTTTTGTTTTTTAGTCAATCTTGGCGAAAAAACCGTCATAGGGGTAGGAAATGGGTGGAAAAATTTTTTCCACCTTTTTTTTATTCGATTGCGCGCGTTATTTTTGCGTCCGTTTTCGACAAGCTTCATGCACTGTCGCCCCCTCATACGTATATTTTGCGCCCTTGCCGTCTTCTTCGGAACTTCAGGGGTGGGGGTTTGCGGGCGCAAAATCCGGACGTGAACGTCCTGCGCCTGAACGTCTTCTTTGAGCGAAGCCACACGAGGGTCGATCCTAATTTCCGGGAAAACGCTGCCCACATGCAGGCATTCCGCGACGTGCTGGAAGCGCGTATGGCGGAGGGCTGCGTCGTGGATGCGGTGCTGCTGCGCGGTTCGGCTTCGCCGGAAGGCACCACGCAGGGCAATCGTAACCTGGCCAACGCCCGTGCCCATGCGCTCGACGACTGGTTTGCGGATACGCTGGGCCTGGCGGGCTCGGCGCTCTTCCACCGCGAGGTGGTTGGCGAGGACTGGGAAAGCCTGGTGCGCATCATCAAGACCCTGGACACCGACTGGCGGGATGAAGTCATCGATATCATCGAACATACGCCCGAATGGATCTTTGAGAACGGCAAGATCGTCGATTCCCGCAAGAACCGCCTGCGTATGCTGCAGGGCGGCCGGGTCTGGAACTGGCTGGACGCCAATGTGTTCCCGGAGCTGCGCGCCGTCGGCGTGTCGGTGGAGTGCATCGTCTCGCGTCCGCTGCTGGCGCGTACGGATACCGTCTATATCACGAACACCGTCCGCGACACAGTCTATATCGACCTTACGCCTCCTGCCGTCATCCCGGCGGCGCCGGCCCGATCCTATTCGCTCGACGGGAAGAAGATGCTCTTCGCCCTGCGCACCAACGCCCTCGCTATTCCGCTGGCGAACGTGGGCATCGAAGTGCCGCTGGGTGAGCGCTGGAGCATCGGCGCCGACATTTATTACCCCTGGATCTGGCGTCCCGACCATGCGCAGGGCATCGACAAGACCGGCACTTGCAACGAGCTGATGGCGGCGGATGTGGAGTTGCGCTATTGGTTCCCGCGCAAGCATAAGCAGCCTGCCCAGCGCCTGCTGGGCCACTCGATCGGCCTCTACGCCGCTGCGGGTCAGTATGACTTCGAGCGCGACTGGAGCGGCCATCAGGGAGAATTCTACAACGTCGGCCTGGACTACCTCTTCGCCTGTCCCATCTTCGACGGGCGCATGCACCTGGAGTTCGAGCTCGGCGTCGGCTATATCTATTCGCCGTCCCGGCCGTACGACTGCCTGGAGCCCGGCGGGCTGATCTACCACCGCAAGGGCGTGACGCAGCAGACCAGCTGGTTCGGGCCGACCCGCGCACAGCTGTCGCTGGTCGTCCCCATTTACGTAAAGAAAGGAGGTCGCAAATGATGAAACGTATCCTCCTGACGCTGACCCTGTTGCTGGCCCTGACCGCCTGCCACCGCATCCCGATGCACGAGGCGGCCTCGGGCGTCTATCTGAAACTGACCTTGAAGCTCGATCCCGATGTGGCGCCCGGCGAATATGTCGATCTGGAGCACCATCCGGAGTTCCAGACAAAGGTAAATCCCAAGCGGCCGGAGATGGTCCGCGCGCTCTTCTACAATGTGGACAGCCACGAGCTGGTCTCGGAGGATTTCCTTCCGGTCGAGGGCGGTTTCGTGGATATCGCGCCGGGCGTGTACGACGTGCTCGTCTATAGCCTCGGCACGGAAGTGACGCAGGTCGAAGGTGCGCAGATGCGCGCCAGCGGCGATGCATTCACGAGCCGGACCGGCACCCGGCTCAGGTTGTCGCCGAGCAAGGCGACCGGAGACGAGGAGCTGAGCGCCTCGGATGTGCCGGTCATTTATGAACCGGACCACCTCTTCGCCGGCAAGATTGCCGGGGCCGTTGTCCCGGTTCGCCCGGAGGACCTCGAATCGGATATGGTGGTGCTGGAGACGGAGTTGAAACGCGTGTCGGAGACCTGGAGCCTCGAATTCATCGACATCGAAGGCGCGGAGCGCATCACCGGCGTCGAGGTCTATCTGACGGGCCAGGCGGACGGCCGCTACCTTTGGGACGGCCGCACGCAGAACCACCAGGCGGCGCTCTCGCTCAACTGCGCGGTGGATGTGCCGCATCACGAGATTTACTCCGTGCTGAATACTTTCGGAAAATATCCGGAAGCGGATTGCGACGTGCTGGTGAACGTGATGCTGAGCATCGCGGGCGGCGAGCGCGTCCGCTACATCTTTAACGTCACAGCCCAGTGGTTGAACCCTGACAACACGGCGCACCGCATCGTGATCACGGACCCGGTGGACGTGCCGACGGCCGACTACTCGGGCGGCGGATTCGATCCGGTCGTGAACGAGTGGGACGGCGAAGAGATCGACGTAATCATTGGATAGAATGTAAATAATATAACACAAAACATCATGAAAAGGAATCTTATCTTCCTCCTCGCTGGCGCGGCAGTTCTGCTGACCGCAGCTGCCTGTAACAAGTCGAATCTTAGCACGGACGAGACCCCGGTCGAACTGGGCTTCAACGTCGTGGCCAATACTGCCACCAAGGCGGACCCGGAACTGGCCGGTGCCTCCCTGGGCACGAACAATGACTATGTCATCTATGCGGCCGCATCCGCCGACGGCTCTCCCAAGTACTTCGATCCCGCGGCCGTGTCCTACGGCGGCCAGCTGTTCGCCTACTTCACGGATGGCGCCAAGTGGTTCCCGGCTTCCGGCACCGGCTCCTATACCAAGCAGCATATCTACTGGCCTTTCGGCGGCGTGAAGGTGGATTTCCTGGCCTGCGCGCTGACGCCGGCCGCCAAAGGCGCCCTTCATCCGACCTTCCATTCCGACACCCATGCCCGTGAGTTTACGATCGATGATTGGGATACCTTCGCCAATCAGTACGACGTGATGTACGCCGTGGCCAATGGCTGCGTGCCGGGCACCGACGGCAACGTCGCCCTCACTTTCAAACACGCCCAGGCCCTCCTCGCCTTCACGGCCAAGAAGAGCGCCACCACGACGGTGGACCTGACAATCAACAAGATCACGATCAGGGACCTGGAGTACAAGGGTTCGCTGAAGGTCGACAACTACCGCGCCAACCTCAAGGCCGGCTGGACCATCTCCGCCCACGGCGACAAGGACCTCAGCGCTGCCGAGGGCATCTCCGACTTCCCCTATACGCTGAACAGCACGGCTACCCAGCTCACCACGAACCTGCTGATCCCGGAGCAGTCCGCCAAGCAGATCGTGATCAACTACTCGATGGGCGGCAAGACCTTCGACTACTCCCTCAATATCCCGCGCATGACGTGGGAAATGGGCAAGAAGTACACCTTCAACCTCGAGTTCTCCGCAGCTGAGATCACCTTCACCACCTCCGTGGATGATTGGAGCGAGGTCGTTGACAACGAGCAGATCGGCTAGTCTTGACCCGCACCCCGCATATCGTCCTGGCGTTGCTCTGCTTCACCGCCTGCTCCCAGACCCTGACGGTCACGGAGCCGCGTGAGCTGTCGCTGCGCGCCGTGGCGGCGGCCCCGACCAAGGCGGATCCCGAGCTGAACGGCTCCTCGCTGGGCACGGACAACACCTACGTCATTCGAGCATCGACCTCGACGTATAATACGCCGGGGTCGGCGCCCGCGACGTACTTTGAAGACCAGCTCTTCACCTACGACGGTACGGACGCCAAATGGCATGCGGACCCGGAACCCATCTACTGGCCCTTCAGCAGCGTGCAGGTGGATTTCCTGGCCCTCGCCCTCAAGCCTGCGGCCTACACGGCCCTGACCACCGCACCGGGCACGCTCGCATTCAACGAGGCGTCCCAGGGCGGCGCGGCGGGCGGCGTGACCATCAGCGGCTGGGACACCTACGCGAACCAGTACGACGTGATGTACGCCGTGTCCAACGGCCAGTCCGTGGGCAGCAGCACGGCCGGCACCATCCCCCTGACCTTCGCGCACACGATGGCGGTGGTGGGATTCACGGCCAAGTGCTCTACGGGTCTCGGAATCTTCACGATCAAGTCGATGCAGATCAATGGCCTCGACTATGCAGGTACGCTCAAGGTAGATAACACCAACACGGAGCTGACCTCTACCTGGAGCAGCCTCACGAGCGGAGATAAGCCGCTCTCGCTGACGGCGACGCCGTTCACCGTTCCGGGTGCCAGCGCGACGGGCGACGCGATCAAACTCACGGACCACCTGCTGGTGATCCCGCAGGCTTCGCGCAGCGTCACTGTGACGTATCATGTGGTGAACTCTATTCCCGACTTGACCGTTACGCTGCCGCTTCCGCGTCTGAATTGGAAAGCCGGATACCGCTACACCTACAACCTGACCTTCAACGGCACGGAGATCCTCGTGGATCCGGTGTCCGTGACAGACTGGAACGGCACCCCGGTGGATGTGACAACCCTGCTCTCCAATTAAGCCATGCGTCGGGTCCTGGTTGGTCTTCTTCTGCTTTTGGCAGCTTGTGGAAAAGAGCCGTCATCTTCGTCATTCGCTGGCTTGACCAGCGAATCTCCCATCGAATTCGGCCTTGCCGATGTCGCCACCAAGGGGAAACCGGCCATCACTTCGCTCCCGACCCTGGCCGCGCAGGACTTCAGCGTCAGCGCCTGGCATACCCCGGAAGGGGAGACCTTCGATGTGCCGGGCGGTACTTCCGTGAAGTACTTCGAGAACCACCGTTTCGGCTATATCAAAGGCCCGGGCGAAGGCGACACGTACGCCGAGCACGCCTGGCAGGGCGTCACCCGCAGCGGTGTGACACTCCTTCCGAATCCCGTATATTATCCGCTGGACGGCAGCCTGACCTTCTTCTGCTACGCGCCTTACCGGGCCGATGCGGCGGCCCTTCCCGCCCCCAACCCCGACACGCGCGATATTATTCTGACGGATCCCGTCACGGACGACGCTGTCCGCGCCCGCCTGCCGGGCTACCTGATCGGCTCGCCGGTCATCCGCTACACGCCTGCGGCGTCTGCGCGGGACCAGGTCGATTTCCTTGCCGCCAGTCCGATCCTGGATGTCAGCCGTCTCGACAACAGCGGCCGCTTCAGTCTGGGTTTCGACCACCGGCTGACGCAGGTGAAATTCGCGTTCAACTATGACGGCTACCTGCCTGATCCGGAATTTGCCTGCGTGACCAGCATTGAAGTCCGTAACGTCGTGAGTTCGGCCTATCTTTATTTTACGGAACCGACACCCTATGTTACGGGATGCAGTTGGAGCACAGACGCTTCGCTGGACGATCCCTTCACGCCGGGCACGCCGCTTCCGACGGCATCCTACCGCTTGACTGATGAAGAAGTCGGCGGTGTCCGGGAACTGATCCCGAGCAATGTGATGTCGTCCCACATTCCGGAGAAGAACGGTGCCAACGATAACCACCTGCCTGTCTGTACGGATGAAGGCATCCTCTTCCTGCTTCCGCAGACGCTGTCCAATGACGCAGAACTCGAAGTTGGTTACGTCATCGCTGAGCAGCATGGCGTGCCCAAAGTCACGGATGTGCTCACGGTCAAGCTGCGCACCTCTTCGATGACTGCCTGGCCGGCCGGTAAGCAGGTGCGTTATCTGCTGACGCTCAACATTCCGAACCACCAGGTCAGCGGCATTTCGGCCCAGCTTTCCGATTGGGAAGACGCCGGCAACACCCACACGACCGAACAACTTCTTCCCCATACCACCCCGTAACGCGCCATGAGAAACAGCAGGTCATATAGAATAGTCATTCCGGGCTTGATCCGGAATCTCCTGTTCGTGGGCCTCCTTGCCATGGCGGGCTGCGCCAAGGATCCGTCATTCGCCGGCTCCTCTTCGTCATTCGCCGGCTCGACCGGCGAATCTCAGGCCGTCGTTGACATCCGCGCCTCCATCCTGGGGGAGGCCGCTCCGACCAAAGCCACCTGGGTGAGCTTCGGAGACAAAGCCACCTACGGCATCTTCACCTGCATTCATGAAGATACGAGTTCTCCGACCGAGTTTGCCAATTTTAAATCCAGTCTCTGGAATGTTCAGGCGCAGATGAGTGGCGGCTGGAAATACAGGAATGTAGCCTCTTACGCCGACGGGGCGCTCTACAGCGAAGGCTCCGCCAGTTTCATCCTGATGGGCCGTAGTGACGAGAAGCTGGCCGATCTCTATGCCTATGCCCCCTGGACGCAGACTGCCTATGCGGCGGGCCCCCGGAATATCCCTTTCGACCGCAGCACGGATTTGATGTATGCTACGGAAAATGCGACGAACGCGAACCGGGGGAAGGACCCCGCAAGCGTAAGCACGCTCACTGCCGACTTCCATTTCCAGCGGGTGATGGCGTGCCTGCGCTTCGAGTTTACCCTCGATACGCCCGACAATACGACCATGAGCGTGTCGCTGAACACCATTCAGGACAATGATACAGCCGGCGGGGCCGTCCTCTACACGGGCGGCGTCTTCGACGCCATTACCGGGACTTTTGTCTCGAAGACGGAAACGGACAAGCTGACCGGTCTGGGCAGTTGTCAGGTCGGCAGCGGCGGAGCGATCCAGTTCACCCTGGTGCCGACGGAAGTGACGGCCGACGATGAACTGACCTTTACCTTTTATTCCAGTACCCACATGCTGCCGCCCTTTGTCCTGAAGGCCAGCCAGGTGCTGCACAGCGACGGTATCACGCACGGCTTTCAGGCCGGCTACAAATATACCTTCCACTTCACGCTGGACAACTACGTCCGCCTGGACGGATTCAACATCCAGACGTGGGGAGATCCTGAGGACTTGAGTTACCATGGTGTTATCTAAAGTGTGCCCTATGAGAAGATTCGCGTTGGTATATCTGTTCCTCTCGCTCGTGGTCGTACTGCCTTCCTGTACCCGTGAGCCGCAACCCGGGAAAGGGGAGGATGCGCCGGTACTGCTCGCTGCGGGCACCAAGGCGCTGCCGGCAGGCATCGAAACCTTCCGCGCGCTGATGTTCTCTACGAACAGTCGCCAGTACACTGGGCGGAGCGGCAGTTACTGCACGCTGACTTTCTCTCACACAGATGATTATACCGATCCGCTCAATCCCGTGACCTACCGGTGGCTGCAGCCCTGCCGGGTGAGCGAAGCCGGCGCACCGCTGGATATCAACGGTGATCCGGTGGCATCGTTGGCGGATGCGGATCACAGCAGCGCGTACGGTCTGCGTTGGAACGGGACTTCCAGCGGATCCGGCAATGGCTCGCTGGTGGTGGTTGCGCCTGCCGTAGATTTTGTCATGAACGATGCCGTTCCGGGTCCTCCGGACCGTCTGGTCTGGCAGAACCTGGGACACGCGGTCTGGCTGAACTGGACCCTGGGGACGGAGATCTATATCAGCGATCCCGTAGCGGCAGGATTTTCCGGAATCTGGTTCGATGGGCAGTACAGTTATTCCTCTTCTACATCGGAGCTTTCCACTACGCTGGTGGACCACCGCGCCAAGGTCACCATCAAGATCCAGTGCTCCACGGACCTGATCCCGCAGACGCATCTCTACGATGTTCGCGTCACGGACCGTATCGTCACGGACCGTTTCTATCTGCTCGAGAGCGGGGACAACGTGCGGGGCTTTTCTCGTCCGACCGATCCGGGAGACGCCAGCATCATTCAGTATTTTATCATTGACAGCGACCCGGCGCACGCCCTGCCGCTGATGAACGGCGCCGGACTTCCTGACTGGACAGACCCCGCCAATAAAAATGTATTGTTGGAGAAAGATGTGACCGACTGGACTTCCAGCGATCCGTTCTACCTCCAGGCTCGGGATTATTCAGCAGTTCTGATGACGGGCAAGCGCCCGGTTATCGAGGTGCGCCTGGGCACGGACCCGACGAACCCGGTCCGGGTACGGGTCCCGCTGGCGCAGGAACTGCTGCCGATGCATCATTATGTTTATACCCTGGACGTGACCAACGCTTACGTATCCGTGTATCGCTCCGTCATCGGATGGGACGACGTGATGACGGGGAGTCACGCGGATGACGGCAAGACCGGCTCCGAGACGCCGGCCTATCTGGGCACGGTGGCAGTCGGTGGCCCGGGTGCCGGCGACGACGCCTGGGGGGCCGGCGGTGGCGGCATCGCCGATAAACCTGTTACGCCATGATGAAGAATCTCCTGGCCCTGGCGCTACTGTTCTGTCTGGCAGCGTGTTACACGCCGCTTGCGGAGATCCCCGATCGGGTCGGGGATGACGGAAGCTTGACCGGCGAATCTCGTCCGACCATCCCCGTGACGTTGAACCTCGCCGTGGCCCCGGATGAAATGCCGGGTCAGACAAATAGTCATTCCGGGCTTGACCCGGAATCTCTGACCAAGACCGCCTACGACCCGGACCTCGGGGGCTATTCTTCCGACGCCGCCATCAAGACCATCACCGTCCTGCAGTTTGAGAAAGACGAAGTCGGGGACGGCTACACCCGCATCGGCAACCAGGTCTGCTACGACTGGGCCTCGTTGGGCGTCACGGAGAATATCGCCTTGGTGACCTCCTCGCGGGAAAACATCATCTTCGTGCTTGCGAATGCGACGCCGGTGGGCTCGGAGACCATTCAGCTTGCCGGCCATACTTCCCTGGATGATTTCCTTCAGAATCAGAACGGTAATCCGCTTTCGACCTTGAACGCGCTGGACGGCACCGGTATCTGGTATACGC
Source organism: Bacteroidales bacterium (assembly GCA_016291185.1). Next base: position 111,900 of record JAEFAI010000001.1, read on the forward strand.
AGGATGGCGGTGCAAACAAGTACCTGCGCATGAGCGCCTCGATCAAGGTCCCGAACGTAACGCTGGGCACGACGGTCGGCACGCCGGCGAACCCGCTTTACCTGAAGCGCAACTGCGCAAAACTGGTCATCAAGGTCAAGAACACCTCCGCCTCTGCGGCCGAGCCGGTGCGTATCGACGCGGTCCAGCTGCGCGATATCAATCGCTTGAATCATTACGTGACGAACATCCCGGCGGCCCTGTCGCCCATCCACTTCATCGACAACTACTCTCCGATGAATCCCCGCCGCTTCGACGACGCGGAGCAGGCCTTCCCGGTGGAGAAAAATCCCGGCGGTGCCGACGAAGGGACGGAGCAGGAATATGTTTTCTACGTTCCGGCCAACCTGCGCGGGACGATCACAAACACTGCCCAGAGCGACAAGAACCGCCACGCGCCGCAGGGCGCCACGCATTTCTGTATCTATGCCAATTATGGCTCTCCGGCAAAGAGCATCACATGTACGTATTATCTGGGCGCCAATCTGCTCACGGACTTTAACCTGGAACCGAACAAGAAGTACGAGTACACGATTGAGATTAACGGCAAAGGCAATGCTGCCACTGATACGCGTATCGAAGACCGGAACGAAGTGACCTTTGGCGTGGACGCCAACTGCTACATGCTCAAGCCGCCGACCCGGGCCGGGGCGACGACGACCTTCTCCATCCCGGTGCGCCGCGCCGCGGTGTTCTGGAACCAGCCGGGGACGAATATGGGCGTGTACGGCGCTGCCACGACGGATAGTTACCTGCTGGAGGAGACTACGACCTGGCAGGCCTGGCTCGTATGGAATGAAGTCCAAGATGCCAACGGAGATCCGGTTCCCGATAGCGAACTCCTCGTTGACTCCGTCCTGGAAGGCACACAGTATGTCTTGAATGGCAAAGGATTCAACCCGGCCGGCGATCCCTCCATCCCCGGTCGCCAACCCTATCTCCGGATTAAGGTGACGTCCGGAATGAAGGGCAATGCCCTGGTGGCCATCAAGAAAACCTCGGGCGACACGATGGACGACGTCCTGTGGAGCTGGCACCTTTGGGTGACGGAATACGACCCGTATGTGGACTGGACGAAGGAGGACGGTACCTATCTTTACGCCGTCCCCGGCGGGGAGATTCACCGCTATGCGGACAAGTCTGGAACAACGTTCTGGACCTCGGCCGGTTATTCCAACGCGTTTATCATGGATCGCAACATCGGTGCGACTGTCGCCGTTCCGCCGGGTTCCGACATTACACCAGCCGCTGGTTGTTATTATCAGTGGGGACGAAAGGATCCATTCAAACCGACAGGCGAGAATGTTCCCGCGAAAGTCGGCGCTGACATGACGCCCGCACCCGGCGTGGGTGTGAAACAGAATATCCGCTATAGTATTCACAATCCGTCGACTTTCATAACGAGTGCTGGAAACTGGACTTCGTACGAAAGCAGTGGTAGTATTATTGGAGATCAGAGTGCCAGTCCCACTTGGAATGATCCTAAATTTAATATACACGGGACTGACTACTGTGAAGCCAGCAAATCCATTTACGACCCTTGCCCGTATGGGTGGCGTGTTCCTGAAAAAAATACTTGGGCTGATTTTAGAACAGCGACTACTGAGAGTTCTACCGCTCCAGCTCCATCTGGATACTACTATTACCCGGAAGGATATAACCCTGATGCTCCAAAAGGACGCATTTTCTTCCCGTCTGCCGGTAGCCGCAAGTATGATTCTGGCGTCCGTACGAGTGTCGGGAGACTCACCTGGACGAATGCTTTATATAGCGGAGGTGTCGGGTGGACGAGTTTATCTAATTCGAACATAGGTCCGGTTGACTACAATTTTTATTATCGATCAATCGGTTTGCCCGTCCGTTGTATTCGCCTCGACTACACCCGACCGTATTGATATGACTGTTAGATCCCTCATACGGCTTTTGCTGCTGACGCTCACCGTGGCGCTGGCAGCCGCGGCGTGCACGAAGGATCCGTCATACGCTGAATCTTCTTCGTCATTCGCCGGCTTGACCGGCGAATCCCGTCCGACCGTGCCGGTGACGCTGAACCTCGCCGTGGCGCCTTCGGAGATTCCGGGTCAGACAAATAGTCATTCCGGGCTTGACCCGGAATCTCTGACCAAGACCGCCTACGACCCCGACCTCGGAGGCTACTCTTCCGACGCCGCCATCAAGACCATCACCGTCCTGCAGTTTGAGAAAGACGAAGTCGGGGACGGCTACACCCGCATCGGCAATCAGGTTTGCTACGATTGGGCCTCGTTGGGCGTCACCGAGAATATCGCCCTGGTGACTTCCTCGCGGGAAAACATCATCTTCGTGATCGCAAACGCGACAGATCCGGGCTCGGAGACCATCCAGCTCGCCGGCCACACTTCGCTCTCTGACTTCCTCGCGAACCAGAATGGCAACCTGCTCTCCTCCCTGAATAACACCACGGGGACGGGCATCTGGTACTGCCCGGCAGGCGAGTCTGACAAGTACCTGCGCATGAGCGCCTCGATCAAGGTCGCGAGTGTGACACTGGGTACAACAATCGGCACGCCGGCGAATCCGCTGTACCTGAAGCGCAACTGCGCAAAGTTGGTGATCAAGGTCAAGAATACTTCCGCCTCTGCGGCCGTGCCGGTGAGCATCGACGCTGTCCAGCTGCGTGACATCAACCGCCTGAACCACTATGTCGCGAACATCCCGGCGGCTTTGTCGCCTATCCACTTCGTCGATCCGTTCTCTCCCCAGAATCCCCGCCGCTTCGACGACGCGGAGCTGGCATTCCCGGCGGAGAAAAATCCCGGCGGTGCCGACGAAGGGACGGAACAGGAGTATGTCTTCTACGTCCCGGCCAACGAGCGCGGGACGATCACGAACGCCGCCCAGAGCGACAAGAACCGCCACGCGCCGCAGGGCGCCACGCGTTTCTGTATCTATGCCAACTATGGCTCTCCAGCGAAAAACATTACTTATACTTACTACCTGGGCGCAAACCTGCTCACGGACTTTAACCTGGAGCCCAACAAGAAGTACGAGTACACGATTGAGCTTAACGGCAAAGGCAATGCGGCCACCGATACCCGTATCGAGGACCGGAACGAGGTGACTTTCGGGGTGGATGCCAACTGCTACATGCTCAAGCCGCCGACCCGGGCCGGGGCGACGACGACCTTCTCCATCCCGGTGCGCCGCGCCGCGGTGTTCTGGAATCAGCCGGGGACGAATATGGGTGTGTACGGTGCCGCCACGACGGACAGCTACCTGCTGGAGGAGACTACGACCTGGCGCGCCTGGTTCGTGTGGAACGAGGTCAAGGATGCCAACGGCGACCCGGTCGCAGACAGTGAGCTGCTGCCTGGCTCCGTGTATGATGGCGTCATGGACAAATACGTCGTTGACGGTCTGGGATTCAATCCGGCCAACGGCAGCGCAAATCCTTTCATCAAGGTCAAGGTGGCGGCCGGGATGAAGGGCAATGCCCTGGTGGCCATCAAGAAGACGTCGGGAAGCACGATGGACGATGTCCTGTGGAGCTGGCATCTCTGGGTGACGGACTATGACCCGTATGCGGATTGGACGAAAGAGGACGGCACCTATATCTACGCCGTTCCCGGCGGGGAAATCCATCGTTATGCGGACAAGGCTGGAACGAATCTCTGGGGTACAGGCGACTATGCGACAGCTTTCATCATGGACCGCAACATTGGCGCGACCGTTGCCGTCCCGTCAAGCTCCAGTGTCGAATCCGCCATCGGTTTCTTTTTTCAGTGCGGTCGAAAGGATCCGCTCAGAATAGGGGGCTCCAGCATCGCGTCAGACGCAACCGGCCAACCGGGTGAAGGAAATATACTGCAGAATATACGCTACTCCGTCCATCATCCCGATACATTCATCAATGGTCCTAACGAATGGACGGCTTTTGAGACCAGCGGTGCTGTTCTGTTTGAAGAGATCACCAATAAAACCTGGCACGATCCCAAGTTCCTCCTGCATGGGGGCGATTATTGTGAGGCATCGAAGTCCATCTACGATCCCTGCCCCTATGGTTGGCAGGTCCCGAAGGATAATACCTGGTCGGACTTCTCAAACGCTACGATAGAGAAGACAACAGTTCCTGCCCCGGCAGGAGAGTACTATTATCCGGAAGGCTATGATCCGCTCGCTCCGAAGGGTCGCGTTTATTATCCTTATAGAGTCAGTCCGTTCAATATGGGTGGCGTCTATGGAAATCTGGACAGTATTTATTGCTGGGGTTTAAGTACCTCCGGAGCAAAAAGCGTGTATGGCGGTTACAAAAAGTCCGCCTGGCCCGTCCGCTGTATCCGCCTCGACTACAACCGACCGTATTGATACTTTAAAAAATGTAAATAGTTACTTACTAAGTTGTCACTTACTAAATAAATACTTACATTTGCAAAAATAAAACTGCACATGATGGAACAAGTCTTCATTTTTGGCAAGCCTGTCGATGATAAGTACTTCACCGACAGGGAAAAAGACTCGGCTCGCCTGGCAGCGAACTTTGCAGGTGGCATCAACACGTTTATTGTTTCGCCCCGACGTTGGGGAAAGACCTCCCTGGTAAAGAAAGTGATTCGGGATACGGAGAATGATCGGTTGATTTGTGTTTTCGCGGATGTATTCAAGGCCAGGACGCCGATGGAATTCTGCGAGATATTTGGAAATGCCGTTCTGCGGCAAACGGCTTCTGCCTTTGAAGAATTCATGGACAATGCCAGAAGGTTCCTGGGACGGATCAACCTGGGCGTCAACCTGTCTCCGGACAGTATGAATTCCATTCGGCTGCAATTGGGCCTGAATGGAGAGCAACTGCCGGTAGAAGATATTCTTCAGCTGCCTGAGAAGATTGCCGAGAAGAAGAATGTCCGCATTGTGGTGTGCCTTGACGAGTTCCAGCAAATTGCGGAATTTGAAGACAGCCTGTCCTTTCAGAAGCAGTTGCGGACGGTGTGGCAGCATCAAGACCGGGTCTCCTATTGCCTGTTTGGCAGTAAGCGCCATATGATGGAGGAGTTGTTCGACGATGAGACCAAGCCATTCTACAAGTTTGGCGATATTCTCTATTTGAAGAAGATACCGCTTGAATACTGGAACACCTTTATCTCGGAAAAGTTCCGACAGGGGGGGAAGACCATCGTCCCGGCTCAGATTGAAAGAATTTGCACGGCGGTGGATTATCATTCGTCCTATGTCCAGCAACTCTGCTGGTATGTCTATCTCTTCTCCGGAATGGAGGTGCGTGAACAGGATATTGATGCGGGCATTGAGGAGATCATCGATCAGAATACTGCGCTGTTCGAGAGCCGAACAGAGAATCTGACTCCTGTCCAGATGAGATTCCTGAAAGCTGTCGCAGACGGCATCAGCGACGGCTTTTCGTCGGCGGGCATCATTAGCAAGTATAAGTTAGGATCTTCCGCCGCCTCTGTGTCAACCAGAAAAGTGTTGCTCGAGAAAGGGCTTGTGTATGCCGAGAATGGCAAACTGCTGCTTGCCGACCCCGTCATGGGACTATGGTTTCAACGACCTTGATGAATGGTAGGACCCTCATACGGCTTCTGCTGCCGGCGCTCACCGTGGCGCTGGCCGCCGCGGCGTGTACCCCGAGGTTGGAGATCCCCGATCGAGTCGGGGATGACGGAAGGTTGACCGGCGAATCTCCCGTCGCGTCCGAGGAGCCGATCGAATTTGCCGTAGGCGGGGGCACGAAGGGGCAGACGCCCATCACCACGCTCACGGAACTGGCGAAGCGGGATTTCAGCGTCAGCGCCTGGTATGTCGCGCCGGGCAAGGCGTTCCGGGATGGCGACGCCACGCGCATCGCCTACATCGCGAACCACCGCTTCGGCTACCTGACGAACGACCCGGACCATGACGCCTTCAGCGACGCCTGGCGGGGCGTTGCGGCGCATGCCGCCACCACGGGTGCTGCCGCCACCGCTCCGGTTTACTGGCCCCTGGACGGCAGCCTGACCTTCTTCTGCTACGCGCCCTACCGGGCGAATGCGGTCCTGGACACGCCGCCGGTGCCCGACACGCGCGACATCGTGCTGGAGGCGCCCGTCACGGATGCTGGCGTGATCGCGCGCCTGCCCGGCTACCTCCCGGGCTCGCCGCTGCTGCGCGTCACCCCCGCCGCCTCGGCCGCCGACCAGGTCGATTTCCTCGCCGCTCCGGCCGTGCTCGACAAGCGCCGCACCGACAACGCCGGCCGCTTCCTGCTGGACCTCGGCCAGCACCGGATGACGCAGGTGGAATTCTGGTTCGCCTACAAGGGCCCGCTGCAGTCGGATCCAAGCCAAACGCAAACTTTCGAACAGGCGCGCGTCTCCAGCATAGAGATCCAGAATGTAGTGGGCTCCAAATACATGTATTTCACCGAGACGATGCCCTATCTTACCGGCAATACCTGGAGCGATACTGTGTCGCCTGCCGACCCTGCAAACAGCACTGCAGAACTACCCAAGACTACCTATCTGTTGAAAAGCACTGAGGGCGGCGAGCTGAAAACCGGCCTGGATGCCAGTCTGGAAGACATCGAGAACGGCGGTGCCTATCGCTTCATCAACGATACGCCTGCCGGCCATCTCTACCTCCTGCCGCAGACCCTGCCTGCAGGCGCACGGCTGGTCATCAACTACACCATCCTGAACCTGTATGCCGGCACGCGCGTGTCGGAGGTCGTGACCTGGAATCTCGACGCCGGCACCGTGACCGCGTGGCCGGAGGGGAAGGTGGTGCGCTATCTGATCACGCTGGATCTTCCGGCCCGGGGCAGCGTGGGAGTCAAGACGCTGGTGATTCCTTGGGAGGACTCCGGAAATGTACACAACGAACAGGAATTGCTTTATTGATGATAAAATACCGTCATATCCTTCCCCTGATGGCCGCGCTGCTCGCGGCCGCGCCGGCCTGCACCAAGCAGGAGTCGCAGGAGGCGTCAGGCGCCGTCGTGGATATCCGGGTGGCCGTCGACGGTGCGCCCGCGGCGACCAAGGGCATCATCAAGGGAACGGACATTACAAACTGGAACGGCCAGGAGAGTGACCACACGGGAACTTTCGGGATCTTCTCCTGCGTGCACGAGGATGTGCCGACCGAATATGTCGCCCACAAAGTTGCGACCTACAATGCCCGGGGCTACAAGGCCGGCTCCACCCTTCGCTACAACTACGTCGCCTCGTCGGGCGGCGGGGCGTTGATGGGAGAGTACTCCAGCAGCTTTATCCTGACCCAGCGGAAAGACAACAAGACTGCCGACCTGTATGCCTATGCGCCCTGGACGCAGGACGCCTGGGCGAGCGGCCCGACGGCCATCCCGTTCGAGACGGCGAAGCAATGGGACTGGATGTATGCCGTGGAGAACGACCGGCCGTACCTCACGCCCATCGACGCGCAGGACCGGGAGAACAGCGACCTGGATCCCGCCGGGTCGGACCTGAAAGCCGCGTTCTATTTCCGGCACGCGATGGCGCGGCTGGACTTCAAGTTTAAGGTAAAGCATACGCCCACGAATTATCGCATCACTTCTCTTTCCATCGCCCGGACAGATGCTGCCACGACAACGCATCTCTATACGTCAGGCACCTTCAATGCCATAACTGGCACGCTCGACGGTGTTGAGGGAACGGATGGGAACGGCAAGCATATCCTCACAATTCCGAAAGAATTGACCGTCGATTCCACCACGCCGGTCTCCCTGAGCATACTGCTTGCGCCGACGGCCGTGGCCGATGATGAGCTGAGTTTCACCTTCACGGTCAACGGTCAGAAACTCCAGCCCTTCGTCTTGAAGAAGGCCTTCGTCGAACACGGAGTCGGAAGCGGGGTCTATGGCCTTCAGCCCGGTTATACTTATACGTTCAATTTTACATTGGACAATTATGTTTATTTCGACGGTTTCAGCGTCAGCGAGAATTGGGAAGCCCTGGAACTTCCGCTCCCGGATTATATTTGATGCCCTATGAGACTTGAATCAGATATGCGTGTCTTTCTCGCTTCGGTCTTGCTGCTGTCCAGCGGGCTTGCTGCGTGCTCCCGGATGCCGCAACCGGCAGGGGAGGAGCAGGAGGGAACCGTGCGGTTGAGCCTGGATACCAAGGCGCTTTTGATTCCTGCGGGGCAGCGCACTTTCCGGGTAGCGCTCTTCGACAGCAATAACGAATATGCCACCAACGGCTCCTATTCTACGACGACTTCCGGTGTGCATACGGATGCCAACACGGGCGCCGACCGGGAGTGGCTTCTGCCCTGTCGAGTCAACGACAATGGGGCACCGCTGAATGAGTCCGGAGTAGAGATAGATGATTTAGCCGATGCCGATCACAGCAGCATTTATGGTTTGCGCTGGGGTGGCGGGGGGAGTATTTCTTTAGTTGCTGTCTCCCCGGCTGTGCGTGCTTTGCAGGACGAACTGGATGACAGGCGCTGTTACGTCGAGTGGTCCGCCGATACGGATGACCCGCTCTATGTGAGCGCACCGGCTGCGGGAACCTTCGCGGGCTCGTGGGTAAGTGGCGCTTATGTGTACCAATCTTCCACACAGATTCCGGCGCTGGTGGATTACCGGGCCTCCCTCTCGGTTTTCATTGATTTTGACCGGGATCCGAACAATGTCCGGCCTGTGAACGAGGCGTATATCCAGTCCGTCAGCGTTACCAACCGGATCGTTTCCGATCGTTACTACCTTCAGGAGAAGGGGAACCTCCCCATAGGCTTCACGCTGAAGGCTACGCCGGATGCCAACAAACACTACACGGTTTCGGATACGCCGAAAGTCCTGTATGACTGGTCTGCGGATGGCGGGGTCATCCACCTGGTGAAAGCCGATAATGATACCTGGACGTCATCGGGCGAGCGTAAGGTCTTTCTGCCGGCCGTCAATTTCGCCGATACAGATTTGACCGATGCGGTGCGGCCGGCGGTCCTCGTGAAGCTGGGCAGCGACACGGATCACCCCTTTACGGCGAAAGTGGTCTTGAACCAGACGCTTTCCCCGATGAAGCACTATACCTACAAATTGCTGGTCTCCAAGACCTATGTGAATGTTTATCTTTCCGTGGCGGATTGGGGAAGCGGTGGGACGAATGACGTGGCCACCGAAATGCCGGCTTATGTCGGTTCGGTTTCCATTGCCGGCGGAGCCGGCGGCTGGGAAGATGGCGAAGGAGGGGCCGCTGAAATCTGATGAGGAAGATGAGAAGGAGACGGGTCATATTCTTGCTTTTGCTCGCCACGCTCTGCGCGTGCAATCCGACTGCCCTGACGCCTGAAAACGGCCGCCCGGCCGTTCGCGTGGACCTGTCGCTCGCTGTCGCGCCCATGGAAGATGCGACTCCCGGCACCAAGGCGATCGATCACGAACCGGATTATTGGGGCTCTATTGTGGATGAAGGGGAGAAGGCGGCGGCTATTGCCGCTTCTGTCAAAACTGTCCTCCTGCTTCAGTTCGAGTGGACGGATGCCCTGGCGGCCAACGCGCGGCTGATCGGTCAGCACTTTGTCAGCGACTGGCCTGCGCACAAGCCGACGCTGAACCCCTCCGACAAGAAAAACACGATCCTGGTGATCGCCAACGTTCCCGGGAAACTGCCGCTGGCGAATGGGATCACCCTTGGCTCTTTCCTGGAGGACTGTAATTATAGCTTGATCAGTCAGCTGGACGATCTGTCCGGAGGGGGTGTCTGGTATTCTCCCAACGGCGGCACGGACCGGTATTTGCGCATGAGCGGCGCGGTGGAGAAAGACTCCGTTGGCCAGGACGAAAGCATCTCCGCGACCCTGAAGCTCAATTGTGCCAAGGTCGTGGTCAAAGTTACGAACACCTCGCCGGAGGACAAAAAGATCACGATCGACGGAGTCAAGCTGTGCAACATCAACCGGAAGTACTATTACGTCACAAACATAGCGGGGTTCACGGATCCCTTCTCCGCCCGCACGCCTTACCGTTTCGAGGTGGAGGGGACATTCAGCGAAACCACGAAGACATACACCTTCTATATCCCCGCGAATCTCCGGGGCGTCCACACGTCCAGCACTTCCGCAGAGACCAAGAACGACTATGCTCCCCAGGGGGCGACCTGCTTCAAGATCTTCGGCATACAGGGGACGACTCCGGTCCTCCATACTTACTATCTGGGCGGGGACCTGGTGGATGACTACAACCTCGCGCCCAACCATAAGTATTCCTTTGAATTCAAAGTCAAGAGCCCGGGCGACGCGGCTCAGGATTCCCGCGTGGATGATCTTTCCGAGGTGACTTTTTCCATGGATGCCAATTGCTACATGCTTCAGCCGCCGGCGGCGGCCGGTAAATCCAGGATATATGCCATCCCGGTCCGCCGGGCGGCCGTTTTCTGGAATCAGAAAGATGTCTACATGGGCCTCTATGACGCTGCGGGCGGTGATAACGAGGTGCTCACGCTGAGTGAGAACACGCCGTGGACCGCCAGCGTCGTGTGGTCGGACTTCGCCGGAGACTTCGACGCCGATACGTTCCTGACGGTCCATTCCGGGACGGGATTCTCGAATCATTTTAAGGTCAAAGTGGATTCCGGGATGTCGGGCAGCGCTGTCGTGGCGGTAAAGAATGCCTCCGGCGTCATTCTGTGGAGCTGGCACCTTTGGGTCACGGACTATAACCCGGACGTGGCCATGACGCCCATTTCCGGAAAATACCTGTACCCGGTGCCTGGCGGAGAGATCCATCGCTACAACGGCACGACCCTCTGGGCGGCAGGAAAAGCCTACGAAGGCGCTTTCATGATGGACCGCAACCTGGGAGCCCGGGCTTCCGTGAGCCTGTATATGCCGGACACCTATGGCTTCCTGTATCAGTACGGACGGAAAGATCCCTTCCTGTGGGATTCGAAAACTACGGGCGCCGTCAGTTGGACTACGCCGAATCCCGACGGCGGCTATGCGAACACCCGCTGGGCGGTCCACAATCCGACGCGCTGGATCAATCGGGGTGCCTGGCAATCGGGAGACTGGACCGCGACTACGGATGAACTGTACAGCACGAAAGTGTGGCACGACCCTTTGTTTGACGCTTCTGCCGGAGATGAGCGGCATGAAGCGGACAAGTCCATCTATGACCCCTGTCCGCCCGGGTGGTCCGTGCCGCAGAACGGTGTCCTGCAGGATGTGATGACTGCCGGGAAAAACCGCTGGGATGGCACGGAAGGGCGCCAGGGCCGGTATTATTATCCGGAAGGGTATGACAACCGCGGCACCACGGGCGTGATCTTCTTCCCCGCCGCCGGAGCATACGATACCTCTTCTCCCGCCAATCCATTGGTCGGTGGATGTATGTTCTATCGGATCAAAGGAGAATGCGCCATGTTTAATTCCGGCAATTTCGTGAACAACAATGGCGGTTATACATACGGTCTCCGCAGCGTCCGGTGCATTAAAGTGAAGCAATGATGAAACGGTTCTGTCTCATATTCCTGGCGCTGCTCTCGTACGCCTGCGCGCCGGATCCTCTCGCCCCGGGTTCTGCACAGAATTCCCCGCGTGAGCCGGTCCCCGTGTCCCTTGCCCTTGCCGTTGCTCCGCTGGACGGCAACGACGCGCCCACCAAGGCTACCCGAGAGGCGCAGATCAAGTCCGTCGGCCTTGTCCAGTTCGAGTGGATCGACGACGACCCCGCTCACGTCTTGCAGGCCAAGATGGTCGGCCGTCAGTATTTCGACCACTATCCTTTGAATGATGCGAGCGGCGAAAACTTCGCCCTGGTCGCTTCCGACCGGAAGAATACCGTTCTGGTCATCGCCAATATCCGGGAGGAAGACCTGTCGTTCGGTATGGAAGAGGGGGCGGTGGAACTGCCGACGCTCGGAGAGATCCTGGCCGGCCAGAACGCAACCTTACTTTCGACCCCCTCCCTGGATGACTTATGGTATAGCTCCGGTGGTGACAAATACCTGCGGATGAGCGCTTCCGTCGTTCTGGACGGCGTGGCTGTCACGCCGCTCCCGGAGATTGGATCAAGTTCCGCGCCGCTGCAGCTGAAACGCAATTGCGCCAAGGTTACGATCAACGTTACGAACAATACTTCCGGGTCGGATGCCGTGACGATCGATCAGGTGCGCCTCTGCAGCATCAATCAACGCTACTACCTTGCGGCCCACCTGGACGGGGACTCCTTTAAAGACGAGTACTCTCATTATCAGCCGCAGCGCTTCGATGCGGCTCCGGAATCATTCAGCGGCCCGACACAGTCCTACACTTATTATGTCCCGCTCAATCTGCGCGGCGACAACGGAAGTATTACCCAGCTCGGCAAGAACGTGAATGCGCCGGCCGGGGCGACGAGCTTCCGCCTCTACGGGCATTACGGCACGGATTCTCCCGTCGTATATACCTATTATCTGGGCGGCGACCTGGTCAGCGATTTCAATCTGGAAGCCAACAAAAGCTACACTTACAATATCACCCTTTCTGTCAAGGGAGACCCCGAATACGATTCGCGCGTGGAAGATATGGGTGAGGTCAAGCTCCTGACCGACGCCAATTGCTATATGCTTCGAGCGCCGGATGTGCCCGGTTTAACTTATACCTATGCCATTCCGGTGCGCCGCGCGGCGGTGTTCTGGAACAGTCCCGGCACGAACATGGGCGTTTATGGTGCTGCCGCTTATGAGACCTTTCCTTTCTCTTTGGAGGAGGATACGGCTTGGACTCCGGCGGTGGTGTGGAAAACGATGGTAGAGGGGGATGTCTCAGACGATGGTTTCCTGCTAACGCCAACCGGGAGCGGCATGGGCTTCAATCCGGACCATCCCTGCCCGCCTGCAGGGCATCAGCCCTGGCTTCGCGTCAAGGTGCCTTACGGGATGCGGGGCAATGCGCTCGTGGCCATCAAGGACGGCGCCGGAAACATTCTCTGGAGCTGGCATATCTGGGTGACGGACTACAATCCCGACGTGTCGATGACGCCTGAGGCCGGGACGTATATTTATTCGGTGCCGGGTGGGGAAATCCACCGCTACAATAATGCCGTCTTCAACTCCGGAGAATATTGCCAGGCGTTCATGATGGATCGTAACCTGGGAGCTAATGCGGCCCGAGGGACGACGGTCGCAACCAGCCAGGGGTATCGGTACCAGTTGGGCCGGAAGGATCCGTTCCTGGAAAACTTCTCTCACCCGACCCTTGCGAACAGCGTGGCGGGCGACAGGAATGTCCGCTACGGTGTGCAGCACCCGAATGTCTGGTTCCGGATGGCCGGAAATGCGGCCCTATGGACCTCGCCGCAGGATCCTTTGATTTTGAATGGAACGTATGCCAACTGGTTCGACGGGCTGTATAATGAGCACGGGGGAGACTATTGTGAGCCGGGTAAATCCATTTATGATCCATGCCCTCCAGGTTGGCGGCTTCCGCTTTCCTCGGTGTGGACAGGTGTAATCAATAATAGCCAGTGGAGTTCCGTGGACAGGGGTGTATTTTATTATCCTGAGGGCTATGACAACCGTGCTTCCACCGGAGCTGTCTTCCTGCCTGCGGCGGGTTGGGCGAGCCCGGCTAATCATTGGCGCCGTGGTGGAGCAGGCGCAATTGGGGCGTACCATTGCTCAAATGGAGGGAAGACTATTCTGAATTTTAGATCCGACGGTCAGTATCAAGGCGTTACTAATGATTATGATGAGGCAGCCCTTATCAGCGCCCGCTGCGTCCGCCTCCGCTAGTCCCGCCGAAGATATGTCCGAAGTACATTACATGAGCCAGGATGGGCTGGATAAGCTCAAGAAGGAACTCGCCGAGGCGTCGGCGGGCTCCTTGCCGAAGGGCTTCGGTATGGCCGTCCGATGCATCCGTCTTCACTAAGCTGGCCGACGGGCGCTGACACAAAAAAGGCCAGGAGTAATCCTGGCCTTTTTGCGTAACTGTGGGTGTTTTCCCCCACAGTTGGCGGGGACTAGAATCCGCCGCCGCCAAATTGCTGCATACGCTCCTGCTCGTGCTTCTGCCAAGCCTCGAACTGGTCCTTGGTCAGAACTTCTTTCAGTTTCTTGGTCTGCTCCTCGCGCTGCTTCTGCATCGCGTCCATGTCCGGCATGCCGCCGCCTTCGAACATTTTCTGCATGTTCTCCATCTCGGCTTTGAACAGGGCGACCACCTTGGTGTACTGGTCGTCGGTGAGCTTGACAGTCTGCTTCATGTCGTCGGCGCGCATTTTCGCGATCTCGTTGGGATCGAACTGGAAACCGCCACCCGGCTGGGCATTGGAGACAAAGGCACCCGCGAACATGATCGCGGCCGCTACAAAGAATTTAACAATAGCGTTACGCATAATTAAGTAGTTATTAGAAATGGTTTTGGTTGGTTGTCTTTTACGGGTCAATCTGTGAGTCCTTCAGGCCGAGGAAGTAGAGGATGCCGTCCAGGCCGATGGAGGTGATGTTCTGCTGGGCGTTGGCCTGGACCTTGGGCTTGGCGTGGTAGGCGATGCCCAGGCCCGCGAGCGAGAGCATCGGCAGGTCGTTCGCGCCGTCGCCCACGGCCACGGCCTGGGCGAGGTTGATGTTTTCCACCTGGCAGAGCAGGCGCAGCAGCTCCGCCTTGCGGCGGCCGTCCACGACGTCGCCGATGTAGCGCCCCGTGAGCTTGCCGTCCTCGATCTCCAGCTCGTTGGCATAGACGTAGTCGAAGCCGAACTTCTGCTGGAGGAATTTGCCGAAGTAGGTGAATCCGCCGGAGAGGATGGCGGTCTTGTAGCCCACCATCTTGAGGATCTTCATCATTCGCTCCAGACCCTCGTTGAAGGGCAGGTGCTGCGCAATCTCCTCCATTACGCTGACGTCCAGCCCCTTGAGCAGGGCCACGCGCCGCGTGAAGCTCTCGGTGAAGTCGATCTCGCCGCGCATGGCCTGCGCGGTGATCGCTTTCACCTGTTCGCCCACACCCGCACGGGCCGCCAGCTCGTCGATGCACTCGGTGTGCACGAGGGTGGAGTCCATATCGAAGCAGATGAGCCGGCGGGAGCGCCGGTAGATGTCGTCCTTCTGGAAGGAGATGTCCAGTCCGCTCTTCGGCAGGCTCAGCAACGCGTTCTGCAGGGCGCTGCGCTCCTCGTCGCTGAGCGAGCCGCGGACGGAAATCTCAATGCAGGCCTTCGTGGCGCGTTCGTCCACGCCCTCGAGGGGCGGACGGCCGGTCAGACGCCGGATGGCGTCGATGTTCAGGCCGAAACGGAAGATCACCGCCGTCACGTCCGCAATCTGCCGGGCCGTCACCGTGCGGCCCAGCAGGGTCACGATGTAGCGGTTCTTGCCCTGGCGGGCCACCCACGCGTCGTAGGCCTCGCGCTCGATGGGCGTGAAGCGGATCTGCACGCCCAACTCGGAGGCCTTGAAGAGCAGCTCCTTCATGATGAAGCCGGACTTCTCCTGGGTTGTCAGGAAGAGGATGCCGAGGGCCAGCGATTTGTGGATGTTCTCCTGGCCGATGTCCAGGATCGTGGCGTCGTACTGCGCCAGGATCGAGGTGAGGGCCGTGGTCAAGCCGGGCTTGTCCTCGCCGGAGATGTTGACTT
>JAEFAI010000049.1 GCA_016291185.1 Bacteroidales bacterium
TTCCTCAGCGCTGCCTATATAGGCAAATACGCCGTCCTTTACATATGCAGCCTTGGCAAGGGGGCGCTTTTTATCCACCGTGATGATGTTGCCAAGAATAAGTGACTTTTTCATAATGATCCAGGATCTTTTAATTCACCTTCTTTCCGTTGATAAACACATCCGTCGGCGCGTTGTGGCTGAAGCCCTCGTGTTCTGCCGTCAGGAGGTCATTCTCGAACACCAGGAAGTCGGCGTCCTTGCCCACTTCGATGGAGCCCTTCTTCGCCTCGATGCCCAGCTGCTTGGCGCCGTTGATGGTGTAGCCGATGAGCATTTCCTCTGCGCTCATCCTTTCCTCTGCCGGCGGATTGAGCAAGGGAGAAATGCAGTACGCAGGGACATTGGTCTTCTCCGTGATGGTGCGGGTCATACCGATCTCCATCCCCAGATAGGGGCTCCAGGTGGTGAAGTCACCGTAGGCCACGTTGTCGCTGGACCAGGCCACCAGGGCGCCGGTGTTCCAGACCGTCTTGCAGCGGTACATGTGCGTGGCACGCTTCTCCCCCAGCATGGGGGTCAGCACGCCCGGGCCGCCGCCGTTATGCCACCAGGGGGTATAATTCGCGAATACGCCCAGCTTGGCAAAGCGCGTGAGGTCTTCGTCGGCCTGCACCTCCAGGTGGGCGCAGGTGACCTTGACATGGTACTTGTCTCCCAATTCCTTCCGGGCCAGCTCTACGCCGTCCAGGATCACGCGGGACGCTGCAGCGCCGACGGTGTGGACGTGAAGGTCAAGGCCGGCCTCGTTGAGGGCCTTGAGGATTTCGGCCACCTGAGCGGGGTTGAAGGCGGTCGTACCCGTGGCGCCGGTGTCCACATAAGGTTCTACCTGAGCCGCGGTCTCAATCTTGAGGGTACCGTCCATGAAGATCTTCAAGGTGTGCACCTTCAGGTGTTCCGTGTTGAACTTGCGGTTGAAGCGCTTCACTTCCCCGATGGCTTCGTGCATCCGGCTGGGCCGGGTGAGCACGTAGCATCCGTCTATGTAGATGGGCAGTTTTCCTTGCTTGTCCATTTTGGCCAGACACTCATACATCCACTCGTGGACGAGGTTGTGCTCCGGGAAACCGGCGTCAAAGACCGCGCTCACGCCTGCCTGTTTGGAAAACTCTATCCAGCGCGAAACCGAGGCAACAATCTGCTCTTCCGTCAGATCGTTTGCGCCATCGAAGAGGATGGGCCAGCTGGCAGTTTCGAACGAGTTGCCGGTCACGTGCCCGTCCTTGCGGACATAATATGCCAGTCCGGGCACCGGGTCCGGCGTGTCGTCGAAGATACCCATCCGTCTCAAGACCCTGGAATTCACCCAGTTGCTATGGCACTCCCCTTCCAGGAGGATGAGCTCGGCGTCGGGGCAAACTTTGTCCAGATCCTTCTTGGTGATCTCTTCCCCTTTCAGATAGTGGCGTTCCACTAAAAACCTGTAGCATTTCTCTCCGGGGTGTTCCTTGATGTAGGCCGACATGAAATCCATGGCGCCCTGCTTGCCGTCGGGCTCGAAACGTACGCCCAGATCCACGTAGTCAAAAGCGACACCGATGGTCACGTGCACGTGGCTGTCGATGATGCCGGGCATGATGAACTTGCCGCCGAGGTCCGTGACCTCACCCTCGAAATCAGCCAGGCCGGCCTCATCGCCCACATAAACGAATTTGCCGTCTTTCACCGCCAGGGCGGTGGCCTGCGGATTCTTCTGGTTGGAGGTAAAGATTTTTGCGTTTTTAATAATGTGGTCAGTTTTCATGGCTTTAGCGTTTTAGTTTTATTAGTCAGTTAGTTAGTTTTTGCATCATTGGTTTGTCTCCTTGACGAAACAGGCTACGAGACCATAACTGATGGTCGGACGGATCCAGATTTCCACGAGCATATAGTTGGTGTATTCGTTGGCGGCCTCCAGGGCGATATCGACATTATAGAGGATCGCGATGGCCAGGTCGATGACGAAAATCATCCACAGGTTGCCCTTGGAATAGGTTTTCCATTCCTTGCGGGAGTAGAAGAAGGTGAGCAGCAGGAGCAGCGCCACGGACAGGACGAGGGTCGCCAGATGGATGCCGTAATAGGCCAGTTGGGGCGGGAACAGGATGTCGCGCAGCAGGATGGCGACACCGATGCACACGGAGCACCAGTAGTTGAACTGTTGCGTGGAGAGGCGGTACTGGAAGAAGTACATTCCCATCATCACCAGACAGGCGATGTAGAGCAGATTGAGTACCAGTTCGGGCCAGGTCTGGCTCAGGCCGAAGTGCAACACGCCGTAGAGCATCACCCCGACAGAGAGGATCGCGGCAACAGCGGTAACACCAACATCGAAGATCGAAGATGTCTTCTTAAATCTGATTTCCATAATCAGTTATTAGTTCTAAATACTTGATGGGACACCCGTATAACGGGTATCTATCACAAGACCGCCCATGTTGGCAAGACGGATCTATGTGATTAGCTCATGGGTTATTACGCCCAAAGATAAGAATAATTCTTTACTTTGGAACGGGGAGGAGCAAAAATTAGGCGTTCAGCGGGCGGAGTTTGGCGTATTTGAGCAGCAGGAGCTTCTCGCCGTGGTCGTCGAAGCGGATCTTGGCCTTCATCTCGGGGGCGCGACCGGAGAGTTCGAGGATCGTGCCCGCGCCGAAGCGGTTATGTTCTATCCGCTGACCCACGGTCAGCTCCGTCATCGGGACACCAACGAAATTGGCGTCGGCTAGCGCCCGGCCGGCGAGGGAGCCAGCTTGCCCCCGACCGGGTTCGGACTGCGTCCTCATCCCTCCCACAGCCTGCGGCTGCGGGCCCCGCCCATTTACGAAGCCATGGGCGGCTACGCCCGCCGGGGGCAACTGGCTCCCCCTTTCCCTTCGCTCATATTGCACTTGCGAGGATCGCCCGTAGCTCTGCCAGTCGGAGGCACTGGTGCGTGAGCGCCGGTCCGCGTTAGCGGATACCCGGCCATCCCCCTTGAGGGGGCGCAGGGGGTGATAAGGATCCGAAGGACCGTTTTGGCGAAGGCCAAAACGGTCGAGGCGGCCGCCGGTGAAACGGCTGCCGAAGCCGCCCCATTCGTGCGTCACGCCGGCATTGTCGAAATCGGCGTCCTCCAGCGGGTTCTCGATATAGCGCGGATCAATCTCCTTGATGAAGCGCGACGGAGCATTCGATTCGTGCTTGCCGTTGCGCATGCGCGTCCCGGCGAAGGACAGGCGCACGGCCTTCTTGGCGCGCGTCATCGCGACGTAGAAGAGCCGCCGTTCTTCTTCGACTTCCGTCTTCGCCGACAGCATCGACACGCTCGGGAAAAGATTCTCCTCCATCCCGGCCACGAACACGTACGGGAACTCCAGGCCCTTCGAAGAGTGGGCCGTCATCAGCGCTACCTTATTATTGGTATCTTCGTCCTCGCTCACATCGACGTTGCTGAGCAGGGAAACATTCTCCAGGAAGTCGTCCAGCGTGAAGACGCCGACCTCTCCCCCTTCGGCCTCGTAGTCCTCGGCCTCTTCTTTCCGCTCTTCGACGAACTGCGCCACACTGTTGATGAGCTCCTCGAGGTTCGCTACGCGCGACAGGCCCTCGATGGAGGTATCGAGCTTGTAGAAGGCGTACAGGCCGCTCTCGTCGGCAATGCGCTTCGCCAGTTCCCAGGCGTCGGTCGTCGGCACGAGCCCCGAAAGCTTGAGGATCATCTCGCAGAACGGCTGTACCTTGGGCACCTCGCGCGCGGCCTGGAAGAGCGGCCAGCCCTGCTGGCGTGCCACAGCCTCGATCGCCTCGATCGCTTTGTCTCCGATGCCGCGGGCGGGTTTGTTGACCACCCGGCGGAAGGATTCGTCGTCGCGCGGGTTGACAACCAGCTTGAAGTAGGCCATCATGTCCTTGACCTCGGCGCGGTCGAAGAAGGAATTGCCCGAGTATATCATATAAGGAATATTGCGCCGGCGGAGCTGCTCCTCCAGCGCACGGGACTGCGCGTTCGTGCGGTACAGGATGGCGAAATCCTGGTACTGCGCCCGTGCCGTACGCATCCGGTCCAGAATCTCAGAGACGATCATCACCGCCTCCTCCGTCTCGGTGTAGGCCTTCAGCAGGCGGATCGGCTCCCCGTCCTCACCCACGGCGTAGCATTCCTTCGGGATGCGCCCCTCGTTATGGGCGATGAGCGAATTGGCGGCGTCCACGATGACCTGTGTGGAGCGGTAGTTGCGCTCCAGGCGGAAGATCTTACACTCGGGATAATCCTTCTTGAAGCTGAGGATATTCTCGATGCGCGCGCCGCGGAAGGCGTAGATGGACTGACTGTCGTCACCCACCACGCAAATGTTGCGGTGACGCTGGGCCAACTTCTTCAGAATCAGGTACTGCGCCTGGTTCGTGTCCTGGTACTCATCCACCATCAAGTGCGTGAAGCGCTTGGAAATAGCCTCGAGCGCCTCGGGGTTGTCCCGCAGCAAGTAGTTCATATTCAGCAGGATGTCATCAAAATCCATCACCCCGCTCTGCTTGAGCTTCTCCTGATAGCGCTGATAGACCTCCCCCAGACGCGGCCGCTTGGCGTGGAAGTCCTGCGTCTGGAGCTCCTGGGCGGCCTGGTAGGCCGTGTAGGTGATCAGGTTATTCTTTGCCATCGAGATGCGGGAAAGCACCTCGCGCGGCTTGTAGATCTTGTCGTCGAGTCCCATCTCCTTCACGCAGGCCTTGATCGCGCTCTGCGAGTCGGACGTATCATAGATGGTGAAATTGGTCGGATAGCCCAGCGATTCCGCATACTCGCGCAGGAAACGCACGAAGACGGCATGGAAGGTTCCCATCACCACGCGCCGCACATTCCCGTCGCCCACCATCGCCGCGATCCTTTCCTTCATTTCGCCGGCCGCCTTCTTTGTAAAGGTCAGTGCCAGAATTCGCGCATCTGCTTGTAATGCCAGAATATACGCCACCCGGCTGGTCAGCACGCGGGTTTTCCCGGATCCCGCTCCCGCCACGATTAGCACCGGCCCGTCCACCTGGCAGACGGCTCTCTTCTGCTCCTCGTTCAATTCTTCCAAAATCGTGTTCACTTTATCCAACATAGCGGCACGAAATTACAAAAAAAAGTGGTATCTTCGCGTCGCGATTTGCGAAAACTTATAACGTTATATTCATGTCACTAACTTTCGTTTTGAAAAAGGGTCTGAACATCCCCCTCGCGGGAGAAGCAGAACTCCGTGTCTCAAAGACGATTGCGCCGGGCATTGTGGCCGTCCAACCGACGGACTTCAAGGGTTTCCTGCCGAGACTGCTGGTCAAGGAAGGTGACCCCGTGCTTTGCGGTTCTCCCGTCGCTGCAGACAAAATGAACGCCGACATCCTCCTGACCTCCCCCGTGAGCGGTACGGTCAAGGAGATTGTCCGTGGCGAGAAACGCAAGCTGCTTGCCATCCTGATCGAATCGGACGGCAAGCGGCAGTGCGTCGATTTCGGAGTCAAGGACGCAAGCCAGCTGGACGCCGCGCAGGTTCGCGAGGCGCTTCTCCAGAGCGGCCTGTGGCCCTGGCTGATCCAGCGCCCGTACGGTATCCTCGCCAACCCCGAGGTCCGTCCGCGCGACATCTTCGTCTCCACCTTCAGCACCGCTCCGCTGGCTGCGGACGCCGCTTTCTGCTTCGGCAGCGAGCTGGCCGCTGCCCAGGCGGGCATCTGCGCCCTCTCCAAGCTGACGGACGGTAAGGTCTATGTCGGTCTGGACGGCAACAAGGCCTCTTCCGCCTTTGCAGGTCTGAAGCACTGCGAGCTGAGCACCTTCCGCGGTCCGCACCCCGCCGGCAACGTGGGCGTGCAAATCAGCCACATCGCCCCGATCCGCAAGGAAGACACCGTCTGGACCGTCTCCCTCGCCGGCCTCGTCGCGATCGGCAAGCTCTTCACCACGGGCAAGTACGATGTGCGCCGCAAGGTCGCCATCACCGGTCCGATGGCTCTCCAGCCGTCCTACATCGATGCTCTCCCGGGCACGCCGATGCAGGATCTCGCCGCCTACTTCGGCAACACCCCCGCCGAGCAGCTCCGCGTCATCAGCGGCGACGCGCTCAGCGGCAAGACCGTAGGCGCCGCCGGCTACATCGGCTACTTCGACACGCAGGTCACCATCCTGCGCGAAGGCACCGACCAGGAGCTCCTCGGCTGGATCCGTCCTTTCCGTTTCAACCAGTTCAGCGCCGACCGCAGCTACTTCTCCTGGCTCCTGCCGAAGAAGAAGTACGCCATGAGCACCAACCTGCACGGCGGTCCCCGCGCGTTCCTGATGAACGACGGCTACTATGCCAAGGTCCTCCCGATGGACCTCTACCCTGTCTTCCTCGCCAAGGCCTGCCTCGCGGGCGACATCGAGAAGATGGAGAAGTTCGGCATCTACGAAGTGCTCCCCGAGGATCTCGCCACCTGCGAGTTCGTCGATCCGAGCAAGAATAATATCCAGGCAATGATCGAACAGGGCATCAACCTGATGCTCAAGGAAATGGCTTAAAAGTATGAACAGTATTTTCGAAAAAGGCGGCAAACTTTACTGGCTGCACTCTACGGTTGACGCTTTTGAGACTTTCCTGCACGTGCCGGGGACCGTCACCAAGAAGGGTTCCCACGTCCGTGACGCCATCGATCTCAAGCGCATCCTCATCCTCGTGGTGATCGCCGCCGTGCCCGCAGCCCTCTTCGGCATGTGGAACGTCGGTTATCAGCACGGCCTGGCGGTGGGTGACCTCCGCCTCAACATCCTCGGTAACTGGTGGTACGGATTCCTTCGGGTCCTGCCCCTCTACCTGGTCTCCTACATCGTGGGTCTGGGCATCGAGTTCGCCTCCTGCCAGATTCGCGGCGAAGAAGTGAGCGAGGGCTACCTCGTGTCCGGTTTCTTCATTCCCCTCATCGTCCCGGTGGACATCCCCCTGTGGATGCTCGGCGTCGCCGTCGCGTTCGCCGTCATCTTCGGCAAGGAGGTCTTCGGCGGCACGGGTATGAACATCGTCAACCCGGCGATCCTGACGCGCGCCTTCCTCTTCTTCTCCTACCCGAACTACATGTCCGGCTCCAACTGCTGGATCCACTACAAACCGACCGAGCAGCTCGTGGACGGCTTCACCGGCGCCACCCCGCTCGCACTGGACGGCGCTTCCGCGCAGTACGGCACCGGTTTCTGGGATCTCTTCATCGGTACGGTTCCGGGATCTGTCGGCGAGACTTCCGTCATCGCCATCCTGCTCGGTGCCATCATCCTCATCTGGACCGGCATCGCCAGCTGGAAGATCATGCTCAGCGGCATCCTCGGTGTCCTCTTCGTGGGCGGCATCGGCGACCTGGCCGGCATCACCACGATCCCCTGCTACATGCAGCTCCTCTACGGCGGCTTCGCCTTCGGTATCGTCTTCATGGCAACCGACCCGGTGACCTCCGCCCAGACCGAGTGCGGCAAGTGGATCTACGGCTTCCTGATCGGCGCCCTCTGTGTCACCGTGCGCCTCTTCAACCCGGGCTACGCCGAGGGTATGATGCTCGCCATCCTGCTTTGCAACATCTTCGCTCCGCTGATCGACCACATCGTTGTCAGCACGCACATTTCCCGTCGGGAAAAGAAACTCAAAACCGCCTAGCCGTATGAATACCAATAGCAACGCATATACTGTCATCTACACCACCCTCGTGGTCGTAGTCGTGGCTGCTGTCCTGGCTTTCACGGCCATGAAGCTCAAGCCCTCGCAGAGTGCCAACGCCAAGGCGGAAACCCTGCGCCAGATGATGTCCGCGGCCGGTATCAAGTCCACGGAAGAACTCTACGCCACCAAAAACGCCGATGTCCTGCAGCTCTACGCCGACAACATCGACCAGGCCTACACCATCGGCCTGGACGGCAAGCAGAACGGCACCCTGTCCATTGACAAGGGCAACATCGAGCTGGTGGACAACCTCAAGCCGCAGAACAAGGCCATCAAGGACAGCGCCGACGTGACGCTTCCCGTCTATGTCTTCAAGAGCGGTATCGCCGTGATGCCGATCTACGGAGCCGGCCTCTGGGGCCCGATCTGGGGCTATGTCGCCTTCCAGCCGGACTGCCGCACCATCGCCGGCGCCTACTTCGACCATGAGTCCGAGACCCCGGGTCTCGGCGCCAAGATCAAGGACGAAGCCTGGTTCCGCGAGAAGTTCATCGGCAAGAAGGTCGAGTGGGGCGAAGAGCCCGCCTTCCGTCTTGAGAAAAACGCCGAAGCAACCGGCGCCGAGAACGCCGTGGACGCCATCACCGGCGCCACGATGACCTCCAAGGGTCTGAACGAGGCACTGAACGTCTGGTTCAAGGCTTACGAGGAGCACTTCGGTCTGGGTGCTTTCTTCGGCATGCTCGAGGAGCACGCAATTACCACTACTAACGAAGAAGAGGAGGAATAATTATGGATAAGAAGCTTAAAGAAACCATCCTCAATCCGATCCTGAAGGGGAACCCGATTACCGTCCTCATCCTCGGTATCTGCTCTTCGCTGGCCGTTACGGTGCAGCTCAAGGGCGCCCTGGTGATGGCCATCTCCGTGACCCTCGTCACGGGCCTCTCCAGCCTGGTCTGCTCGCTGCTTCGCAACAGCATCCCGATGCGCGTGCGTATCATCGTGCAGCTCGTCGTCGTTGCCATGATGGTGATCCTCGTGGATCAGGTCCTCAAGGCCGGCGAAGGCACCTACGCCATCGACAAGCAACTCTCCGTTTATATCGGTCTGATCATCACCAACTGTATCGTGATGGGCCGCATCGAGGCTTTCGCCCTCGGCAACAAGCCCATCCCTTCCCTGCTGGACGGTCTGGCCAACGGTGTGGGCTACGGCCTCATCCTGATCATCGTCGCCTTCTTCCGCGAGCTTCTCGGAAGCGGCACCCTGTTCGGCCTGCAGGTCCTGCCTGCCGGCTATATTCCCAACAACCTCGTGATCCTGCCGCCGTTCGCGCTGATCCTGCTCGGATGCATCATCTGGGTACACCGCGCCTGCGACAAGGACCTTCAGGAGAAATAATCGCGTCGCCCTATGGAATACGTAAGCTTATTCGTCAAGTCAATCTTCGTTGACAATATGATCTTCGCATACTTCCTGGGTATGTGCTCATACCTGGCGGTATCGAAGAACGTGAAGACAGCCAATGGCCTGGGCCTCGCTGTGATCTTCGTCCTCTTCTTCACCCTGCCCATCAACTGGGCCCTCAACAAGTTCGTGCTCCAGCCCGGCGCACTGAGCTGGCTGGGCCCCCAGTTCGCATCGGTGGACCTGAGCTTCCTGAGCTTCATCCTCTTCATCGCCGTGATCGCCGCCTTCGTGCAGCTGGTCGAGATGTTCGTGGAGAAGTTCCTTCCTTCGCTGTACTCCTCGCTCGGTATCTTCCTGCCGCTGATCGCCGTGAACTGCGCCATCCTGGGCGGTTCGCTCTTCATGCAGCAGCGTGATTTCGCGACCTTCGGCGAGCCGCTCGTCTATGGCCTCGGTTCCGGCCTCGGCTGGTACCTCGCCATCGTCAGCCTCGCCGCCATCCGGGAGAAGCTGTCCTACAGCAACGTCCCCGCCCCGCTCAAGGGCGTCGGCATCACCTTCATCACGGTGGGCCTGATGGGTATGGCATTCATGATCTTTATGGGTATCCAGCTTTAGGAGGAGCACGCAATGACACCTACAATAATCGCTTCTATCGCAGTCATCGTCATCCTGACCTTGCTGCTGGTGGTCTTGCTGCTCTACGTCAAGGCCAAGATCACCCCGACCGGCACGGTCGACATCGATATCAACAACGGTAAGAAAACCCTCAAGGTCAATCCCGGCAACTCGCTGATGAACACGCTTGCCGAGCAGAAGATCTTCCTCCCCTCCGCCTGCGGCGGCAAGGCCAACTGCGGCCAGTGCAAGGTCCAGGTGCTCGAGGGCGGCGGCGAGATCCTCCCGACCGAGACCGGCTTCTTCAACCGCAAGCAGATCAAGGACGGCTGGCGCCTGGGCTGCCAGGTCAAGGTCAAGGACAACCTCAAGATCCAGGTGGCCGAATCCGCCCTGTCCGTCAAGAAACTCGAGTGCGAGGTGATCTCCAACGAGAACGTCGCCACGTTCATCAAGGAATTCACCGTCAAGCTCCCCGAGGGCGAAGAGCTCGAGTTCAAGAGCGGCGAGTACATCCAGATCGACATCCCCGCCTACGAGGCCGACTTCTCCGACATGGGCGTGGCCGACATCTACAAGGGCGACTGGGACAAGTTCGGCATCACCCCGCTCAAGTTCAAGAACGAGGTTCCGACCATCCGCGCCTACTCCATGGCTTCCTACCCGGGCGAGAAGGGCATCATCAAGCTCAACGTGCGTATCGCGACGCCTCCGTTCGACCGCACGCAG
>JAEFAI010000050.1 GCA_016291185.1 Bacteroidales bacterium
GCTGCGCGAGGACCTGCGCTGGGCCGAACTCGGCAGCAAGGGCGCGGCGCGGCTCGCGGCTACGCTGACCGCCGACGCCTATCCCGTCGCCGGCCGCGCCCGCTTCAAGGAAGAATTCGTCACCTGCGGCGGCGTAGCACTGTCGGGGGTGAACCTGAATACGCTGGAATCGAAGGTCTGCCCCGGGCTCTTCTTCGCCGGGGAGGCACTGGACGTGGACGCCGTCACGGGCGGGTTCAATTTGCAGGCAGCCTGGTCCACCGCCGCGCTTGTGGCCGCTGCCATGGAATAATTAACGAGAAAATGTGTATATTTGCATGTTGTACTAAAATAAACCGTACGAATGAAAAAGATTTTGAACGAGCTCTGCAGCAAGGACACGCGTGCAGCTGAGGCACGGGCCAACGGAATTTACCCTTATTATCGCCCGATTTCCTCCGGTCAGGATCCGCTCGTCACCATGGCTGACGGCAGCAAGGTCCTGATGTTTGGCTCCAACTCCTATCTCGGACTTTCCGACGACCCCCGTCTCAAGGAGGCCGCCATCAAAGCAATAGAAAAATATGGCACCAGCTGCTCCGGCAGCCGCTTCCTCAACGGCACCCTCGACATCCACGAGGAGCTGGAGGCGAAGCTGGCAAAGTTCGTGGGCAAGGAAGCGGCCGTGACCTACAGCACCGGCTTCCAGGTGAACCTGGGTGTCGTGGGCTGCCTCGGTTTCCGCGGCGGATACATCTTCCTGGACGCCCTGGACCACGCCTGCATCATCGACGGTAGCCGCCTGAGCTTCAGCGAGGTGCGCAAGTTCCGCCACAACGACATGGCCGACCTCGAGAAGAAGCTCTGGCTCACCCCGCGCAACGCCCCGAAGCTCATCGTGGTGGACGGCGTGTACTCGATGGAAGGCGACATCGCCCCGCTGCCCGAGATCGTGGCGCTGGCCAAGAAATACAAAGCTTCCGTGATGGTGGACGACGCCCACGGCCTCGGCGTGATCGGAGAGAACGGTTCCGGTACCGCCAGCCACTTCGGCCTGACCAATGAGACCGACCTCATCATGGGCACCTTCTCCAAGAGCTTTGGCTCGCTGGGCGGCTTCATCGCCGGCGACAACGATGTCATCGACTATCTCAAGCATAACTCCCGTTCGCTGATCTTCAGCGCCTCCATGACCCCGGCCGCCGTGGCCGCCGCCAGCAAGGCCCTGGATATCATGATCGAAGAGCCGGAGCGCCGCGAGAACCTCTGGAAGGTCACGCGCTACGCGCAGGAGGCCTTCAAGAAGGCGGGCTTCGACACCGGCCACACGCAGAGCCCGATCATCCCGCTCTTCGTGCGCGACACCATCAAGGCCATGACCATCGTCCCGATGGCCTACAAGGCCGGCGTGTTCATCACCCCGGTGATCGCCCCGGCCGTGCCTGAGAACGATGTGCTGATCCGCTTCGCCCTGATGGCCACCCACACCACCGAGCAGGTGGACGAGGCCGTCGAGAAGCTCTCGAAGATCTTCCGCGAACTCGACATCATCAAATAGTATTTAATGGTCATCCTCATCACCGGCATCACCTCCGGCTTCGGCAAGGCGATGGCCGCTCGCCTCAGCGCTGACGGCCACAAGGTTTACGGCACGCACCGCAAGGCGACGGACTTCCTGCCCGGCGTCACCTACATCCGGGCCGACGCCCAGAAAGCCGAGGAGTGTGAGGCGGCGGTGAAGCAGGTCGTTGACGCCGAAGGGCGCATCGATGTGTTCATCAACAACGCCGGCATGGGCATCGGCGGGCCGCTGGAGTTCTCCTCGCTGGAGGACGCACAGCGCCAGATGGACGTGAACTGGATGGGGATGGTCCGTTTCCTGCACTACGTACTGCCGGTGATGCGGCAGCAGGGTGGGGGAAAGATTCTCTGTTTCAGCTCGATCGGCGGCCTGATGGGCCTTCCGTTCCAAGGGCTCTATTCCGCGTCGAAATTCGCCATCGAGGGCTACTGCGAGGCGCTTCGCCTGGAGACGAAAGCCTTCGGCATTCAGGTAGTCGTGATCGAGCCCGGCGACTTCGCCACCTCCTTCACCGCGCAGCGCAAGAGCGTGGCCGATCCGAAGGCATACGAGATCTACAAGTCCTACGCGAAATCGCTCGCGAGCATCGAGAAGGACGAGACCACGGGCCTGAAGCCCGACTACCTGGCGGGGAAGATTGCGAAGATCGTCCGCAAGAAGAAGCCGCGCTACCACTACATCATCTCCACGCTGGAGCAGCGCCTCTCCGTGACGCTCAAGAAGCTCCTGCCGCCGAGCTGGTTTGCGGCCATTCTCGGTTCGTACTACAAGCTGTAGGAGATTCGCCGGTCAGCGCCGGCGAATGACGGGTGCCACCATTTCCGGGCCCAACCCGGAAATCCCATCAAAAAGACTATGACAGTTACCTTCAAAATAGAGTACCGGACGGCGTGGGGCGAGAGCCTCGCGCTGGTGCTTTTAGATAAGAAATACCCCATGGAGTGGGGCGAGGGCGCGATCTGGAGCGTCTCCGTCCCGGACTGTCCCGCCGCAGCTCTTAAGGACTACACCTATGTCGTGATGCGCGACGGCCTGATCGTCCGCACGGAGTGGAGCCACCACAGCGCCCGCGCGGCGCGAATGATCCAGGACCGCTGGATCGACTGCCCGGTCGCGGGCTGCCCCTTCCCGCGCGAGCACCAGGCCACGATGTTCGACCGGCCCGGTTTCCGCGGAGCGGGCACGGCGATTCCGATTTTCTCCCTGCGCACTGCCGACGATTTCGGCATCGGCGAATTCCGCGACCTGCGGCCCCTGGTGAACTGGGCCGCCGCCACGGGGCAGTGCATCCTGCAGCTGCTGCCGGTCAACGACACCACCCGCAAGGGCGGCTGGGAGGATTCCTACCCCTACAGCCCGGTCTCGAGCTTCGCGCTGCACCCGCTCTATATCCACCTGCAGGACCTCGGCATCAAGGCCGACGCCGCTTTTAAGCGCGGGCAGGCCGAGCTGAACGCCCTGCCGGAGATTGATTACCCGAAAGTTTTCAAAGCCAAGATGGCCTACATCCGCCAGGCCTTCGAGGCGCGCGGTGCCAAGGATTGCGCCTCCGCCGCCTATAAGAAATTCGTAAAAGAGAACGCCGCCTGGCTGCCGGAATACGCGGAATTCTGTGCCCGGCGCGACAAGCGCGAGCCGGAATACTACTGCTGGATGCAGTACCACCTGGACAAGCAGTTCTGCGAAGAAGTGGACTACGCGCGCGCCAAAGGCGTCTCGCTGAAGGGCGACCTGCCCATCGGCGTGAGCGCCGACAGCGCCGAGGCCTACTGGCATCCGGAACTCTTCAACCTCGACTCTTCGACCGGCGCTCCGCCCGACTACTTCAGCACGGACGGGCAGAACTGGGGCTTCCCGACCTATAACTGGGAGGAGATGGCAAAGGACGACTACGCCTGGTGGAAGGCGCGTCTGCGCAAGATGAGCCGCTTCTTCGACGCGTTCCGCATCGACCATATCCTCGGGTTCTTCCGCATCTGGGAGATCCCCAAGGAATTCAGTTCCGGGCAGATGGGCCATTTCAACCCGGCGCTGCCTTATTCTCCGGAGGAGCTCTACGCGCTGCACCTTCCTCTGGAGGGCCTCTTCCATCCCGATCCGCGGCATCCGGGCATGTACCAGCCGCTGATCGCGCCCGCCTCCGCGAGCCTGCCGCAGTGGCAGCAGGAACGCTTCGGCGCGCTCTACAACGACTTCTTCTACCACCGCCACGACGAGTTCTGGCGCCGCAACGCGGAGCGCAAGCTCCCCGAGCTGCTGGGCGCCACGGGCATGCTCGCCTGCGGCGAGGATCTCGGCATGGTGCCGGACTGCGTCCCGGGCGTGATGGACCACGAGAAAATTCTCTCGCTGAAGATGCGCGGCATGGAGCATGAGGGCGAATGGAAATACCTGTCCGTCTGCGCCACCTCCAGCCACGACTGCGACACGCTGCGCATGCAGTGCGAGCACGATCCGGAGCCCTGGGAAGTGAAGCGCATGCTGGGCGAGTTCCTGAATTCGCCGTCGATGCTCGCCATCTTCCCGCTGCAGGACTGGCTGGCCCTGGACAAAGGGGTGCGCCGCGCAGACCGGATGGCCGAGCGCATCAACCAGCCCGCCGATCCGCACCACCACTGGCGCTTCCGCCTGCACTTCGACGTCCGGGAGCTGCTGCACGAGAGCGAGTTGAACGTCGCCGTGGAGGGCCTCATCAAGGACGGTAACCGCCACAGTTAGCGCTCCGATATCCCCATTTATGAGGATACACACTTTCACCAAATAATGGGATTGACCAACCTGCCAGGCAGCGGTAACTTTGCACTGCCTTTCGGCTAGTTTGGTTATGAAAAGTAGTGTACTGGTTGTTTTGGGAGCCTTGCTCGCGGGGACGTCGCTGTCCGCCCAGGTGGCTCCGGAGCGGGGCGGCCGCCTGACCGTCGGGGGCTACGGCGAAGTAGCCCTGACCCGCAATTTCTACAGCGACAACGTCTATCGCTATTCGCATCCCACTGATTATAAGAATGATCCCTCGCACGGCCGCTTCGACATTCCGCACGCCGTGATCTACCTCGGCTACGACTTCGGCAAGGGCTGGACCCTGCAGACCGAAATCGAATTCGAGCACACCGGCACCGGCTCCGCCGTGGAGAAAGAGTACACCGAGGCCGGCGAATGGGAGACGGAAATCGAGAAAGGCGGCGAGGTGGAGCTGGAGCAGTTCTGGCTCCAGAAGAGTTTCGCGCCGCAGTTCAACGTCCGCATCGGCCACATCGTGGTGCCGGTGGGCGGTCTGAACAACGCGCACGAGCCGCTCAATTTCTTTACTGTATATCGCCCGGAGGGCGAATTCACCATCCTCCCCTCGACCTGGCACGACACCGGCATCAGCCTGTGGGGCCGCGCCGGCGACTGGCGCTACGAAGCGCTCGTCGTCGCCGGTCTGGACGCCTTCATGTACGACCGCGACAACTTCGTGAAGCACGGCGCGGGCTCGCCCTACGAGTTCAAGGTGGCCAACCGCCTGGGCTTCGCCGCCCGCATCGACAATTTCTCTGTGCAGAACCTGCGCGTCAGCCTGAGCGGCTACTACGGCCAGGGGATGCATAATTCCTACCCGAACGACATGTGGAACACCCGCTACGCAAGCGTCAAAGGCCACACGCTGATCGGTGCGTTCGACTTTGCCTACACGGGCAAGTTCCTGACCGTGCGCGGCAACGCCGACTGGGGCTTCGTCAGCGATGCGGCCACCATCAGCACCGTCAAGCGCAACCTCAGCTCCAACAACGCCCCTTACCGCAAGACGCCGGTGGGCCAGAATGCCTTTGCGGCGGGCCTGGAGGCAGGTTATGACATCCTACACCTCTGCCGCGCCGACGCGGAGCAGAAGCTTTACCTGTTCGGCCGCTACGAGTATTATGACTCCTACATCCCGGCCGCCGACCAGCCGGATTACCCCTACACCAACCGGCACCGCATCGCGGTCGGCTTCAACTGGCTGCCCATCCCGCAGATTGCCGTGAAGGCGGAATACGCACACCGTTTCCTGCCGGCCCAGTACAACAACGAGCCGTCGGTTTCGGTCGGCATCGCCTACATGGGATTCTTCACCCGATAATCATTAAAATTTTGCATATGAAAAAGTTCCTTCTTATCGCACTCTGCCTCGCCGCCGTCGCTTGCGGCGAGAAGAACAACTCGCTCGGCGGGCTGACCGCCAACGAGCAGGAAATGAAGAAAATCGCGGAGCAATACGTTCCGAACGTGATCTACGCCACCTACGGTGACCTGGCCCGCGAGACCGGCGAGCTGTACGACCTGCTCTCCGCGGCCGCGGAAGGCGGGGTCGATAAACTCACCCAGAACCAGATCGATGACATCTGCGCCAAGTTCCTCCAGGCCCGCCAGAGCTGGGAGGAATCCGAGGCCTTCCTGTTCGGCGCCGCTTCCGACTTCGGCATCGATCCGCACATCGACACCTGGCCGCTCGACGCGGACGGCCTCGCCACCGAGCTCGCCAATGCCGAGAAAGTGGCCGCCCTGGCGGGCGAAGACGGCATCGGCTACGCCGCTGCCAAGCTGGGTCAGGAGCTACTCGGTTTCCACGGAATCGAATTCGTCCTCTTCCGCGACGGCAAAAACCGGACGGTGGCCCAGCTCAAGGCCAACGAAGACCACGAAGCCTTCGCCGGCAAAACCGTGACCGGCGCACAGGAGCTCGTCTATGCGGCAGCCGTGGCCGGCGACCTGCGCGACAACTGCTACCGCCTGTGCGTGTCCTGGAACCCCGCCGCTCCGGCAGCCTACGCCGAGCGTTGCGAGGAGCTGGAGGTTCCCGTGTCCGTGACCGGTTCCGACCTCACTTACGGCGAGAACCTGCTCGGCGCCGCCGCAGCGGGCAGCTCCTACGCCACCTGGCAGAGCGCCATGTCTTCCATCCTGATCGCCGGCTGCTCGAACATCTGCGCCGAGGTGGCCGACGTGAAGATGGGCAACGCCCACTCCGGCGAGGACGTCAACTACATCGAGTCCCCGTACAGCAAGAAGTCCTTCCAGGATTTCATCGACAACATTCTCAGTATCCAATACAGCCTCTACGGCGCCGCCGGCGCCACGTCCGCCCAGCCGCACTCGCTGATGAGCTTCTTCCGCGAGGCGGGCTACAACGGCGCCGGCGCCATCCAGAGCGCGCTCGAGGCCTCGGTCGCCGCGCTGAAGGCGTGCCAGCAGAAGGGCGCCTTCGTGGACATCTACACCGACGCCTCCGTGCAGACGGCGATGGACGCGATCAGCGGTCTTGACGAAGAACTGAATAAAGCCGCAGACTGGATCCTGCGCCAGTAATATTACGTATTCCATCTATGAAACGATCCAAACAGATCCTTCTGTGGGGCAGCCTGGCACTGATCGTGTCAGGCTGCGGCCCTGATAACTATGCCTCCCGTTTCGAGCCGAAACGCGAGTCTGACGCCAAGTATGTGGGCCAGGCCGTAGGCAATTTTACGGAAGATGAATGGTATCCCGCCGGACGCCTGGGCACGACCCTGAATGTCACCGAGGGCTGCTACGAAGACGAGACACCCGCCACGTCGGAGCAGGGCCTGATGACCGCCTTCAACCTCGGCGAGGCGGCATTCGAACGTAATTTCACCATCAACACCGCCCCCTTCAAGGGCCTTGGCCCGGCCTACCTGCGCACGTCCTGCCTGGACTGCCACCCCGGCTACGGCCACGGCAAGCGCCAGCAGTACTACCGCGCCGGCTATGGCAACGGCTACCTGCTGGTCATCTACCACCCGGTGGACGGGGCCAACAGCGATGACGGCCCGTATGTATCCGAAGTGACGGGCATGCCGCAGACCAAGGCGACGGCCCCCTTCCTGCCGCCAATCGACGAGGAGCAGATCATGATCAATTGGCTCAAGGTCAGCGAGATGGAGAGCGGGCTTCCGCTGTCCTTCCCGGACGGGGAGAAATATGAACTGATCTATCCGGAGGTGACCATTCCGCGCAGCGCCTTCAACACCAGTCCGACCCCCTACGAGACCGGCAACCAGGCTGTCGCCTTCCGCCTCGAGTCCACCATCGGCATCATCGGCACGGGTCTGCTCGACGCCATCCCGGAGGAGGATATCAAGGCCCAGTACCAGTCCGAGGCGCGCTTCGTGGAGCTGAATCCTTCGTTCTGGGACAAGGAGGCGAACGATTTCGCCGCCACGGCGTGGTATTCGCTCGCCGAGGGGCAGTTCGCTGACGGCACCCCGGCGCCCGCCGGGACGAAGAAGCTCAAGCGCTTCACCTACGCGATGACGCGCGCCTCCCTGCAGGACGGCGCCGGCGCCAACGCCATCTGGAACATCACCAACGTCAGCCGCGCCGACCGGCCATACCTATACACCACCAAGGCCTGGGCCAAGGCGATGTCGGAGAATGCGGACGTGATCGCGGCCATCCAGGCCGACCCGTCCTCGCCTTACTACGCCGACGGCACGCCGGAAGGCATCGCGGAGGCCGTGCTGAACCTGCTGGACCCGTCCATGAACCAGTTCGACAACGCCTGGCACAATTTCTCGCCCGAGATGGGCGACGAGCAGTATTACAATTTCCTGGTCTGGCACCGCGGGCTCTCGATCCCGCGCGCCCGCGACCTCAACCGCGAGAGCGTCCAGCGGGGCAAGGAGGTCTTCAAGCAGATCGGCTGCGCCAGCTGCCACCGCCCCTCCTGGGAGACCAAGGAGGACAACTACTGGGAGCCGGCCATCCTGGACGGCAAGCCGCTGCCGCGCTACGAGAACCAGAAGATTTTCCCGTACACGGATATGATCCAGCACCGGCTCTACATGAAAAACGGCATCCACGGCAGCTGGTGCCGCACCACGCCGCTCTGGGGACGCGGCCTGTCCAAGGCCAACACCGGCGCCGAAGACCGCCTGCACGACAACCGCGCGCGCAACGTGATCGAGGCCATCATGTGGCACGGTTATAGTAAGAAAAGTGACGCGTACGGCGCCACGGAGAAGTTCTTCTACCTCTCCAAGGAAGACCGCGACGCAGTAGTGGAATTCATCGATGCAATCTAAGACACTCAAGTACTTGAGCTACGGCTCGATGGCGACCCTCATCGCGATGATGATGGCCGCCTCCGTGATCGAGAAGCTGCGCGGCGCCGAGACGGCGCAGGCGCTGATTTACCATCACCCCGTTTTCTTCGCTTTTTGGGCCGTGGCGGCCGTCTCCGGCCTGGCGCTGCTTGTCCGCCAGATCGGCTTCAGACGCCCAGCTACGCTGGCGATGCACGCTGCCTTCGTGCTGATTCTGGTCGGCGCGCTGGTGACGCACCTGAGCGGCCAGAGCGGCAGTATTCACCTGCGCAAGGGCGAACCGACGGCGAGCGTCGAGCTGGAGGACGGCTCCTCGCTCGAGCTGCCGTTCGCACTGGAGCTCAAGGAGTTCCGTATCGAATATGACCCCGGAACCCGCCATGTCGCGGACTATATCTCGGAGCTTACCCTGTCGTCATTCGCCGGCTCGACCGGCGAATCTCAATCCGCTACCATCTCCATGAATCATATTCTGAAGCGCGACGGCTACCGCTTCTACCAGGCGGACTACGACGAGGACCTGCAGGGCAGCATTCTGGCCGTGAGTCACGACCCCTGGGGCGTGGGCATCACCTACGCCGGCTACCTGTTGCTCGCGCTGTCGATGATCGGCTTCTTTTTCGAGCGGGATTCGGCCTACCGGCAGACGCTTCGCGCGCTGCGCCCGAACCGGGAGTCCGGCCGCGGCCGGAAAGGCTGGACCGTCGTGTTGTGCGTCGTCGGCGCGGGCCTGCTTGTCGCCTGGCTGCTGGGGGCTTTCCCGAAGGGACATCTGATGCCGGTGCTGCGCTCACCGATGCTCTATATCCACGTGATCCCGATGATGGTGTGCTACTCCATCTTCAGCCTGCTGGCGCTGACCGGCATCGTGGGCCTGTGCCTGCGCGAAAAGGCGTCGGAGCGCCTCTCGCTCATCGCCCGGGCCGTGCTGCTGCCGGCCGTGTTCCTGCTGGCGCTCGGGACCTTCCTGGGGGCCGTCTGGGCCAATATTTCCTGGGGTAACTACTGGGCCTGGGATCCGAAGGAGACCTGGGCGCTGGTCACGTTGCTGATCTATTCTTTCGCCCTGCACGGCGACGTGCTGCCCGTCATGCGCAGGCCCAAGTTCTTCCACCTGTACTGCATCCTCGCCTTCGTGGCGGTGCTGGTCACGTATTTCGGGGTGAATTTGTTCCTGGGCGGCGTGCACAGCTACGCGTAAAATCCTATCAAATATAAAATATAGCGCTTAAAGTTTCTTTGTTTTTGAAAAAATACTAACTTTGCGGACTATTTAGTGAATTATATTTAATTTACCATAATCATGCAAAGCAAAGGTGCTATCAGATTCGTCACGATCTGCCTCCTGCTCGCCTGCCTCTGGCAGTTGTCTTTCACCGCGGTGACGGCCCTCCACAACAAGAAGGCCGAGCAGCGCGCTGACCAGATTGCCCTGGCAGCCGACGTCAACGCTATCGCCGAGGCGGACCGTGCTTTCTATCTCGATTCCATCCG
>JAEFAI010000002.1 GCA_016291185.1 Bacteroidales bacterium
ACGACGCACGGACCAGCCTCGATAACGGTGCACGGTATGTTCTTACCGTCGGCACCGAAAACGGAAGTCATTCCGATTTTCTTTCCAATTAATCCAGGCATTGGTTTGTTAATTAATTGTTTATAAACACTTTATAAGTTTCCGCGCATTTTTGCGGGCTGCAAAGATACGACATTTTTCTCAAATTACAAATAGTTGATTTACAATCTTTTCATCCTGACAAACACAAAAGAGATTCGCCGGTCGGAGCCGGCGAATGACGATGAGACGGGCTTGCCGTGCGCGGGCGTTATGGATGACGAAAACTACTAGCGGTACTCCTCGTACTCGGGCATGGCGAGGCGGGAAAGGAAGTCCTTGAGCTTCTGCTCGTCGCGCGGACAGATCATCAACACGTCCTCGGTATCGATGACGATAAAGTCCTCCATCCCGCGGATCGCCAAGAGCTTGTCGTCCCGGGTGGAATAGACGATGTTGTCGGAACTGTCGACAAGCAGGCGGCGGGCCGTGCGGTTAAGCGCATTGCCACGCTCGTCGTGGTAGGCAAGATACTCGTAGAGAGACTCCCAGTTACCGATATCCGCCCAGCGGAACTCCGCGGGATACACCCAGGCATTGTCCGTCTTCTCCATCACGGCGTAGTCGATGGAGATGCGGGGCATATCGGTGTAGATGCGATCCACGAAGGCCTGCTGGCCGTCGGTGCCGAGGGCCTCGTTCCAGCCGGTCCAGAGGCTGGTGATCTCGGGATCGTACTTTTCCAGCGCCTGCCGGATCGCATCCGCACGCCAGACGAAGATACCGGAGTTCCAGAGGAATTCCTTCGTCTCCACGAAGACGCGGGCGAGGTCGGCGTCGGGCTTCTCGGTAAAGGTCTTGATCTTGACGGGACGGCCGTTCTCGGCCTTACCCGCCATCTGAATATAGCCAAAATTGGAATCCGCACGCGTGGGAACGACGCCCAGGGTGATGAGCGCATTGCTGCCGGAAGCGTATTCGAGGGCCTCGAGCAGGGTCTTGTTGAACACGTCGTGGCGGGCGATGGCGTGGTCGGAAGGCGTCACCACGGTGACGGCGTCCGGGTCGCGCTGCAGGATCGCATAGGTCGCGAAAGCAATACAGGGAGCGGTGTTGCGGTTGTAAGGTTCCAGCAGCAGGTTCTTCTCCGGGAGCTCCGGAAGATGGGCGCGGACCTGGTCCTGATAGCGCTCCAGGCTCACCACGAGAATATTCTCCTCGGGGATGACGACCTTCATACGGTCGTAGGTGCGGCGCAGGAAGGAGCGGCCCTGGATGCTGAAGTCGAGGAACTGCTTGGGCTGGTCAGCGCGACTGATGGGCCAGAAGCGGGAACCGATGCCGCCGGCCATGATTATACAGTAATAATGGTTATTAAGCATATAGTGGAGTAAAAGCTTTGGGGTAATATTCTATATCAAAATCTGCGCCTGTCCCGTAGAAGATCACCGACATCACGTCGAAAAAAACTTCCAGGTCGGCAGGAAGGTCCTTGCGGTCCTTGCCGTGCAGGAAAGCCTGCGCCGCGGCAACCAGGCGCCGCTGCTTTTCGCGGCCCACGTTGCGCTCCGGTTCAGCCATCACCGGCGCCACACGGCTCTTCACTTCCACGAAGTGGAGCTCGTGGCCCGTGAGGGTGACGATATCCAGCTCGAGATGGCCGCCGCGCCAGTTGCGCGCCAGGATCTTGTGGCCGAGCCGGGTGAGGTAGCGGCTTGCCTCCTCTTCGCCTTTGCGGCCTACGGTCGCGCGGTCTGTTTTCATAGCTTGACGACGGTTACGCCGGTGCCGCCCGTCCGCACATCTTCGTCGCTGACGGTCAGACCCGGGATGGTCCGAAGGTATTTCTGGATCTCCTCGCGCAGCACCCCGGTACCCTTGCCGTGGATGATGCGCACGGAGTCGACGCCGAGCATGACGGCGTCGTCAATGTAATGGGTCACGATGTCGAGGGCGTCGGCAAGGCGTTCGCCGCGGACATCCAACTCCGGCTTGAAGGAGAGCTTACGCTCCGTGATGGCGCTGTCCACCCGCTGCTGCACCGGGGCGAAAGCTTTGCGGGACGCTTCGCGGAATTCGTTCGAGGAAATGCGCTCCACGCGCGTGGGCGCCATGGTGCTGGTGATATTTCCCACGATCACGGTCACGGACTTGCTGCTGATCTTGGCCACTTCGCCCACGAGGCCGTTATCCTTGATGCGGACCTTCTCGCCCACCTTGAGCGCTTCGCTCCGGGCAGGTTCGGGTGCCGCGGCGGCAGCGCCGCCTTTCTTGCGCTTCTTGAGCTGCTCGAGCTTGCGGTCGATGTACTCATCGCGCTTCTTCTTCTCCCGGGACTTGCGCTCCTGAAGCGCCCCCAGGAAGCCCTGAAGCTCCAGACGCGCGGCCTTGGTCTGCTCTTTCTCAGCCTGGGCCTCCTTGATGTCGCGGATCGTCTTCTCGACCTGCTTGCCTGCGCCTTTGACAATCTTTTCGGCTTCCTGCCGGGCCTCGTCGAGGATGGCCTTCTTC
This sequence comes from Bacteroidales bacterium, assembly GCA_016291185.1. The sequence goes on from JAEFAI010000002.1 coordinate 2,530, forward strand.
TGCTGGCGGATGTCCTCGAGTTCTTTCTCGTAGCGCTCCGTGATGCCTTCGAGGGCCTTGTCGGTATGCTTGATCTTCTGGAGTTTCTCGTCCAGGGCCCGACGGTTGCGCGCGATCTTGCGGAGGTTGCGTTCGATCCCGACGAACTCCTCGCCGGCGCGCGTCTCCGCGTCCTTGACGATGCTCTCCGGCAGGCGCATCTTGCGCGCCAGCTCGAAGGCAAAGGAGTTGCCGGGCAAGCCGATCTCCAGCTGGAACATCGGGGCGATCTTCGCCGCGTCGTAGAGCATGGCGCCGTTGACCACATGCGTGTCGGCGCCGGCCGCGTAGAGTTTGAGGTTGGTGTAGTGCGTGGTGATCACGCCCCGCACGCCGCGGCGGTCGAGCTCGGCGAGGATCGCTTCGGCGATGGCGCCGCCGGCCGCAGGCTCCGTGCCGGAGCCGAATTCGTCGATGAGCACGAGGGTCCGCTCGTCAGCGTCGGCGAGCAGCTCGCGCATGTCGGCAAGGAAGGAACTGTAGGTACTCAGGTCGTCCTCGAGATTCTGGTCGTCTCCGATGCTCACGGCGATGCGATCGAAGACCGGCAGCTCGGAGCTCTCGGAAGTGGGGATGAGCATGCCCCACTGGAACATATACTGAAGCAATCCGACCGTCTTGAGGCAGACGGACTTGCCGCCGGCGTTGGGGCCGGAGATAAGCAGGATGCGCTTCTGCGGGCTCAGCGTGACGGTGAGCGGCACGATGCTGCGCCCTTCGCGCGTGAGCGCCTTCTCCAACAGGGGATGACGCGCTTTGCGCAGCGACAGGCTTCCGTCGGTCGAGACGACGGGCATGCCAGCCACGAAGTCGAGGGCCGTCTGCGCCTTGGCCATCAGGAAGTCCAGCTCGCCGATGAAGGCGGCGCCGCCCAGCAGGTCAGGCAGATAGGGACGCAGGAAGTCGGTGAACTCGAGCAGGATCTTGCGGATCTCGCGTTCCTCCTCGAAATGAAGCTCTGCGATATCGTTCTCCAGCTCGATGATCTCGGCTGGCTCGATGAAGGCGGTCTTGCCGGAGGCGGACACGTCATGCACGAAGCCGGGCAGCTTGCGCTTGGCGGAGGTGCCTACCGGAATCAGATATTTGCCGTCGCGGATGGTCACGTCCGCGTCGGCGTCCACGACCCCGTCCTCCTGCGCCTGGCGCAGGATGGCCCCGGCGCGCTTGGAGATGGCGGCCTCCTTGCTGCGGAGGTCGCGCCGGATCTCGAAAAGGTGGTCCGAGGCGGAGTCCTTGATGTCTCCGTATTTGTCGAGGATGGACTCGATGCGCCGCTGCACCTCCGGGAAGGAGCGGACCGGCGAAGCGAGCCGCTCGAGCTGCGGGTAGATCCCGCTCTTGATGCTGCCGAAGAAATGCAGGACGCGGCGGATCGTGTCCGTCACGGTCTTGAGCTTGCCCAGGGAGAGCACGTCGATGCAGGCGCCGTCGCGCTCAAGCGCCGACAGGAAGGGAATGGCGTCGATGTAGCCCGTGGTCGGGAAATTCTCCTCGAACATCAGCACCAGGCGCATCTCGTCGGTCAGGGCGAGCCGCTGGCGGATGATGTCGGGGTCGGTCGAGAAGTCCTCTTCGGCCACCCGCCCGGCGGCGTAGTCCGTCAGGCAGCGGTCGGCAATCATCTTGCGGATCTTGTCGAAACCGAGTTTGCTTTCCAGTCGCGCGTGGGTCATTCCGTCTTCTCTCCGAGCAGCAGGTTCAAGGTGTTGATGGATTCGATCGGAGTGATGCGTCCGGCGCGCACGAGCGAGATGCCGCCCGTCTCCTCGCTGACGACGATGACGTCGGCGTCGCACTGCTCGGAGATGCCGATAGCGGCCTTGTGGCGCATGCCGTAACGGGCCGGCAGGTCGGTGCGCTCCGTGATCGGGAGGGTGCAGCGGGCCGCGGCGATGCGGTTGCCCGAGATGATCATCGCACCGTCGTGCAGGGGGGAATTCTTGAAGAAGATATTCATGATCAGGCGGCGGCTGATCTCGGCATCCACCACGTCGCCGGTGGCGACGATATCATCCAGCGAGTTGCGGCGCAGGATGAGGATGAGTGCGCCCTGCTTCTGCGCAGCCATCTCCCGAACGGCCTCCGTGATCTCGCGCAGGGCCTTCACGTCCACCTGGCTGGGACGCAGGGAGGGAATGAGCCACTGCAGGAAGCCCGGCCGCTGAAGCGTCGTCTCGGCCTTGCGGCCCAGGGAGTTCAGGAAGCGGCGCACCTCCGGCTGGAAAATGACAATCAACGCCACGGCACCCATGTCGATGACGGTACCGAGCAGCGAAGAGACCATCTTCATGCCAATGGCCGCCGCAATCACGCGGACAAGCAGAACGATGATGATGGCAATGAAAATGTTGATGGCAGTTGACCCGCGAATCCACCTGAAAATCAGGAAGATAACCAGGGCTACCATCAAGATGTCAAGGACATCTATCCAGGAAAAGTCCAAAAATTCCAGCATCACCAAACGAATTCAATGTGCAAGCACACTTACAAATATAGCAAAAAATAGGATAACAAGCGCGTCCTCCAGACCACGCGAAAGCCCGGCCGATGATGTGACTTCGGTGCAGCGCCTGTCCGCCTTGGCAACTCGGAGGCATACAGTGAATCTGGACTTCACTGGCAACTCGGAGGCCGAAGGCCGACCGAGGGGGCCGCGGGGGATCCCTCCCCCGCTGAATAAGCGAAGCGGTTCAAGTCCTGCAGGGCACGCGAAAGCCCGGCCGTGTGGCCGGGCTCGCGTGGTCCCTGCAGGACTTGAACCTGCGACCCGCTGATTATGAGTCAGCTGCTGCTAACCAACTGAGCTAAGGGACCGAATACAGGACCGCCCTACCGGGACGGCCCTGTATGTTCGTTACTCTGTATGCCGATCAGGCTCAGACCTTGATCTCGACCTCCACACCGGAGGGGAGCTCAAGCTTCATCAGAGCGTCCACCGTCTTGGCGTTGGACTCCTCGATGTCAAGAAGCCGGCGATAGGAGTCGAGCTCGAACTGCTCGCGGGCCTTCTTGTTCACGAAGGTGGAGCGGTTCACGGTGAAGATCTTCTTGTTGGTGGGAAGGGGAATGGGGCCATTCACCTTAGCGCCGGTAGACTTCACGGTCTCGACAATCTTGGCCGCGGACTTGTCCACGAGCATATGGTCGAAAGACTTGAGTTTGATTCTAATTTTCTGGCTCATATCAAAAGCTTTTTTTCATTTCAATACTATTCGTCGTCGGACGGCACGTGATAACCGCTCTTCTCCACGATGTCCTTGGCCATGGCGGCCGGGACCTCGGCGTAGTGGTCGAACGACATCGTGCTGGTGGCACGGCCTGAAGACAGGGTGCGGAGCACGGTGACGTAGCCGAACTGCTCGGAGAGGGGCACGAAGGCCTTCACGATACGGGCGCCATTGGACGTCGAATCCATCGCGACAATCTGTCCGCGGCGACGGTTGAGGTCGCCCACGATGTCGCCCATGTAGTCCTCCGGGGTCACAACCTCGAGGTTCATGATGGGCTCCAGGATGACAGGCTTGCACTTCGGACAAGCGTGACGGAACGCCATACGTGCGGCCAGCTCGAAGGAGAGCTGATCGGAGTCCACCGGGTGGAAGGAACCGTCCAGCAGGGTGACCTTCAGGGAAGGCACCTCGTAACCGGCCAGGACACCGTTCGCCATCGCGGACTCGAAGCCCTTCTGTACGCAGGGCACGAATTCCTTCGGCACGTTGCCGCCCTTGACCTGGTTGTCGAACTGGAGGCCCTGCACGCCCTCGTCGGCGGGACCGATTTCGACGATGATGTCAGCAAATTTACCACGGCCACCCGTCTGCTTCTTGAACACCTCACGGTGCTGGTAGGACGTGGTGATCGCCTCTTTGTAGTTGACCTGCGGAGCACCCTGGTTGATCTCGACGCCGAACTCGCGGCGCAGACGGTCCACGATGATGTCGAGGTGGAGCTCACCCATACCGCTGATGACGGTCTGGCCCGTGTCGGCGTCAGACTTGACGGTAAAGGTCGGATCCTCCTCGGCGAGCTTGCTGAGCGCAACGCCCAGCTTGTCGAGGTCCTTCTGCGTCTTGGGCTCCACGGCGATACCGATCACAGGATCGGGGAATTCCATGGATTCCAGGGAGTAGCGGTGATCCTCGGCGCAAATCGTGTCGCCGGTGCGGAGATCCTTGAAGCCGACCGCCGCGCAGATGTCTCCGGCCTCCACGAACTCGATCGGGTTCTGGTGGTTGGAGTGCATCTGGTAGAGACGGGCCACGCGCTCCTTCTTCCCGGAACGGGAATTGAGCACGTAGGAACCGGCATCCAGGTGTCCGGAATAAACGCGGATATATGCCAGACGTCCCACGAACGGGTCGGTCGCAATCTTGAACACAAGACCGCAGAACGGCTCGGTAGCCTGGGGCTTCAACATAATTTCCTGATCGTTCGCCAGGTTCGTACCCTTCGTCTCGCCGATGTCGATCGGGGACGGGAGGTAACGCATGACGGCGTCCAGCAGGAACTGGACACCCTTGTTCTTGAACGAAGAACCGCAGCATGCAGGAACAATCTGCATGGCGATCGTACCCTTGCGGAGCGCAGCGATGAGCTCCTCCTCCGTAATGGACTCGGGCGCCTCGAAGTACTTGTCCATCAAGGCGTCGTCGCACTCGGCGGCGGACTCAATCAGCTTGTCGCGCCACAGAGCGACGATATCCTGCATATCCTCGGGGATATCCTGGATGTCGTAGTTCACCAGCTCGTCGCCGGGCCGGTAAATGATCGCTTTGCGGGCAATCAGGTCAACAATACCTTTGAAATTCTCCTCCGAGCCAATCGGGAGGCAGATCGGAACAGCAGTGGCACCGAGCTTGGTCTTGATTTCCTCGACACAGGCGAGGAAGTCAGCACCGACGCGGTCCATCTTGTTCACATAGGCAATCTTCGGCACATGGTACTTGTCCGCCTGGCGCCAAACCGTCTCGGACTGGGGCTGAACCCGCCCCACGGCGCAGAACGTTGCGACAGTACCGTCCAAAACACGGAGGGAACGTTCGACCTCCACAGTGAAATCAACGTGGCCCGGAGTATCGATCAGGTTGATCTGATACGTGTCCCCGTTGTAGTGCCAGAACGCGGTGGTTGCGGCAGAAGTAATGGTGATACCACGCTCCTGCTCCTGCACCATCCAGTCCATCGTAGCTGCACCTTCATGGACCTCACCGATTTTGTGAGTCTTACCAGTGTAGTAGAGGATGCGCTCGGACGTGGTGGTCTTACCGGCATCGATGTGCGCCATGATGCCGATGTTCCTCGTGTACTTGAGATCTCTCTTAGCCATCTAACAAACTTAAACCAAAAATCAATTAAAAGCGGAAATGGGCGAAGGCCTTGTTGGCCTCAGCCATCTTGTGCATATCTTCCTTCCGCTTGAAGGCGCCGCCTTCGTTGTTGTAAGCTGCGATAATCTCGGCACAGAGTTTTTCAGCCATCGAGCGGCCGGAGCGTTTGCGGGCGAAGGCAATCATATTCTTCATCGAGAGAGAAACCTTCCGCTCAGGGCGCAACTCGGTAGGCACCTGGAAGTTGGCGCCGCCAATACGGCGGGACTTGACCTCGATCTGCGGGGTCACGTTCTCGAGCGCCTTCCTCCAAATATCCAGAGGAGCCTTGTCAGAATCTTTCATCTTCTCGCCTACCATGTCAATGGCATCGTAAAAAATAGAATACGCGATACTCTTCTTCCCCTGCAACATCAGGTTATTCACGAAGCGGGTGACCTGCGTGTCGTGAAACTTGGGATCAGGAAGTAGAATCCTCTTCTTAGGCTTTGCTTTTCTCATTGTTGTGAAAAATTAAATTAAAACCATCCTTCGGCAATTACTTCGGCCTCTTGGCGCCGTAGAGCGAACGGGACTGGGTCCGTCCTTCCACGCCGGCAGTATCCAAAGCACCGCGGAGGATGTGGTAACGTACACCAGGGAGGTCCTTGACACGACCACCGCGCACGAGCACGATGGAGTGCTCCTGCAGGTTGTGACCCTCGCCCGGAATGTAGGCATTGACCTCTTTAGAATTCGTGAGACGTACACGCGCGACCTTACGCATAGCGGAGTTCGGCTTCTTAGGAGTCGTCGTATAGACTCTCAAGCATACGCCACGCTTCTGAGGACAAGCATCCAACGCACGAGATTTCGACTTGACTTCGATAACCTCGCGTCCTTTGCGAACCAATTGTTGAATTGTTGGCATAAATGATTGTTAATAAATAAATTATAAAAAGCCCCCTGTTTTTGGGGGCTGCAAATATACGGAAAAATCCGTAAAACGCAAAATATTGATTGCAAAAGAGATTCGCCGGTCTGGGCCGGCGAATCTCGAAGGGAGGAGATCCCCGATCAAGTCGGGGATGACTGAAGGCTGGCCGCCCGCGGGGAAAAGGCAAGCCTGGAAACTATCTGTACTTCGCGAACTCGATATCCTTGCGGGACTGCTCGTAGAGCCGCTTGTCTTTTGCTTCGAGGTTGGCCAGGTGCGTCTTGACGCCGTCGGCGTCGCCCTTGCGGGCGGCGATGATGGCGCGAACGTACTCAGCGTGGGCGCACTTGCAGGTGACGCGGGCCTCGGCTTCGGCCAGGTTGCCGGAGAGCAGGCTGGCGATGGCGCCGTTCACACCCTTGGTGCCGGCGAGTGCCTTCGCGGCAGACTCGTAGCGGCCCTCCATCAGGTCGATCAGACCGAGGTTGGCCTTGGACTCAGCGGTGCCGGCCTTGCGGAACCAGTCGGCAGCAGCCTTGCGGTCGCCGCGCTGCAGCTCCACGACGCCCCGGACGTTCAGCACATCGGCGTCCTGGTCCTTGATGCCTTCCAGCTGGCGGGCCGCAGCATCCGGACGCTCGTCGTCGAGCGCCATGGCAGCCAGGTTGAAGCGGGCGCGGTCGGAACCGAATTTCTCGACAGCCTTGTTGTAGAGTTCAGCCTTGCGGGCCACATCCGTGGTGATGGACGCTACGCGCAGCAGGCCTTCCTCGTCCAGCACGTCGATCGCCTGGCGGGACAGCTCGACCAGCTCCTCATCCGAGAAATTCTGGTAGTCCATCTCCGTGATGAAACGGGCGCGGCGAAGCTCCGGGAAGACGTTCTTGTTGATCTCCGTATAGACCTTGGACATATTCTTGATCTCGCTCTCGCGCACGGCAGGGTCGCTGTACATCGACAGCACGCGAAGGATCAGGTCCTTGTCCTGAATGTCGGATTTCGCGACAGCCTCGCGGAAGCCTTCCCAGTCCTGACCGATGCTGCGGACCTCGAGATTGTCCGGGGCGGTCTTGTCGCCGGTGACCTTGCTCCAGGCCTTCTCGGCAGAAGCCGCACGCTGGTCGGAGAGCTTGGCGTTGTAGGCCTGGCCGCCTTCCGGGGATGCATATGCGACCACGCTCGTACCCTTGATGGTATAGCGGGGATCGGCCTCAATGGCGGCGAGGGCCGCCTGGAGTTCCTTGATCGACTGCGAACGCAGCTCGCTGCCCTTGATGGTGGAGGAGTTGTAGTCATACATCACCTGGCCCTCGGTCTGCTCGTGCAGCACGGCCTGGTAGTTGTCTTTCTTGTAGCTGTAGTAGCCTTCCGCCTCGGCAAGCAGCTGGGTCACGATGGTACCGTCCGCCACTTTCACGGCCGGAATCGCGATCTCCTTGTCCTTGAAGCGGGCTACGCCGCGCAGCTCGAGATAAGCCTGCTCGACGCCCTCCTCGTAGTTAAAGGCGAAATGCTCGCTGATGGTGCCGCCGGTCTTGTAAACGACCTTGAAGTTGTCAAGCACCTTCTCGCCCTGATAGACGAAAGTCGGGCCTTTCTGCTCCTCGCCGCCGCCATACACGAGCACGGGGGTGACTTCCAGGATGGCCTTCGGATGGAAATAGCCGTCCGGATAGGTGACGGTCAGGTCCACGGGGATCTGATCGCCCACGAGCGTCAGGACTTCGGGGGTGCACGCAATCTGCACATTCTCGGCCAGTTTCATCTGCTCGGCGCGGGACTTGGAGCAAGAGGCAGCCGCGACCACCGCGGCGCACAGGAGGATAATTTTAAAGATATTCTTCATTTTCAGATACGGTTTTATTGTGGTTCATGTTGTTCGGTTCACAAATATAAAAAATAATCCTTAACTTTGCTCTCTATGGAAATGCAAGACCTCCAAAGGATCAAAAATAAATTCGACATCATCGGGAACGACGCCGGGCTCAACCGCGCGCTGGAGACGGCCGTGGCCGTAGCCCCTACGGACCTGACGGTCCTGATCACGGGCGAGAGCGGCGTGGGCAAGGAAAACATCCCGCAGATCATCCATCAGTTCAGCCGCCGCAAAACAGGCAAATACCTTGCCGTAAACTGCGGCGCCATCCCGGAGGGCACCATCAACGCCGAACTGTTCGGCCACGAGAAGGGGGCCTTCACGGGCGCCATCGGCGAGCGGAAGGGCTACTTCGAGGAGGCCAACGGCGGAACCCTGTTCCTCGACGAGATCGGCGAGCTGCCGCGCGAGACGCAGGCCCTGCTGCTGCGCGTGTTGCAGAACGGCGAATTCATGAAGGTCGGCTCTTCCAAGGTGGAAAAGACCGACGTGCGCGTGATCGCCGCCACCAATGTGAACCTGGCCTATGCCGTGGCCACGGGCAAGTTCCGCGAGGACCTCTACTACCGGCTGACCGGCATCCAAATCCAGATGCCCGCCCTGCGCGAGCGCAACAAAGACGATATCTATCTGCTGTTCCGCAAGTTCACCTCGGATTTCTCCGAGCGCTACAACCTCTGCAAGGTCAGCCTGAGCCACGACGCCATCTCCCTGCTGACCGCCTACCGCTGGCCGGGCAACATCCGCCAGCTCAAGAATGTCGCGGAGACGGTGACCGCCCTCGAGTCGCGCCCCGTCACCCCGGGTTCCGAGCGTATCGAGCTGGGCCCCGCGGCCTTGATGCGTTACCTGCCGGACGAGAAAGATACCATGCTGCCCGCCACCACCGGGCCCCAGAGCGCCGGTAGCATGCCCGACAGCGACAAGCAGATGATCGTCAAGGCCATCCTCGACCTCAAGCAGGAGGTGGACCGCCTCAAAGAGATTGTCCAGGCGGGCGGTAGCGCGCAGCCGGCCATGCCGACCGCCCTGCCCCACTACGTGGAAATGGCCTCCGACGAGCCTGAGGAGCAGCTCTCCGAACCGGAGGGAGCCCCGGAGGGCATCTCCATCCGCAAGATGGGCGACGAGCTCATTGAGCGGGCCCTTGCCAAGCACGGCGGCAAGGTCAAGGCCGCCGCCGCAGAGCTGGGCGTGTCCGAGCGTACGATTTACCGCAAACTGGCGGAATGGAAGACCAACGGGAAGAAGGTATGAGGCTCTTCGCTCGCATATTCCCGCTTCTCTCCGCTGCGCTGATCCTCGGCGCATGCGGCATTTATTCCTTCTCCGGAACCTCTATCCAGAACGACGTCGATACCATTAATATTGACTATTTCGAGTACCGGGCCGAGAAGGTGAACCCGTCGCTGAGCAGCGACCTCACCGAGGCCCTGCGCACGCGCTTCCGCCGGATGACCCGCCTGGAGCAGGTGGAGCAGGACGGCGACCTGGAGATCACGGGCGAAATCATCGGCTACGACGTGCGGCCCGCCTCCGTCTCCGCGGACGAAATCGCCACCAAGAACCGTCTGACCGTCACCGTCCGCGTCAGCTTCACCAACCGCAAGTACCCCGAAGACAGCTTCGAAGGCAAGACCTTCTCCGCCTATTCCGACTACGAATCCACCAATTCCCTCGATGCCGTGGAGTCATCGCTCTGCGCCGAGATCGTAGATAAACTGATCGAAGATATCTTCAATGCTTCCGTCGCCCAATGGTAAACGTGACCGACATACATAACCTCACGCTGGAGGAGTTGTCCAGCGTGGTCTCCGTATATCCCTGGTATGCGGGTGCCCGGATGGAGCTGTGCCGCCGCATGGCCGAGGCCGGAGCGCTCTCGGACAGCCAGATCGCCGAGACGGCACTGCACCTTTGCGAACGCAAGGCCGTCACGCCGCTGGTCCGGCGGGGCCGCGAGACGGACCTCTCCGACAAGGATGCCCGCCGGATCGTGGAACGCTTCATTCCGGAGCCGACCCCCGACACGCCCGCACCCCGCGTCGTGGTCGTGGGCGGGGACTATTTTTCCCAGGACCAGTACGAGGATGCCCGCAAGGAGAGCGACAACATTTTCTCCCAGTTCGCCGCCAAGGCGCGCGAGGAAGGCTTCGTTGAAGAGCCGGTCGAGCCGGAGAACGAGGAGCCGATCTGCACCGAGACGCTCGCCGGCATCTACCTCGAACAGGGCTATCCGCAGAAAGCGATCGACATTTATTCGCAACTTATTTTGCGATATCCGGAAAAAAGTGTTTACTTTGCAGCCCTTATTGACGAAATAAACAAAAAAGAGAACTGAATATGAATGCATTGTTTGTTATCCTGACCGTGCTGATCGTCATCGCCGCCTTCCTGCTCGTCATCGTGGTGCTTCTCCAGAATGGCAAGGGAGAGGGCCTCGCCAGCAACTTCGTGGCCGGCAACCAGACCTTCGGTGTCCGCCAGACGGCCGACGCCCTTGAGAAGATCACCTGGGGCCTCGTCGCTTTCATTCTCGCCGTGTCCATCATCTCTTCCTTCACCACCGGGACCAACGGTGCCGCGATCGATGTGACCGACCAGATCGAGAACGTGGCTACGGACGCCCAGCCCGAGTTCCCTGCCGCCCCGATCCAGCAGGACGCTCCGACGGAGTAATCCTAGGTCATCGCAAAATAAAAGGAGGTGCAGTTTTGCACCTCCTTTTATTTTATTTGTTCCGCAGGACCGTCTGTCCGTCGACGCAGTCCACCTCGATGGCGGAATCCTTGTGGACCTTACCTTCCAGAATCTCGCGGGCGAGTTTGTTCACCAGTTCGCGCTGGATGAGCCGCTTGACGGGACGGGCGCCGTAAACCGGGTCGTAGCCGTTCTCCACCATGTCGTCCTCGAAGGCCTGGGTGAAGCTGAGGGCCACGTTCTCGACCTCGAGCTTCTTGCGCAGGATCTCCATCTGGATGCGCACGATCTGGCAGATGTCGTCCGGGGTCAGCGCGTCGAAGACCACGATCTCGTCGATACGGTTCAGGAACTCCGGCCGCATGCGCAGGCGCAACTCCTCCTCCTTGAGGTTGGAGGTCATGATGAGGATGGTATTCTTGAAGTCCACCGTGCGGCCCTTGTTGTCGGTCAGACGGCCGTCGTCCAGGACCTGCAGCAGGATGTTGAACACGTCCGGATGCGCCTTCTCGATCTCGTCCAGCAGGACCACCGAGTAGGGCTTGCGCCGCACAGCCTCGGTCAGCTGGCCGCCCTCGTCGTAGCCGATGTATCCCGGAGGCGCGCCGATCAGGCGGCTGACGGTGTGGCTCTCCTGGTACTCGCTCATGTCGATACGCGTCATCATGGACTCGTCGTTGAAGAGGAATTCCGCGAGCGCCTTCGCGAGCTCGGTTTTGCCCACGCCCGTGGTGCCCAGGAAGAGGAAGGAGCCGATGGGCCGGTGCTCGTTGGACAGGCCGGCGCGGCTGCGGCGCACGGCATCGGACACGGCCGCGATGGCCTTGTCCTGGCCGACCACGCGCTTGTGCAGTTCGGCTTCCATGCGCAAGAGTTTCTCTTTCTCGCTCTCCATCATCCGGGCCACCGGGATGCCCGTCCAGCGGGCCACGACTTCGGCGATGTCCTCGGGCGTGACGGCCTCCGTAATGATCGGATCCTTGATGGCGGCCTGCTTGGCGGTGAGCTCCTCGATACGCTTCTGCGCCTCGGCGAGCTTGCCGTAGCGGATCTCCGCCACGCGGCCGTAGTCGCCGCTGCGCTCGGCGATGGATGCCTCGCGCTTGTAGTCCTCGATCTGCTGGCGGGTGTTGTTCAGTTCCGAGACGATGCTCTTCTCCTCGTTCCAGCGGGCGGCCAGCGCGTCACGCTCGGCCTTCGCGGTCTTGAGCTCCTCGTCGATCTTCTCCGATTTGAGGGTCACGCCCTCGCGCCCCACGGCCTCCTTCTCGATCTGCAGCTGGCGGATCTTGCTGTCCAGCACGTCGATGGGCTCCGGGACGGAGTTCATCTCCAGACGAAGCTTCGAGGCGGCCTCATCCACGAGGTCGATGGCCTTGTCCGGCAGGAAACGGTTGTTGATGTAGCGGTGGCTGAGGTTGACGGCGGCAATGAGCGCGTCGTCCTCGATGCTCACGCGGTGGTGGTTCTCGTACTTCTCCTTCAGGCCACGCAGGATGGCGATGCTCTCGGCGGGCGAAGGTTCGTCCACCATGACCTTCTGGAAACGGCGCTCCAGGGCCTTGTCCTGCTCGAAATATTTCTGGTACTCGTCCAGGGTGGTCGAGCCGATGGTGCGCAGTTCTCCGCGCGCGAGCGCGGGTTTAAGAATATTGGAGGCGTCCATGGCGCCGGACGAGCGGCCTGCGCCCACCAGCGTGTGGATCTCGTCGATGAAGAGGATGATCTCCCCGTCGCTGTCCACGACTTCCTTGACGACGCCCTTGAGCCGCTCCTCAAATTCGCCCTGGTACTTCGCGCCAGCGATCAGCGCGCCCATGTCCAGGGAGAAGACCTTGCGGCTCTTGAGGTTCTCGGGCACCTGCCCGTTGACGATCTTGGTGGCGATCCCTTCTGAGATGGCGGTCTTGCCGACACCCGGCTCACCGACCAGGATCGGGTTGTTTTTGGTCCTTCGACTTAGGATCTGCAGCACGCGACGGATTTCCTCGTCGCGGCCGATGACCGGGTCGAGCTTTCCTTTGGCCGCGGCCTCATTGAGGTCCACGGCGTACTTGCTTAAGAATTCGTACTTGCTGTTCTCCATATTTTAATCGTCGGCCCATTAGAGGGTCTATCCCACTGCGCTCAAATGTTGAGCCACTGACAAATTGTCAGCAAAAACATGTGTGAAAAAACTCAAAAAAATTTTGGCGATTCAAAAAATGTGTCTATCTTTGCAATCCCAACGCTAAGCAATAGGGTTTTTGCGGAAATAGCTCAGTTGGTAGAGCGCAACCTTGCCAAGGTTGAGGTCGCGGGTCCGAGCCCCGTTTTCCGCTCCAAAACAAAACGACAGTCCTTGTGGCTGTCGTTTTTGGTTTGCCGGCAGATCCTAACCGACCCGCGACCTCAACAGCACCCCCGAGGGGTCGGCGGCCACAGCCGCCGGGGGGTAACGTGAAAGCTTTGGCGCAGCAAAGCTGCGCCGCGGGTCCGAGCCCCGTTTTCCGCTCCACTGAAAGCCAGTCTAATTGACTGGCTTTCGTCGTTTTTGTCGCCCAACCTGGTCAGAGAAATAATAGACATTCCCCGGTCATGTGGACAAAAAGTAGGATGATTTGATCTCCATTTTTACAGGGTGGACAAAAAGTAGGATAGCAGGGGCAACAGTCGGGCACGAGGAGGGCCCTTTCCCGGAGCCCGCTTCCCAGGGGCAAATACACCCCATTTTGCCCCCGGCAAGCCGATATCTTCGTTGCGCGGGGCAAAAAAAGCCATTATCGCCCCTGGGGGAAGGAGATTCGCCGGTCGGAGCCGGCGAATGACGAATTAGGGGGATCGGTGAATGGCGGGATGCGGAGGCGACTGTAAGAGAGTGTCTGCAGGCTTGGAATTCTAGCAGAAAAGCCTTAATTTCGAGTGTTAGTTAATTCAAATCTACTATTTATGAATCCTGAGACAAAGAATCCGTATATCTCCCCGACGTGTGAGGTGTTGGAAATCAAACCCGAAGGCATCATTGCAGATAGCAGTTTTCCAGATCCTATTGATGAGGATTAATAAAGCTGCGCCCGAAATGACGCTGTTCGGAGCCGGCGAATGACGGAGAAGGCTTGCCCGCGGGGGCGTTGTGGAGGGCGGAGCGGGAATAATGTAACAGGGGGCGTCCTCGCGGATGCCCCCTGCCTTTTAGTAATTCCAACCTATTTAAAACCAAAATACTAACGATTATTTCAGGATAATCTGTTTGCCGAGCTTCAGCTTGTCGCCGGAGTCGTCAACCGTCCAGTACTGAGGCTTGCGGGGACCGTTGCCCTCGACGTGGTGCACCACATAGCGGAGCTCACCCTCGAAAGTACGGAACAGCATACCGTGGCCGGAGTTGTTTCCGAGGAACGGTTCGGGTTCCTGCACCCACGGACCGGCGATGGTGCCGGACTCGGAGTAGCAGACCTCCTGGAGGTAACGCTCTTTGCCCCAGGTGGACCAGAACATACCCAGCTTGCCGGTCTGCGTGCGGAACATCTGCGGGCCGTCGGTGACCCAACCCGGCATCTTGAGGCCGAAGGTAGCCTCGCCCAGGCCGTTCATTTCGCCGCAGGACGGAGCCTCGCTGGCGCGGAACATCGTCACAGGCCAAGGGGAGATGGTGTGGGTCAGATCCTGGGACAGCTCGATGTAGTCCATCGTACCGTCGATGATCTGGGTCCACTCGTGGACGAAGATCATGTAGATGTGACCGTCCTCCTCATAGAGGGTACCGTCGATGCAGTCCCACTCACGCGGCTGGTAGTCGTAACCAGGGGTGACGGAGAAGGGCACGAACGGACCTTCCGGGCTCTCGGAACGGAGCAGATAGGTCTGGTTGTGAGGCACGTTGTAGCGGCGAGGGACCTGCTGGATGAGGTCGCTGTGGTCGCTCCAGGTACCGGCATAGTAATAGTAGTCACCAATCTTGTGGATCTCGGCGGCAGCGGCGAAGCCCGCTTTCTCGCACCAGGTACCACTCAGGTCAACCACGTTGTAGGGGCCTTCCCACATCACCAGATCCTTACTGCGGTACTGACGGCCGCCGGAGCTGGTCAGGTAGTAGGTCTTCGTGACCGGATCCGGATAGATGAACGGATCGCTCATCGACAGGTCGTTGAAGTGGACGGTGCGGATGCGGTTCTGCTCTTCACGCATACGGCGCATACGCTCGGCCATGCCGGTCGTGTCACGGTTGACGACGGCGGAGCCGCCGAAATTCTTCTGGCCAGGGTCGGCCAGCGGAGCCTGCTCACCGGGCTCGATCTTGACCGGTTCGGTCGCGGTCGGTGCCGGGGCGGGGTTGCCGCACGCCGCGATCATCATCGCGGCGAGGGCAAAAGCGGAAAAAGTATTGATCTTCATTTGTTAGTGAATAATAACAATCTTTTCAGGATCATCACCAACCCGGGTTCTGCTCCAGGTTCGGGTTCGCGGAAGTCTGCTCGTACGGGAACGGAAGGAGGCTGTACTTGTCCTGCCAACCCTTGCCGGATCCGGCCACGGTTTCTACATCCCACTCCGTGGTGCCCGGCTTGTAGCCGTGGAACTTGTAGTAGGTCTTACCCTTGTTCGCGAGCACGGTGGGCGCATCGCCCCAGCGGACCAGGTCGAAGTAGCGCTCCTGCTCACAGAAGAGCTCGGCACGACGCTCGTCCTTGATGATCGGATAGGTCAGGGCTGCGACGGGAGCAAGCTGAGCACGCTCGCGCACCTTGTTGAGGGCAGCCAGACCGGACTTGTCAGCATCGTTGTCATAGAGGAACTTCGCCTCGGCATAGAGGAGCAGCACTTCGGCATAGCGGAGCATCGGGGTGTTGGCCTTGTACCACTTCCAGAAGGGCGGGCTCGTTCCCTCGTAAGCTTCGCTGAGCCAGCCAAGGCCACGGAAGGTGAAATAGCCTGCATTGTGGTAAACGCCTGATTCTGCAATGACACCGGGCGTTTTGCCCGCGGCATAATCCATGTCAAGCACCTGCTCATAGGTGTGGATGGTGGACTTGAAGCGCGGCATGTCAACGCCGCCTTCGTGCTCTGCCAGGAATTCGCCGAACTCCTTGGACACGGCGTTCCAGCCCCAACCGCCGAAGAAAGCCTTCGGGAGCTGGATCGAGCTCGGCCAACCGGTCCACGTGTGACGAAGGTCATTCGAAGGATCGCCAGGGAAACCGTCATTGTCGGCGGCATTGTGCTCGAAGACGTATTCCTCGCAGAAGTCGCCAGCCTGGCGCTCGATGATGAACATATCGGAGACGAGGCCGTAGAGACCGGAATCGATGACCGTCTTGAGGTCATTGACAGCCTCTTTCAGGACTTCCTTATCGTTGAACTTCTGGCCATACCAAAGACCCACCTTGCCGCGGTAAGCGAGAGCCGCGTGCTTGGAGATACGGGCGCCAAAGGCTTCCTGCTGGCCCTTGCCGGAGATGGCAGGAAGAGCATCGGCCGCTTCTTTCATCCGGGCGAGGACCCACTTGATGGACTCCTCGGTCGGCGTGTTGGACTGGTAGTACTCGTCCTGAGAGAGCACGTGGTCCACAAGCGGCGGGGTGCCCCACCAGCGCACGGCGTCGAACATCGCGAGGGCACGGAGGAAGTTGGCCTCGGCCTTGACGCGGTTGATGCGGGCGTCGTTGGAATCAGGAATCTTCTCGAGAATCAGGTTGCAGTGGTAGATGACTTTGTAAACACCCCTGTACATGATCTTCGGAGCGGAGTCGGCGGAGGTGACGTTGTAGTTGCCGGCATCCTGGAATTGGTTGGAGTTATCGGTGAAGGAACCGCCGCCCGGATAATGGTCATCATCGAGAGCGTTCAGGAACATGATCTTCTCGATGCCGTTGACGCAGGTCACGTCGCGGCCGCCCCAATACAGATGGTAAACGCTGCCGATCAGGGCTTCCGCATCTTCCGGCGTGGCATTCTCGTAGAAACCCTCGGTGGACAGGACGCTCTTCTGACGAATGTCAAGGTTCTGCTGGCAAGATGCCGCCAGGACAAGCGCCGCAAGCGAAAGGACTATATTGATTCTTTTCATATGGCTGCAGTATTAGAAGGAAACATTGACACCAAAGACCAGTTTCTTGGAGATCGGGTAGGAGCCGAAGTCGATACCCAGACCGCTGGCAGAGGAGCCGGCGTGGCTAACCTCAGGATCCAGGCCAGGATACTTCGTGAAGGTGAACCAGTCATCCAGGGAAACATAGGCGCGCAGGGAGCTGATCGCAATCTTCTTGGTGAGGTTGCGCGGCAGGGTATAACCCAGCTGGATCTGCTTGATCTTGAAGAAGGAAGCGTCAAAGACAAGCATGTTGGAGCTCCGGTAGTACTTGTCGTTCACATCCGGCTTCGGGTATTTGTAACCGGTGGAGGAAGCGTTCTGCCAGGCATTCGTGTAGAATTCCCTGAGTTTATTCTGCTGCACGGCGTCGCCACGCATCACGGCGTAGAGCATCTCGGCACCCTGGGAACCGGCACCCAGCACGAGGAGGTCGAAGCCTTTGTAAGCCAGGTTGATCGTGAGACCGTAAGTAAAGTCAGGGATGCCGCTGCCCACGAAGTCGCGGTCGTCGGCCGTGATTTCACTGTCGCCGTCGAAGTTCTTGTAAACGGCAGCACCGGTGGCCTGGTCGATATGGTCCACGACGAAGGTGCGCAGGTACCACAGCGGATAACCCTCTTCGAAATACGTCACCGGGTAGTCGCCCCAAATTCCCGTGCCTTCGACGCGTTCTTTGGAGGTACCCTCCACGACCTTGTTGTGGACGGTGGAAAGGTTGCCGCTGATGCCGTAGGAGAAGTCGCCGATGGTATCTTTCCAACCGAGCTCGAACTCAGTACCGTGGTTGTTCACGAGACCGGCGTTGACATAGACCCGCTCGCAACCGGTGTTGGCCGGAGCGGTCGTGCTGGTCAGCAGGTCGTGCGTGTTCTTGTTGTACCAGTCCACGGAGAAGGTGAGGCGGTTGTTGAGCATGCGCAGGTCGAGACCGAGGTCCACCTGGCGGGAAGTCTCCCACTTGATGTTCGGGTTCGGCAGGACCGTCGAAGGACGGATGCCCACCAGGAACTCGTCGCCGGTCAGGTTGTAACCGTAGTTCTTGTTGCTTTCCAGGGAGGAAGCGTACTGGTACTCGCCGAGGGCGTTGACGTTACCGTTCACACCCCAGGATGCACGCAGCTTGAGGAAATTGAGGCTCAGCGCAGACTTAACGCTCTGCATGAACGGCTCATTGCTGATCGTCCAGCCCGCAGACACGGACGGGAAGTAACCCCAGCGGTGGTTCTTGTCGAGCTTGGAACTGTCGTAAGCATCGGCGCGGAAGTTCACCTGGAAGAAGTACTTGTTGGCGTAGGTGTAACCGATACGGCCGAAGTAGGACATATTGGCGCGGACTTCCGGCTGTCCACCGAGAGACATGTTCGCGGTGTTGACGGCATTGTTGAGGTAGCGGAAGTTGGGATCGTCTCTGGTGAGCTGGTAGGCGGTACCACGGAGGCTATCCGTGTTGGTCTGCTGGTAGGACATACCGGCCATTGCGGTGATCTCGTGCTTGCCAATGGTCTTCGTATAGTTGGCGAAGTTCTCCCACTGGTAGTAGAGGCGGTCGTTGGTGGAACCGCTGATGGACATCGCCTGGTTGGCCTTATTGCTGACGTATACCTCGTAGTTATAGGTGTTGGTGTGGCTGTAGCCGCCCTGGAAGCCGAAACGGGAGGTAATCACCAGGCCCTTGATCGGGGTGAAGTTGGCGAAGGCGGTACCGCGCACGCGGAAACTCTGCGTCTCGGTGTCCGAGCGGTCCAGGATGGCCTGCGGATGCCAGATATAGCTGGTCGCGTTGAAAACAGAGACGCCGTAAACATGGCCGTCAGGATCGCGGGGAATCGCGTCGTTCATCAAACTCTGGACGTAGCCCGGGATGGCGTTGTCGTTATAGGTCCAAGGCATGGTCGGGTCCGCCGTAAACATGGCGCCCATGACAGACTCGGCGGTCCCGGAGCTCTCGGAGACAGCCCGGCGCACGCTGCGGTCGATGGTCGTGTTGACACCGACGGTCAGCCAATCCTTGATCTTGTACTCGGCATTGATCTGGCCGACGAGGCGCTTGAAGATATCCTTGTCGCCTTTGATGATACCATTATTATCCGTGTACGCGAGGGAAGCGTAGAACTTGGCGCGGTCGTTGCCGCCCTCGAAGCCGAGGGTGTGGCGCTGCTGGTGACCGGTCTCGAGCATGTAGTCCGTCCACTTGGTGTCGGACTTGCCGTCGTACTGGAACTGATCCTGCGTCGCTGCGCCGGAAAGCACCAGGTAGTTCATGTACTCCTGAGCATTCATCATCTCAGGGAGGTGAGCGATGTTCTGGAACGAGTGCTGGAAGTTGTAGAAGACACGGCCGGTGCCTTTCTGACCGGACTTCGTGGTGACGAGGACGACACCGTTACCAGCCTCGACACCATAGATGGCAGCAGAGGCAGCATCCTTGAGGATCTCGATGGAGGCGATGGTCTCCGGATCCAGGTAGCTGATGTCGTTCACCTTCAGACCGTCCACAATCATAAGCGGGGTGGTCCTGGAGTTGGAGGAATAACCACGGATCTGGATCGAGGACGCAGAACCCGGAGCACCGGAAGCGTTCACGATCTGCACACCGGCGGCCTTACCCTGCAGGGCCTGAGCGACGTCGGTGGAGGTACGGTTCTCCAGGTCGGACTCCTTCACGGATGCGATAGCGCCCGTGACGTCGCTCTTCTTCTGGACACCGTAACCGATGACCACGGTCTCCTCAAGCATTTCGGTGTCCTCTTCCAGCGTGACGTTGAAGACACTCTGGTTGCCGACCACGAAAGTCTGACCCTTGTAGCCGATGCTCTCGACGGAGATACTGGCTCCGGCGGGAACACTCAGCGTGAAATTACCGTCCAGGTCCGTGGCAGCACCGATGCTGGTGTTACCGACCACCGTGACAGCAGCGCCGATGACCGGTTGTCCGGATGCATCGACGATCTTGCCGCTAATGTTGCGGTTCTGGGCATAGGCGCCCAGGCTCACGAACAAAGCGCAGAGCATCAGGATGATGCCTTTTGCAATTTGCAGCTTTTTTTTCAACATTTTAGTGAGTTTTAGTTAATGATAAAGTGATAATTATGAGGAAATATGTCTCAACGGTTTTAATAATGTTGTTGGTTTTTCGCAAAATTATATAACTTTACAACTGGAAATGTGGACAAATTTTTAAAAAGGTGGACAAACATCTAAAAAGGGTGGATTTTATTTTGGCAGTTTTTCTCTGCCTCCTGATATACCCCGGAAAAACCGCGGCCCAGACGGGCGCAGAAGACTATATCGTCGTCAACAGACTGACCCGGGAGAGCGGTCTTCCGGACCAGGATATCAACGGAATTTACTTCGACAGCAAGGGATTTGCCTGGATCAGCACCTTCGGAGGCGGCCTGGTCCGCTACGACGGAGACTCCTTCATCCGGTTCTCGCCCAGGACGACTCCGGAGTTCCACAGCGACTTTGTCAACCTGTGCTGCGAGGACAATTTCGGGAGATTGTGGGTGCCTTGCGCGGGCGTCTTGAGCATCATCGACCTGGACACCCTCAACCTGATCGACGAACTGCCCGGAATGTCCAAATTCTGGCTTCGTTCGCATTCCCCGACAAACGTGAACCGGGACGCCAAGGGGCATCTGTGGTTCACGTGCGAGGATATGCTGTACCGGGTGGCCTTCGCCGACGAAGGCAAAAGGGCCGTCATAGACTCCCTGCACTGCGACGTGGCCAATCTCAATTTCATGCCCGAGATTTGCGATGTGGACGGGGACGGGTCCACCTGGGGTGCCATCAACGGGCACTTCTACAAAGTCCGGCATATCGAAGGAAAGGGCCTGCGGAGATCCGAGATCCTGCCAGGCCTCGACATCGGGGAAGACAACAAGTCCACCGCCTTCCTGCGGGTCGGGAATGAAGTCTGGATCGGAACGATGAAAGGCTTGTACCGGGTCAACATCACCACCGGCAATTACGTGTGCTACCAGCACAGCGATTCCAATCCCCGGTCCCTGCCGAATGACGACATCACCGGCCTGTGCGCCACCCCGGAGGGCGAAATCGTGATCGGCACCCTGGGCGGCATCTGCATTTACAATTCCACGGACCAGTCGTTCGACATCTACGGCTCCCGCCCCAACGCATACGGGAACCGGCTGCTCCCGGGAGAGATGGTGCGAAGCCTCGTCGCCCGGGGCCGGCAGATCTGGGTCGGACTGGAAGCCGAAGGCCTGGCCGTCATCCAGAAGAAACCGCTCCAGATCGTCAACCTGTCCAGCATCGAGACCACATCCGCCCCGATCCCCTCAACGCCGATCCGGGCCCTCTTCATCGACAGTCACGACGTCCTCTGGCTCGCGGCCACGGAATACGGCATCTGCAAGCAAGTCGGGAACCTGGTCTTCCGCCGATACCATACGGACAATCAGATGACATCCTTCTGCGAGGACGGACAAGGACGGATCTGGTCGGGATCCGTGACCGGACGGCTGTATTATATCAGCCCGTACGCTCCCGAGAATCTCCGCGTCCCGGACGGCTCTCTGTCCGAAACGGCCAAGAGCATCGATATCATTCTCGGCCTGGTCTATGACCCGATCAACGACTATGTCTGGATCTCGGCACACAACGGATTGTACTACTACGACCAGCAAAAAGCTACCTATAATAAGTATCCTGTCGGGGCCAGCGCTTGTTTCGGAGCAGCCCTTGCCTCAGACAAACTGCTGGTGAGCGGCTTCGACGGGCTGAACATCATCGACCTGAACACGCTGAGCTCCCGGGTCATCACGGGCTTCCCCTCCTGCCTGTCGCTCGTACCCGACGGAGATACGCTCTGGGCCGGCGCATACGGGCGCGGACTGTACCGCGTGGACAACTATCTTTCGGAGACGCCCGAACTCACGGTCTATTCGGAAAAAGACGGGCTGGCAGACAGCCAGGTCCAGGGCCTGCTGATCGACGGCATCAACCTGTGGATCACGACGGAGAACGGTCTGTCGTGCCTCGACACGCAGATCGGGGAGCTATCCAGCTTCGGCATCAAGGACGGGCTTAAATCCATGGCCTTCTGCGAGAACAGCATCGCGAAAGCGAAAAGCGGCGCCATCTATCTCGGCCAGAAGGAAGGCCTGAGCATCCTCCGGTCCGGCTATGTCCGGAACGAATACGGGAACAAGCCGGACCTCGCCATCTCGGGCTATTACGCCCGGGAGCAGTTCCACACGCTCTCGCCCTCGGACGCCATCAGCAAGGACGAGACGGATCCTGATTTCGTTCTGAAATTTTCCGACCTGTCCTTCTCCCGGCAGCCGGGCATCACCTACGAGAGCCGGGTCCTGCCCCGAGACAAGGACTGGTCCCCGATCTTCGGCAACGGCACCTACGTCACCTTCGGGCGCATCCCGGGCGGGAAATACAAAATCCAGGTCCGCGCCATCGACAAGGAAGGGAACGTCCTGTCCCAGGACGAAAAGGCCCTGCAGGTCAAACCCGTCCTGTACAAGCGCTGGTGGTTCCGCCTGCTCTCCGTGCTGCTTCTCGCCCTGCTGACCTACCTGTTCATCCTGTGGGACACCAAGTCCATCAGCAAGAAGAAGGACCAGCTGCAGCAGGAAGTGGACCGGCAGACCAAAGCGCTGAAAAAGCAGAAAGAAGAACTGGAGCGGAAAGCCGAGGAGCTCTCCGAGCAGAATGCGCTGCTGCAACGGCAAAACGAGATGATCGCCAGCCACAACACGTTGCTGTCCAGCACTTTATCAAACCGGGAAACGGAATTCTACTCGAAACTGCTGGAGGCGATCCAGAAGCGGTATAAGGATCCGGACCTCGACGTCCACGCCCTGGCGGAGGCCATGGGCATGAGCCGCAGCCTGCTGAACGAAAAGATCCAGAATACGCTCGGACTGTCCATCGCGCAGTTCATCCGGACCTACCGGCTGAATGTTGCGAAAGAGATGATCTGCAACGGGACGAATGAGGATATGAACATCTCCGAGATCGCCTACGAAGTCGGCTTCAACGATCCGAAGTACTTCACCCGCTGCTTTACCAAAGAATTCAACGCCACGCCTTCCGACTTGCACAAGAAGAGCCAGGAGACGGAGGAATAGGGGGAGGCTATTTCTTTTTGCTGTTGCGCTTGGCCTCGCGGGCGGCTTTCCGCGCCGCCTTGGCCTCCGCGGCAGCACGCTGCTCCGCCTCGACCATGCTCTTGGTGCGGAACATGATCACGCCGTTCTGGCCCTGCACGCCGTAAATGCTGGCCGTGCCGTCCTTCAGGACCTCAACGGAATAGATGTCCTCCGGAAGGAGGTAGGTCACATTGTCCGTGATGATGCCGTCCACGACGAACAGCGGCTGCGTCTGATCGCTGTTGGTAGCGATGCCGCGGATGACGATCTTGGGCATCGTGCCGCTGCCGCTGACGGGACCCACGGTCACGCCAGGCTGGTTCCGAAGGAGGTCGAACACCGTGTTGTACTGCGTCTTTTCTTTCGGGTCCCGGACTATTTCCTGAGCACCCGAAACACCGCAAACAAGAAGCAAGGAAGCGGCTGCAAGCAAAAGTGTCTTTTTCATAACGAAGCAAAGATAGCATTTTTTCGTATCTTTACCTGCTCAAAAAGGTTCAATTATATGAAACGGATTCTTGTCCTTCTGCTGGCCGTTCTGGCCGGTTTCTCCGCGCAGGGCGCCGACGGAGCGAAACAGCGGCCCAATTACGATCTCGCTTCGCAGTTTTCCGCCAAGCGCATCTCCCAGATGGTGTTCTCCACCGAGCTGAGTCCGAACTGGTTCCGCGACTCGGACAAATTCTGGTATGCGTGGAAGACCCCCGCGGGCACGCAGTATTGGATTGTGGACCCCGAGACGGGCAGCCGCACGCAGGCCTTCGACATGGAGAAGCTCGCGATGGAAATTACCGCCATCACGCGCGACCCCTTTGACGCGCAGCACCTCCCCATCGAGGGGCTGAAGCTCAAGGACGACAAGTATTTCCGTTTCGATATCAAGGGCACGCAGGAAGTGCCCGATACGCTCGCGCAGAAGCGCGCTGAGCGTGCTAAGAAAGACGGCGACAAGGCACCGAAGGGCCCCCAGAAGCCCCCGATGACCAAGAAGGTCTGGCATTTCCAGTATGAGCTCGCCACGGGCAAGCTCTCCGAGTATAAGCCCGAGGAGCGGGAGTATCCTGCGTGGGCCAGCATTTCGCCGGACGGGAAGACCGGCGTGTTCGTCAAGAACTCCAACCTCTACTGGATGGACCGCGAGAACCTCGCCAAGGCCGCCAAGGACGACAAGGACTCCACGCTCGTGGAGCATCGCCTGACCTCCGACGGCATCCGCCAGTGGGGCTTCGGCGTGGACAACTACACGGGCGACACGGAGACCGACACCACCCGCCGCGTGATGGCGCACGGGATCGTCTGGTCGCCGGACAGCAAGCATTTCGCCGCCGTCAAGACAGACATGCGCAAGATCAAGGACCTCTGGGTGATCAACGCCCTGAGCCAGCCGCGCCCGACCCTCGAGACCTATAAATACCAGATGCCGGGCGAGCCGGGCCCCACGGAAGAGCTCTACGTCTTCACGATGTCTGACGGCAGCAGCAAGCGCTACCAGGTCCAGGCCTTCAAGGACCAGAGTTTCGACATCTCCACGCGCCCGCGCAAGTTCCGCGAGACCTATGACAAATTCCGCTCCCGCGTGTGGCTGGGCGACAACGACGGCTTCTACCTGGTCCGCGGCTCGCGCGACCTGCACCGCATGGACGTGTGCCGCGTGGACCTTGCCGCCGATTCCACCCGCACCATCGTCTCCGAGCGCATGAACACCTACATCGAGGACCGGCAGATCCACCTCATCAATGGCGGGAAGCAGTTCCTCTGGTGGTCCGAGCGCAACGGCTGGGCCAATCTCTACCTCTACAACGCCGACGGCACCCTGGTGCGCAACCTCACCGAAGGGGCCTACCACGTCGAGGACATCCTGGCGGTGAATGAGAAGGAGGGCTACGTGCTCTTCTCTGCCTGCGGCGTGAACAAGGACGAGAATCCCTACCAGATGCACACCTGGCGCGTCGCCCTCGCGGGCGGTCCCATCCACCAGCTGGACATGGACGACATGAACGTGGAGGCCACGGCCAGCGACGACGGCCGCTTCCTGGTGGGCAACTGCTCCCGCGTGGACTACGCCCCCGAGGCGTGGCTGATCGGCCGCGACGGCAAGCGCAAGCTACTCGACAAGGCCGACCTGAGCCTGCTCTTCGCCGCCGGCTACAAGATGCCGGAGCGCTTCAAGGTCAAGGCAGCCGACGGCGTCACCGACCTCTACGGCGCGATGTACAAGCCCTTCGACTTCGACTCCACGCGCGTGTATCCGATTATCGACTATGTCTATCCCGGCCCGCAGGTCGAGGCGAACAACATCGCCTGGTCCAAGGGCATGGTGCGCACCGACCGCCTCGCCCAGATCGGCTTCATCGTGATCACGGTGGGCAACCGCGGCGGCCACCCCAACCGCTCCAAGTGGTACCACAACTACGGATACGGGAACCTGCGCGACTACGGTCTGGAGGACCAGAAATATGCCATCCAGCAGCTGGCAGGCAAGTATGACTGGATCGACGGCGGCCGCGTGGGCATCCATGGGCACTCCGGCGGCGGCTTCATGTCCACGGCCGCGATCCTCAAGTACCCCGACTTCTTCAAGGCGGCCGTGTCCTGCGCCGGCAACCACGACAACCGCATCTACAACCGCTGGTGGAGCGAGACGCACCACGGCGTGACGGAGAAGGTGGAGCAAAGCGACACGACTTTCGTCTATCATATCGAGACCAACCCGGAGATCGCCGCCAACCTGAAGGGCCACCTGATGCTTGTGCACGGGGACATCGACAACAACGTCAATCCCGCCAACACCATCCGCGTGGTGAACGCCCTCATCCGGGCCAATAAGCGTTTCGATCTGCTGATTCTGCCCGGCCAGCGTCACGGCTTCGGCGACATGAACGAGTACTTCTTCTGGCGCCTGGCCGACTACTTCTCCGAGTGGCTCCTGGGCGATAGCGAACGCAGCGAGGTCGACGTAAAAGAATTGAATAACGACTAACCTTCGTCATTCGCCGGTCTTCCCCCGCGGGCGGACAGAAATTTGCTCCGCCCTTCGCAACGCCAACGCGCGCGACCGGCGAATATCCTAGATGAAGAGTCCTTTGACGAGGAACCAGAGGGCGGGGACGAGCAGGGCCGGGATGTAGTTGAGCGTCTTGCAGTCCTTGATCTTCAGCAGCGAGAGGCCGGAGGAGATGATGAGCAGACCGCCCACGATGGCCATTTCGTTGACCATCGTGCCCTCGAGCAGCGGCGTGGACGCCGCGAATTTTCCGATCAGGTAGAACACGCCCTGCCAGCAGAAGAGGATGGGCGCGGCGAAGATGATGCCGATGCCGTAGGTGGTCGCGAAGACCATCGAGGTCACGAGGTCGAGTGTGGCGTTCGTGTACAGGAAGGTATTGTCGCCCGTGGTGGCGCTCAAGATGGGTCCCACGATGCTGAAGGTCCCCACGCAGAAGAGCAGGCAGGCGGAGATGAGACCATTGGCGAGACCCTCGCCGCCGCGCTTGGCGATGAGGCGCTTGGTGCGGCCGTCCAGGTCGAGCGCCGTGCCGACGATGCCGCCGAGCGCGATGCTCAGGATGAAAAGGACGGGGAATTCGCTCTTCGGCATGTTCTGCACGAAGGTGTTGGCGCCGAGCGCCAGCGAGGCAAGTCCCATCGCATTGTACAGGACATTCTGGTACTTTTCTCCGAGGCCTTTCTTGAGCAGGCTGCCGACAATGGAGCCCGCGATAATACACCCGGTGTTGACGATCGTTCCTAACATAACAGTTGCAAATATACCAAGTTTTTTCTATCTTGTTCCTCGGTTAGAAGGAATCCCACAAAAATCCATACTATGGCAGTCAAATTCTATCAGCCTGAAAACCAGGTCCCCCTGGAGATGCACAAAGTGCGCGTCGTCCAGAAACTCTCCCTGCTCCCTGTCGAAGAGCGTTTGAAGCGAATCCAGGAGGCGGGCAACAACACCTTCCTCCTCCAGAACAAGGACGTCTACATGGATATGCTCACGGACTCCGGCGTGAACGGTATGTCCGACCAGCAGGTCGCCGCGATGAGCATCGCCGATGATTCCTATGCCGGATCCGAGACCTTCAACCGCGTCAAGGCCGCCATCAAGGAAGTCTTCGGCACGGAGAATGTCCTGCCGGCCCACCAGGGCCGCGCCGCGGAGAACATTCTGTCGGAGGCGTACGTGAAGCCGGGCATGGTCGCGCTGATGAATTTCCACTTTACCACCGCCAAGGCGCACATCACCCGCCTGGGCGGCGAGGTGGTCGAGCTCGTGGACAAGAAGGGCCTGATCCCGCAGACGGACGACCCGTTCAAGGGCAATTTCGACCTCAAGGCCCTCCGCAAGGCCATCAAGGATTACGGTCCGGAGAAGGTCGCCTTCGTGCGCGTGGAAGCCGGTACCAACCTCATCGGCGGCCAGCCGGTGAGCCTGGAGAACATGCTCGCCGTCACGGACATCTGCCACGAATTCGGCGTGCGCAGCGTGCTCGACGCTTCCCTGCTGCAGGACAACGTCTATTTCATGAAGACCCGCGAGCCGCGCTGCAAGTTCATGACCACCAAGGAGATCTACCACACGCTGGCAGACCGCTTCGATATCATCTACTTCTCCGCCCGCAAGCTGGGCTTCTCCCGCGGCGGTATCATCACCGCCCACGACAAGAAGTTCACCGACGAGATGATGGAGTTCGTGCCGCTCTACGAGGGCTTCCTCACCTACGGCGGCATGGAGGTCCGCTCCATGGAGTCGATGGCCATCGGTCTGTACGAGTCCCTCGATATGGAATACATCAGCCAGGGCCCTGAATTCATCGCCTACCTGGTCAAGGAACTGGACGACTACGGCGTGCCGGTGATCAAGCCCGCCGGCGGCCTCGGCGCCCACCTCAACTGCTCCGAGATCGTCCCGGACATCCCCCACAACCAGTACCCGGCTGCCGCCGTGGGCGCCGCGCTCTATATCGCCGGCGGTATTCGCGGCATGGAGCGCGGTACCGTGTCCGAGCAGCGCGAGCCGGACGGCACCGAGCGCTACGCGGAGCTGGAACTCCAGCGTCTGGCGATGCCGCGCCGCGTCTTCACGCTCTCGCAGGTCAAGTACTGCGCCGACCGCGTAAAGTGGCTCTGGGACAACCGCAAGCTCATCGGCGGCCTCGAGTGGGTCTCCGAGCCGAAAGTGCTCCGCTTCTTCTTCGGCCGCATGAAGGAGATCGGCTACTGGCAGGAGGATCTCGTCAAGAAGTTCCGCGAGGACTTCGGCGACTCGCTCTAGAGATTCGCCGGTCGGAGCCGGCGAATGACGACAAGAAAGCCCAGCCGGTCGGCTGGGCTTTTCTTTTCTGCCTGGCAGGTCGGAGCGAAGCGACACAGGGGGTCTGGGGGATCCGGCCCCCAGTCATAGGGAGCCGGGAATTATTTCGCCACCTCGGTGGCGAAATAATTCCCCTTGCGGGCGTGGGGGATGCCGGATTGCATCCAGACGGGCTCGGGGGCACCGAGGAGGTAGTGGTCGAAGAACTGCGACAGGCGGATCGACAGGTCCTTGGCGTTGCGCCGCTCGGAGAGGTTGTGCGCCTCGTTGTTGTACTCCAGCAGCCAGGCGGGCTTGCCCAGGCGGCGCAGGCTCATGAAGAACTCGATGCCCTGGTACCAGGGCACGGCACCGTCGTTGTCGTTGTGCATGATGAGCACCGGCGTGGTGACGTTGGGCGCATGGAAGACCGGTGAATTCTCGATATAGAGATTCAGACCGCCCTCCTCCCAGAGCGTCTTGCCGACGCGACTCTGGCCGAACTCGTACTGCGGGATGCGGCTGCTGCCGGACTCCCAGCGGATGCCGCCGTAGGCACTGGTCATATTGCCCACCGGAGCACCGGCGCCCGCCGCCGCGAACATATTCGTGCGCGTGACCAGGTAGGCCGTCTGGTAGCCGCCCCAGCTCTGGCCCTGGATGGCCATGCGCTTCTTGTCGATGAAGGGGAACTGCGCGCACATCGCTTCCGCGCCCGCGCAAATGCAGTTGTAGGCGCTCTCGCCCGGGTGGCCGTCCACATAGACAATGTCCGGGATGAAGACCACGTAGCCGCGGCTCACGAAGAAGGGGATATTGACCGTGGAGCGGCTCGGGGCCGGTGCGCGGTAGTTGTAGAGCGTCTCGGAGTATTTCTCGTAGAAATAGATCATCAGCGGGTAGCTGCCGTTCGGGTCGTAGCCGTCGGGGGTGAAGAGCAGGCCGTCCAGCGGCGTGCCATCGTAGGCGTCCCAGTGGACCAGCTGCACGTCGCCCCAGCGGTAGTCCGCCTGCTGGGGGTTGATGGCGGTCAGCTTGGACTCGGATTTCCACCCGTCGCGCGTAATGTAGAGGTCGTTCGGATGGCGGAAGTCGCCCTTCAGGAAGGCAACCACGTCCGCCTTCTCCGCCTTCGTCACATTCGAGTAGGACTTCTGGGCCAGGAAGCCGGCCGGCTCGCCGCCCTTGGCAATGTCTACGGTGGCGAAGCCGTTGCGCTTGTCCACTTCATTGAAGGAGGACAGGCGGAGCGAGCCCTTGACGGGATAGTTGTGGATGTTCTGATAGAGATAGGGATTGTCGTGCAGGCCCCATTGCACGGGGCGGTACTGCACGCGGTCGCGACGGCCCGCCCCGCGCGTCAGGCACTCGGCCTTCTTGCCGTCGGGGCTGAAGCGCCACACGTCGTAGCGGTCGGTGAGGAGCAAGGCTTCATCCTTACCCACCCAGGCCGGACGGCCGATGTTGGTGTAGCCCGGAAGCGGGTGGTCATCCTCCTCGTCCCAGAAGTTCACGCCCGTGGCGCCGGTCAGGTTGACCTGCACATCCGTAGTGAGGTCCTGGCAGTACCAGTTGCCGTCCTTGGGGTTGAACCAGGCGATGTATTTGCCGTACGGCGAGGGGACGGCGTAGCCCTCGGCGCCCTCGGCGAGCGGGCGGCGGCCGCCGTCGAGCAGGCTCACGAGCGCGACGTCTGCGCAGCTGTCCGCCGCCCAGTAGTTGTCCACGTCGTAGGGTTCCGTATCCATCGAAAGGGCATAGGCGCCCTCCGCGCCGTCAAAGAAGGTAATGCGGTCGGAGGCGCTGCGGGACAGGACCACCAGCTCGCCCGGACGGTCCAGGTTCACGACCGCCGTGCGGCGGTCGCCCCCGCGCGCGACTTTGTCCATCGGCGGGACGGTCTTCTTGTCCCAGACCCAGATGTCCAGCTGGGCGGATTCGAAATCATAGACGGTCGTATCCTTGGCCGGGAACTTCTCCTGCAGACGCAGGACGACGCGGGAATTGAGGTTCGAGAACGCGGCGCCCGCGCCGGAGCCGACGATCCAGCCCTCCGGGAGGGC
Organism: Bacteroidales bacterium; assembly: GCA_016291185.1. The sequence continues at coordinate 32,948 of JAEFAI010000002.1, forward strand.
GGCGGCATCGGCGGGCAGCAGCTCGCAGCAGCTCCACTCCGTGACAGCGGGCGTGCGGCGCGTGGCCTTCTGGAGAACGCGCTCCTGCGCGAGGTAGAGCCCATACGCCGGCGTGCCGTCCTCCTTTTCTTCCTCGTCCGTGGCGGCGAAGAGCACCTTGTCGCCGGCGGCACTGAAGCGGCCGCCCGCGTAGGCCTTGCGGCCGCTGGAGAGCGTGTCAACGCTGCCCCTGGCGAGGTCGTAGAGGATCACGGCACTGCGCGACAGGGAATCCTTCTCCTCCTTGGCGGTCGTCACGAGCAGGCGGTCGCCGGTGGCGGAGGTCTCGAAGGCAGAGACATTCTTCAGCGTGTCCACCGCGCCCGTGGCGACGGTGATCCGGAGCAGGTTCTTGGACTTGCGGCCCTTGACTTCCTGCGCGGCGAACAGATACGGCGCCGCTTCAGAGCCCATGGCCGTGGTGCCGGAGGCGCCGATCATCTTCCATTCGAGCGAGCGCAGGTCCAGACGCGCGAGGCTGTCCTTGGGCTGGTCCTCCTTTTTCTTCTTGTCGATCTTGGCCTGGCGCACGTCGGCGAAGGGGGCCTTGACCGTGAAGACGGCCACATCGCCCGTCCACTTCAGGGCCGTGCCGCGCGGCACGGAGATTTCCGCGCCCGAGGTGAGGTTGCGCACGTAGAGCGTGCAATCGCCCTCCTGGGGCGCGACTTCGTAGCTGAGCAGCTTGCCGTCGGGCGTGAGTTTGACATTGCGGACGGACTGCCAGCCGTCATAGACATCGTGGTCAAGCGGCTTCTGGGCCCAAAGGGAGCCGGAGCCCATCACCGCGACAGAAAGAAGGATCAATGAGAGACGTTTCATAATTGGGATTTTTCGAGGCGCCAAGTTACGAAAAAAGTGAAAAAAATCTTTGGATTATTCCAGCAGTTTTCTACCTTTGTATCCGTATGAATTACCGCATGAACGCATATTGGTGGTGGCGCCTGTTACAACTCCAGAAGTCGTAAGAGGTTGACGCTCCGTATGTGTATCTGAAAAAGAGAGATAAACAAAGGGCCCTGCCGCACTGCGACAGGGCCTTTTTCAGGATTATAAACAACACAAGATATGAAAAGTTATTTAGTAGATTCAGAAGGTTATTACGGTGAGTTCGGCGGCGCCTACGTCCCCGAGATCCTCCACCAGTGCGTCTCCGACCTGCAGGAGGCCTATCTCCCCATCCTCGAGAGCGAGGAGTTCCAGCGGGAATTCCGCGCGCTGCTGCGCGACTACGTCGGCCGCCCGAGCCCGCTCTACCGTGCCCGCCGGCTCTCCGAGCGCTACGGCGCGCAGATCTACCTCAAGCGCGAGGACCTCAACCACACCGGCGCCCACAAGATCAACAACACCGTGGGGCAGATCCTCGTGGCCCGGAAGATGGGCAAGCGGCGCATCATCGCCGAGACAGGCGCCGGCCAGCACGGCGTGGCCACGGCCACGGTGTGCGCGCTGATGGACATGGAGTGCGTGGTCTATATGGGCGAGACGGACGTGCAGCGCCAGCGGGTCAATGTCGAGAAGATGAAGATGCTCGGCGCCAAGGTGGTGCCCGTCACCTCCGGCAACAAGACGCTCAAGGACGCCACCAACGAGGCCATCCGCGACTGGTGCTGCCACCCTTCCGACACCTTCTACATCATCGGCTCCACCGTCGGTCCGCACCCCTATCCCGACATGGTGGCGCGCCTGCAGTCCGTGATCAGCGAGGAGATCAAGGGCCAGCTGCAGGAGCACGTAGGCCGCGACTACCCCGACTACCTGATGGCCTGCGTGGGCGGCGGCTCGAACGCCGGCGGCACCATCTACCATTATATCGACGACCCGCGCGTGAAGATCGTGCTCGCGGAAGCGGGCGGCCTCGGGATCGACAGCGGCAAGACGGCCGCCACCATCGCCCTCGGGCAGGTGGGCATCCTGCACGGCGCCAAGAGCTACGTGATCCAGAGCCCGGACGGGCAGATCGAAGAGCCGTACTCCATCAGCGCCGGCCTGGACTACCCGGGCATCGGCCCGATGCACGCCAACCTGGCGGCGCAGGGGCGCGCCCGCGTGATCCCGATCAACGACGACGAGGCCGTCGCCGCCGCCTTCGAGCTCACCCGCCTCGAGGGCATCATCCCGGCGCTCGAGAGTGCCCACGCCCTCGCAGCGCTGGGCAAAATGGACTTCCGGCCGGAAGACGTCGTCGTGCTGACCGTCTCCGGACGGGGCGACAAGGACATCGAGACTTACCTCAACTATATCAATAAATGAAACAATTCCGTTATAACCTCGTCAGCCGGACGCTGCCCGGCGATCTGCATACGCCCGTCTCCGCTTATCTCCGCCTGCGGGACGCCTCTTCGCGCTCCATCCTGATGGAAAGCAGCGACTATCATGCCGGGCGCGACGCGCGCTCGTTCATCGCGCTGGAGCCGCTCGCCGAGGTGGGCATCGCCCACGGAATCGGCTTCCTGGGCCTGCCAGATGGCGTTCGGCAGGAGAAAGCCGTCTCTTCGGACTACACCGCGGACAAGCTTGTCCGTGAATTTATGGACGCTTTCCAGCTTGATAACAAAAATGTTTCCCTCTGGGGATTCACCACTTTCAACGCGGTGCGCTATTTCGAGAACATCGCGGTCAAGGACGAGACCCGCGCGGAGAACGATGCGCCGGACCTGCTGTACATCCTGTTCCGCTTCACCCTCGAGTTCGACCATTTCCGCAACCGGCTGACCCTGCACGAGCTGGTGCCGGAAGGTGCACAGCCGGAGGGCGAGCGGGTCGAGCACTTGCTCGGCCGGGCGGCGACCAACCTCTACGACTTCCGCCCGACGGGCGAAGTCAGCTCGACGCTGACGGACGAGGAGCACCTCGCGAACATCCGCCGGGGCATCGCCCACTGCCACCGCGGCGACGTCTTCCAGGTCGTCCTGTCGCGCCGTTTCGTGCAGCGCTACGAGGGCGACGACTTCCAGCTCTACCGCGCCCTGCGGAGCATCAACCCTTCCCCGTACCTCTTCTACATGGACTTCGGCGGCTACCGCATCTTCGGCTCCTCGCCCGAGACCCACTGCCGCATCGAAGGTGGGCGCGCCTACATCGACCCCATCGCGGGCACGACGCGCCGGACGGGCGACGACGCGGCCGACGCGCGCGGGGCGGAATTCCTCCGGAACGACCCCAAGGAGAACGCCGAGCACGTGATGCTAGTGGACCTGGCGCGCAACGACCTCTCGCGCAACTGCCACGACGTGCGCGTCGACTTCTACAAGGAGTTGCAGTACTACTCGCACGTCATCCACCTCGTCAGCCGTGTGAGCGGCGAGCCGGATGCGGGCGCCGACCCCGTCAAGACCTTCATCGACACCTTCCCCGCCGGGACACTTTCCGGTGCGCCGAAGGTCCGCGCCATGCAGATCATCTCGGAGCTCGAACCCCACAACCGCGGTGCCTACGGCGGCTGCGTGGGAAGCATCGGCTTCGACGGTTCGCTCAACCAGGCCATCACCATCCGCTCCTTCGTGAGCCGCGGCGGAGAGCTCTGGTTCCAGGCCGGCGGCGGCATCGTTGCCAAGAGCGACCCCGCCTACGAACTCCAGGAAGTCAACAACAAACTCGGCGCGCTCCGCAAAGCCATCGAGATCGCCGCAACACTCTGAGCCTTATGAAAATTGCCATCATAGACAACTACGACTCGTTCACCTACAACCTGGTGCACCTCGTCAAGGCGCTCGGCGCCACGGTCAGTGTTTTCCGTAACGACCGCTTCGAGCTCGAGGAGCTCGCGGCCTTCGACAAGATCCTCCTCTCTCCGGGCCCGGGCATCCCGTCCGAAGCCGGGCTGATGCCCGAAGTCATCCGGCGCTACGCCGCGGAAAAACCCATCCTGGGCATCTGCCTGGGCGAGCAGGCCCTCGGCGAAGCCTTCGGCGGCACGCTCGTCAACCTCGCCGAAGTCTTCCACGGCGTGCAGACCCCCTGCCGCCGCACGGCGGACGATTACCTGTTCGCCGGCCTGAGGGCGGAATTCCCCGTCGGGCGCTACCACTCCTGGGTGGTCGATGCCGACACGCTGCCCGCCTGCCTCGAAGCCATCGCGCTGAGCGACGAGGGGCAGGTGATGGCCCTGCGCCACCGGACCCTGGACCTGCGTGGCCTGCAGTTCCACCCGGAGAGCGTGTTAACGCCGGACGGCGCCGCCATCATTTCCAATTGGTTGAATCATTAAAAAAGTACACAATATGAAACAGTATCTGAACCAACTCATCGAAGGGGAGACGCTCTCCCGCGAACAGACGCACGACATCCTGCTCGGCATCACCCGGCAGGCCTACAACGACAGCCAGATCGCGGCGCTGCTGATGGCGCTCCAGACGCGCGGCGTCACGGTGGACGAGCTCCTCGGCTTCCGTGACGGCCTGCTGGAGACCGGCAAGCACGTGGACCTGTCCGAGTATAATACGCTGGACATCGTCGGCACCGGCGGAGACGGCAAGAACACCTTCAACATCTCCACCTGCTCGGCTTTCGTGATCGCCGGCGCGGGCTATAAGGTGACGAAGCACGGCAACGGCGCGAGCACCTCCGTGAGCGGCGCGAGCACCGTCCTGGAGGCCCACGGGGCCAAATTCACCGACAAAGCGGATGTGCTCCGGCGCGCCCTCGACGAGGCCGGCATCTGCTACCTCCACGCCCCGCTCTTCGCCTACGGCATGAAGTTCGTCGGAGCTGTGCGCCGCGCGCTGGGTGTACCCACCTGCTTCAACCTGTTGGGCCCGCTGGTCAATCCCTGCCAGCCGAAGAACTCCCTGCACGGCACGGCCACCCAGGCCCAGCAGCGGCTCTATGTCCGGGCCCACCAGAAGATCGGCGACAACTTCGGCGTGCTGACCAGCTACGACGGCTACGACGAGATCTCGCTGACCTCGGGCTTCAAGCTTGTGACCCCGCACTTCGAGAAGGTGTTCACGCCCAAGGACCTGGGGCTCAACTACGTGGAGCCGAAGGACATCTACGGCGGCGCAACGGCGGCCGAGGCCTGCGCCATCTTCGACGCCGTGCTGGAGGGGAAGGCCACGCAGGCGCAGAAGTCCGTCGTGCTGGCGAACGCCGCCTGCGGCATCTCGGTGATCGACCGCAACCTCTCGGTGGAGGAGTCGATCGAGCGCTGCCGCGAGTCGCTCGACAGCGGCGCCGCCCTCGCCGCCTTCCGGAAGTTCCTGGAGATTTACAGCTAAGAATTATGGATATTCTGCAACAAATCATAGAGACCAAGCGGCAGGAGCTGGCGGCCGTGATGGCGCCGAAGCGCTCGCTGAAGCAGGCGCTGGCGGAGTCAGCGACGGGAATCATTGCGGAGTTCAAGCGCAAGTCGCCGTCGAAGGGCTGGATCCACGCAGACGTGCAGCCGGAGCAGGTCGTGCCCGTGTATGCGGCGAACGGCGCGGCGGCGCTCAGCATCCTCACCGACGAGCAGTACTTCGGCGGGAGCCTCGACTTCATCCGCCGCGTGCGGCCGCTGGTGGACATTCCCATTCTCCGGAAGGACTTCATCATCGACCCCGTCCAGCTGGTCCAGGCCGCGGAGGCGGGCGCCGACGCCGTGCTGCTCATCGCAGCGTGCCTGAGCCGCGAGGACTGCGCTGCCCTGACTGCCGAGGCGCACCGACTCGGACTCGAGGTGCTGCTGGAGATCCACAGCGCCGAGGAGCTGGACTACATTACGCCCGAGGTCGATGTCGTCGGGGTGAACAACCGGCACCTCGGCAGTTTCGTCACCGATGTGAAGACGTCGTTTGACCTGGCGCCCCGGCTGCGGGAGATTCGCCGGTCGGAGCCGGCGAATGACGAAAAAAAGGAGCCGGAAGATGGCGGTAATCACCATAAATCGTCATTCGCCGACTTGATCGGCGAATCTCATCCACTGTTCATCTCCGAGAGCGGGATCAGCAGCCCGGAGACCGTCAGGCAGCTGCGCGAAGCGGGCTTCCGCGGCTTCCTGATGGGCGAAACCTTCATGAAAGAACCCGACCCGGGCGCCGCCCTGGCCACATTCATCCAAGCGCTATGATCAACAACCAGCTCATCAAGGTGTGCGGCATGACCGAGGGCGAGAACATCCGTGCCATCGAAGCCCTGGGAGTGGACCTGATCGGATTCATCTTCTACCCCGGCTCCCCGCGCTATGTGCGCGAAACGCCTTCCTACCTCCCCGCCAAGGCGGGTCGCGTGGGCGTGTTCGTGGACGCTCCGCGCGAGGAGATCCTGCGCCGCAACGAGACCTACCGCTTCGACTACGTCCAGCTCCACGGCTCGGAGAGCCCGGAGTTCTGCGCGCAGCTGCGCGAGCGCGACGGCTTGCACGTCATCAAGGCCTTCGGCATCGCCGAGGAAAGCGTGCGAAGCACTGTCGCAGGCTACGAAGGGGCCTGCGACCTCTTCCTCTTCGACACCAAGACCCCCGGCCACGGCGGCAGCGGCAAGCGTTTCGACTGGTCCATCATGGACGACTACGAAGAGAAGACGCGCTTCCTGCTCAGCGGCGGCATCGGGATGGACACCGTGGCCACGCTCCACGACTTCATCTACCCGTACCTCGCGGGCATCGACCTCAACAGCCGCTTCGAGACGGCCCCCGGGATCAAGGACCCGGAACTGATGGAAGTATTTCTAGAAAACCTGCAACGATAAGACAATGAACAGAATAGACCAACTCTTCAGCAGCAAGCCGCAGCGCCTGCTCTCCATTTACTTCTGCGCCGGCGCGCCCACCCTCGACGGCACCGCCGACGTGATCCGCACCCTCGCGCGCGAGGGCGTGGATATGATCGAGATCGGCATCCCCTTCAGCGATCCGATGGCCGACGGCCCCGTGATTCAGGACGCCGCCACGAAGGCCCTGCGGAACGGGATGACCCTCGAGAAGCTCTTCGCGCAGCTCGCGGGCATCCGCCGCGACGTGAACATCCCCCTCATCCTGATGGGCTACCTCAACCCCGTGTTCCGCTTCGGTTTCGAGGCGTTCTGCGCGCGTTGCGCGGAGGTGGGCGTGGACGGGATCATCATTCCGGACCTACCGTTCAAGGACTACATGGAGAGCTACAAGGCCGTGGCCGAGCGCTTCGGGCTGCGCTTCATCATGCTGATCACCCCGGAGACCTCCGAGGAGCGGGTGCGCCTGATTGACGAGCACACTTCCGGCTTCATCTACATGGTCTCGTCGGCCGCGACGACGGGCGCGCAGAAGGACTTCGGCGCGCAGAAGCAGGCGTACTTCAAGCGGATTGCGGACATGGGGCTGCGCATCCCGCGGATGGTCGGCTTCGGCATCAGCAACAAGCAGACTTTCGACGCCGCGTGCAAGCACGCGAGCGGCGGCATCATCGGCAGCCGTTTCGTGACGCTGCTGGACCAGGCCGGCGGCGACGCCGAAGCCGCCATCCGGCAGCTGAAAGCTGATATCGGGTTGTAGAGATTCGCCGGTCGGGGCCGGCGAATGACGAGAAAAGGGAGCCAGCGAATGACGGAAAAGTCGGAGCGAAGCGACGCAGGGGGTTCCGGGGGGAACGCCCCCCGGTATTAAGAGAAATGGAGGATCAGCGATCCTCCATTTTTATGTATTCTTTCTCGTCGGTGACGCAGCGGTAGGCGGGACGGATGATGCGGCGCCCCTCGTAGTTGAGCTCCTCGTTGCGGTGCGCGCACCAGCCCACGATACGGGCCATCGCGAAGAGCGGCGTGTAGATCTCGCGCGGGATGCCGATCAGGTCATACACGAAGCCCGAATAGAAGTCCACGTTGGCGCAGAGCACCTTGCGCTGCCCCTTGGCGGCATAGACCTCCTCGATGGCGATGCGCTCGATGCGCTCCATGAACTCGAACTCCGGCAGGCGGCCCTTCTCGATCGCGAGCTCGCGCGCCATCTCCTTGAGCAGGACCGTACGCGGGTCGGACTTGGTATAGACCGCATGGCCGATGCCATAGACGAGGCCGCTCTTGTCGAACACCTCGCCCTTGACGATGCGGCGCAGCCACTTGGCGATCTCCTTCTCGTCGGTCCAATTGGTAATGTTCTCCTTGAGGAAGGAAATCATGTCGCAGACCTTGAGGTTGGCGCCACCGTGCTTGGGCCCCTTCAGGGAGCCGATGCCGGCCGCGATGGAAGAGAAGGTGTCCGTGCCGGTGGAGGAAGTCACACGCACCGTGAAGGTGGAGTTGTTACCACCGCCGTGCTCGGAGTGCAGGATGAGCAGCAGGTCGAGCGTACGGGCGTCCAGCTCGGTATAGTCCGTCCCCTTGAGCATATAGAGGAAATTCTCCGCCAGCGACAGGCCCGGCTGGGCGTCGCGGATGTGCAAGGAGCGGCCGTGATGGTGGTGCCGGTACATATTGTACGCGTAGGCAATCGTGGTCGGGAACTTCGAGATGAGCTCGATGCTCTGGCGCATCAGGTTGTCGCGCGAGACGTCGTCCGGATTCTCGTCGAAGGTGTAGAACTCCATCACGCTGCGCGCGAGGATGTTCATGATATCGTCGCCCTCCAGCTCGATGATGTGCAGAATGGTCTTCTGCTCCAGCGGCATGTTGTCGATGATCAGGTCCTTGAAGGCCTGGAGCTCCTCCGCATCCGGCAGGCGGCCGGACAGAAGCAGGAAGCAGATCTCCTCGTAGCCGAAACGCTTCTCGGCCATGATGGCGTGGACGAGGTCCTTGACCTCATAGCCCCGGAAATAGAGCTTGCCCTCGATCGGCTCGATGGTGCCGTCGTCCTTGCGCTCGTAGCCCACGACGTTGCCGATGTTGGTCAGTCCGACCAGCACACCAGTGCCGTCCTCGTTGCGAAGACCGCGCTTGACGTCCAGCTTCTTGAACAGGGCGGCATCCATCCGGGTGCTCCCCTTCATTTCCTCGGAGAGCTTGTAGATGAGGAATTCTTTCTTGGTCTTCGTGGTCATTTGGACAGGGTATTGAGGGCAGAGCCCGCCCGGAACCAGGCGATCTGCTGCGGGGTGTAGCTATGGTTGGCCTGGATGCGCTCCTGCGTGCCGTTCTCGTGGCAGATGATCACGGTAAGCGGCTTGCCCGGGGCGATCCTGGAGCAGAGCACGTCCAGCTTGTCGCCCTGGCGGATCTTGGCGTAGTCCGTCGGGTTGGCGAAAGTCAGGGCCAGCACGCCCTGCTTCTTGAGATTGGTCTCGTGGATGCGCGCGAAGCTCTTGGCGAGCACGGCGCGCACGCCCAGGAAGCGCGGCTCCATCGCCGCATGCTCGCGGCTGGAACCCTCGCCGTAGTTGTCCTCGGCCACCACGATGCTGCCCACGCCGGCGTCCCGAAGGACCTTCGCGCGCGGGGCCACGGGGCCGGATTTGCCGGTGAAGGCGTCGGTCGCCCCCAGCAGCAGGTTGTCGGAAATATTCTCCAGATGGCCGCGGAACTTCAGCCACGGGCCGGCCATCGAGATGTGGTCGGTGGTACACTTGCCCTTGACCTTGATCAGCAGCGGCAGGCCAATCAGGTCCTTGCCGTCCCACGGAGCGAAGGGCTGCAGACGCTGCAGGCGCTTGCTGTCGGGGCGGATCACCGGGTCGGGGCTGCCGGGACGCGGGGCCACGTAGCCCGTCGTGTCGGACACAAAACCCTCCGTCGGCAGATCCAGGCCGCGCGGGGCGCGCATCCACACGCCGTCCAGCGTCTCGGAGCGCGGGTCGAAGTCGAGCCTGCCGGCGAATGCAAGCGCGACCGCCATCGACGGGGAGGCGATGAAGGCGCGCGTCTCGGGGTTGCCGTCGGCCCGCTTCGCGAAATTGCGGTTGAAGCTCGTGACGATGGTGTTGGGGCGCGTCGGGTCGTCCGTCTCGCGCTCCCACTGCCCGATGCAGGGGCCGCAGGCGTTCGCCATGATGGTGGCGCCGGCCTCCCGCAGGGAATCCAGCAACCCGTCGCGCTCGGCCGTCGCACGGATTTGCGCGCTGCCCGGAACGACGAGCAGCTTCGCCTTCGGCTTCAGCCCGGCATCCAGCGCCGCACGCGCCACGGAGGCCGCGGACGCGAGATCCTGGTAGGAAGAATTGGTGCAGGAGCCGATGAGGCTCACCTCCACCTGGTGCGGGAAACGCTCCCGCGCCTGGCGGTCCTTCATCTCGCTGAGCGCACAGGCGGCGTCCGGCGTATAGGGACCGTTGATGTAGGGTTCGAGCTCGCAGAGATTGATCTGCACGACTTCGTCGAAATACTGCTCCGGATGCGCGATCACGGCATCGTCCGCGCGCAGTTCGCAGCAGAGGTTCGACGCCATCGCCGCCACTTCCTTGCGGCCCGTGGCCATCAGGTACTCGGCAATGTGCACACCGTACGGGAAGACGGAGCTCGTGGCGCCGACTTCCGCACCCATATTGCAGATCGTAGCCTTGCCGGCGCAGGAGAGGTTCTCCGTGCCGGGACCGAAGTATTCGAGGATGGCATTGGTGCCGCCTTTGACGGTCAGCAGGCCGGCGAGCTTGAGGATCACGTCCTTGGGCGTGGCCCAGCCCTTGAGCGAGCCGGTCAGGCGCACGCCGATCAGGCGCGGCATCCGCAGCTCCCAGGGCATACCCGTCATCACGTCCACCGCATCGGCGCCGCCCACACCGATGGCCAACATGCCCATACCGCCCGCATTGGGCGTATGGGAATCCGTCCCGACCATCATGCCGCCCGGGAACGCATAGTTCTCCAGGACGATCTGATGGATGATACCGGCACCCGGCTTCCAGAAGCCGATGCCGTAGCGGGCTGCCGCAGAGGCCAGGAAATCATAGACTTCCGCATTGGCCTTCAGGGCGTCCGCGAGATCCGTCTCAGCGCCTTTCTTCGCGCAAATCAGGTGATCGCAATGAACCGTGGTGGGCACGCTCACAGCCTCGCGGCCCGTGCTCATGAACTGCAACAGCGCCATCTGCGCCGTCGCGTCCTGCATCGCCACGCGGTCGGGACGGAACTCGCCGAAGTCCTCGAGCCGCTTGAGCGGCTTGCTGGACGCGGGGTCGTACACGTGGGAATACAAGATCTTCTCCGACAACGTCAACGGCCTGCCCAACATCTGCCGGACGGCCGCTACCCGTTCTCCATAGCCCTTGTAGAAGGACTTCACGGTTTCCAAATCGAACATACGGATCTTCTAACCGATATAAACACAACTAACTAATCTGTCGTGGCTCTCCCGTCGTCCGGGCGGGGACCGGGAGGCACCGCATTTGCAAAGATAGATAAAAATTTGATTAATAAAAATTATTTCGCAAAATATTGATATTCAATCACGAAATTACCAAAAGGCTGGATTAGGAAATATGTTTTATTAACAATTATTCATTTTATCCCCACAAAAACTTACAATCCATAATTAAAAATGACCGCATCGCTTTCGCAATGCGGTCATTTCAAGATCTGTAAAACCCGCTAGATGCAGGTGTAACCGCCGTCAACGGCGATGTTCTGACCGTTCACATAGGTCGAAGCCGGCGAGGCCAGGAAGAGCGCACAGGTGTCGAGCTCGCCCTGCTTGCCGTAGCGGCCGAGCGGAATGCTCTGCTTGGCGATGGCCTGGAAATAGTCGGAATCGAGGGTGGCAGTGGTCAGGTCGGTGTAGAAGTAGCCCGGGCAGATGCTGTTGACCGTGATGCCGTGCTTGCCCCACTCGGCCGCGAGGGCGCGGGTCAGGTTCACGACACCGCCCTTGGCGGCATGGTACGGAGCGGAGCCGCAGATGAGGTTGCCCACCAGGCCGTACATCGAGGCGATGTTGATGATGCGGCCGTAGCCGGCCTTGATCATCTCCTTGCCAAACTCGCGGGAGCAGTTGAACGTGCCGAAGAGGTCGATGTCCAGCTCCTTCTTGAACTGCTCGTCGGTGATCTCCTCGGCCGGAGCCACGGCGCCCGTGCCGGCGTTGTTCATCAGGATGTCCACACGGCCGAAGCGCTCCATCGTGGCGGCCACGGCGGCCTTGACTTTCTCAGTATCGGTGATATCGCAGGCGAACGGCAGCACCTCCACGCCGAACTCGTCGTGGATGGCCTTGGCGTTCTCTTCCAGGAGATTCATACGGCGGGCGAGCAGCACCAGATTGGCGCCCTGGCTCGCAAAGGCCTTGGCCATCTGGAGGCCCAGGCCGGTGGATGCGCCGGTCACAACGGCGACGCGTCCGGAAAGATCAAAATAATTCTTCATATACACGGTTACATTTAACTTGGTGGACGCAAATATACAAAAAAAAGATTCCGGGTCAAGCCCGGAATGACTGTCTGTCAACCGGCAAAGCCCTACTCATGCCGAGCGAAGCGCTTCTGCGCCAGGACCACCAGTAGTTCTGGTAGAGAAAAGGCATGAATTCTTTTTATAGATTGTCTCATGGATCTTCAAAATATGCAATATTCTCATTCAAGAACTCTATAGCTTCAACCGGATAAAATTCATCAATATTTTTATTATAACGCAAGATGTATAGTTGATTGTTTGTTATTACCCAATATCGCCCATCAATTGAGCCATCACCCACATTGACTATTGTAAAGATATACTCTACTTGATTATTCTGTAGATATTTCAGCAATGTCTGCATAAATAAAGGCACATCTGGTTGCTCAATAATCTTATTCACCCTATAACGAGGCAAATTGTGATAAAGCCACCCTTCTGGGAAAAAGTAGTACTTTCCTTTTGTTATTTCAAATGCAAAATCATTAGCTAAAATAGGATGGCATATATATGACCAAAGTTTTTGTTGGCGTTCATGCGATGACAGACAGTGCCATGAACTATATTTCCTCTCAGCAAGATTCATAACTGACGGAATATAGGTCAAAGACGTGTCTAATCGAGCTTTTTTTAGGTGATTTTCATACGCTGATTTGTAGCCCTCTACAAATCGATTCACATCTTGCGCTCTAATTATAAAGGATTGAGTCGAGAAGATGAGCAAAAAGATGAGAAGTGATAATATATGTCTCATTTTAATATCTGAAAATCATTAGTGTCCGGTAAAAAATCCGGCATAATACACAACAAATATTTGACTATCAACCAATTATAGCGCCTATTTGAGTAACCGATTTAAAATATGCTAGTTGTTCACTATCAACATTATACCTCAACAGATTGGCTTCAAATAGTGTTTTTATAAATCTAAAACGTTCACGTTTTTTACCGAGCATACATGTTATGAATTCGCATGATTTGCATCTATAATACAATACCTTTCGACAGCTCTACATAACAGTTAATTACTCAATGTTATTCTCTGCCTCACTAGAATGCTTATACTGTACCCTATCTACAATCTTGAACACTCCATTGGGTTCAACCTTATAATACGTTTCGGAGTCGATTTCGCCCATCCAATCAAATGAAACAGTCCTCACGGATTGATTATCCATCCGTTCCGCATACTCGGGGCCCGAAAAGAACTGGTTGTATTCTTTTGCTACCGAGGCGACACATATGGCATCCAAAACTGAATTTCCTTTTACCGACATCAGATGAAAACTAATAACGTTCTCATCTTTCAAATTTACATTTTTAACGATATAGGTATCAATATCATCAGAAAGGTGCCATTTCCCGACAATATACAACCTGGTTACAGGTAGATATCTCGTTTTTAAATCGGAAGAGTCCAATGGAAATCCCTTTGGCATAATATAGCCAAGATTCGCCATCAACAATTTCTTAATGGCATCTCGCGATAACTCTATACCGTTCTCTTTCCACATGTTCTTTTCTTCTGTCAAGTATTTATTGGACCTAAATGGAGTTGCTTGTAAAATGCTATCCGGCAATACTGCCATACCGATAGAGCCTGTCGCGGTACCCTGATTTACTTGACGCGAGGCCTCCCCATTCCTGCACTGCACCATCAACCCCAACAGCAAAATGGGGAGCATTGGCAAGAAACGATTTATAAGATGTGCCATCTGTTTAACTAACTAATTACCGCCCGGCGAATCTCGCTTCGCGCGGCGCATGATTATTTGAGGAGCCGGCGAGCAAGTTCATCGACGTAATCATTGAGGTTAAACCGCTCTAATTCTAGATTTTTACCCGTTCGCCGTGCTGACAAGTGGATGCCAACAGGTTTATTCTCTTCCGTGAATAATATATCTACTAGGACAACCGTCTCTGTCGGAAAGGAATAAAAAAGTGTCAAATCAATCAGCCCAATCTTTTTCCCTGTCTTATTAAACAAAAGCAATTCGTCCAAAACATCTTGTTCGCAAACGAACATTCTTCTTTGAAAACTATTTAATTCATATTGAATTCTGTCTCCTGCATATCCGTAGCATTTTATAAAAACAACCTTCCGGGATAATTCGTTCGAACATACACGCTCCGCAAAAACAAACAATGAAGAAACAGCTTTTTTGAATATATACTTAATATCTTCCACAATCTCATTTTTCATAATGAATTCGCATGCTCCATATATCTCTCTATGAACTTACATTTAAAGTCGTCCACGAATCCGGATAGCAACTGGTTGTTCAAGAAATCCTCCCCTTTGTTTTTCTGTCCGGCGACCAAATATAGTAAAGGGAGCATATAAAACTGATACTCACGTCCTATCAGAAGTTCTCTTTTCTCATACGCCTCTATAAGGCGATCAATATTTTCAAACTCCGTATAAAACGGATATGCGTAATGCCTTATTTCTCCGAAGATTTCATCCATTCTCCCATCGAGATTATAATTGTCTTTAAAGAACCAATCCTTAAACTTGAATTCGGGCTCTAGAAAACCCATTTGAACTATAAACATGGGAATCGGAAGGGTTACTTTCCCTTCCCGATGATCGGTTAGCTGCACATACAAGCGTTCTATGACGAGATGCCGAATACCAACAGAAACATCAATCCCACGACCAGAGGAATAGGTATACTGTCCAAAATTAAGCAAATCATTAAAATCCTTATTGCTTGATTCTCGATAGAAACAGTATCCTTTCTTCTTGAAACCCTCTGCGGAACATCTTAGTTTCAAAGCTGCATTAATCTCTTCTCTTAAAGTACTCATAAACTAGAATCGTATAATAATGAATGAATAATTGGTTATAGGATCGCCACTTGGCCAAACACTTAATGCATTGGATTCTACTGGAGTAAGCTGATATACCGCCCGCTATTTCTTGTCAAAAGAAACATAATGGGTCAAAAAAGCTGTCCTCAGCTAACTCCCGGACAAACAGTTCAGCATCAATTGGATAGAATTGCCGACGCTTATCATCAAACAACAAAAATATAACTGGTTATCTTTAATTATCCAATACATCTCATTGCTCTTTTCTATAACATTTAAGTTTGTAATGGTAAATATATAAT
The DNA here is from genome assembly GCA_016291185.1 of Bacteroidales bacterium. The sequence continues at coordinate 48,316 of JAEFAI010000002.1, forward strand.
CTACTGAATTATAAGTAAGGAAATCTACCAAAGGGACAACTACACCAAAGTAATCATCTACAAGTATCTCAGTTATACCATTCGCTCTGACAGAGTCTCTATCATGAAACAATAAACCTTCCGGATATTGATATCGTCTTTTTTTAGAAAGATTTATTGCTTCTTTATTAGCAAGAATGGGATCTCTTAAATACTCCCACAAGCGCTCCCGGCGTAGAGAAGCCGGTAGTGCGAACCAAGACTCCGATCCTGAATCCAAATAGAGATTAATTACCTCTGGTATATAAATTAGAGAGGTGTCTTTATATACAACAGACTGCTTTTCATAAGCCAATTTATATTGCTCAATAAAGCTTTCGACTGTTTGAGACTTCCCTCCAATACAGAAGCAAATAATAAACAAAACTAGTAAACTATAATACTTCATTTCAATACTTAAATACGCGTACGTGGAGTGGTCAGAGTAATAATGCAGCAGATGGTGCGGCAACTGGATCGTGGCATGGATCTCTTCTCCCTTTCTATTCTGTAAATACAAGTTACTAGCTAGTGCTTACAAGTATAAAAAAACAGAAGAAGATTTCAAATAAGGGCAATGGCCCAGCGGCCCTGTTTGACGAATAAACAAGGCAAAATGATGGATTCGGAATAGTGAGTGACCGATTACTCGTGCGTGGCGAAGCGCTGCTCGGCGAGTTTTTCGTACTTCGTGCCGGGGCGGCCGTAGTTGGCGTAGGGGTAGATGGAGATGCCGCCGCGCGGGGTGAAGAGGCCCGTGACCTCGATGTACTTGGGGTCCATCAGGCCGATGAGGTCCTTCATGATGGTGTTGACGACGTCCTCGTGGAAGTCGCCGTGGCTGCGGAAGCTGAAGAGGTAGAGCTTGAGGCTCTTGCTCTCCACCATGCGGCGGTCGGGGATGTAGCTGATGCGGATCTCGGCGAAGTCCGGCTGGCCCGTGATCGGGCACAGGGTCGTGAACTCCGGGCAGTTGAAGCGCACCCAGTAGTCGTTCTCGGGGTGGCGGTTCTCGAAGGTCTCGAGGACCTCGGGGGCGTAGTCCTGGCGGTATTCGGTCTTGCGGCCCAGGGACTGCAGGCCGTCTTGAGTTCTGTCCATACTAGATGTCTTTGATTTTGAATGGGTTGTAGGAGACTTCGTGGTCGAAGGTGTCGATGCCCTCGGCGCGCTTGACGCGCCTGACGAACCAGGCGGTCAGCGGGAGGATGATCACCTCGTAGAGCACCTTGGCGATCACCTGCGTGACGGCGAGTTGCAGCACGGCGGCCAGGGGCAGCACCCCCCAGAACACCGCCGGGAAGAAGATGAGCGAGTCGGCCAGTTCGCCGCCCACGGAGGAGAGGATGGCGCGCCAGCCGAAGCCTTTGCCCTCGGAGGCGACCTTCATGCGGCTCATGATCCACGCATTCACCGTGGAGCCCACGAAGAAAGCGAAGAGCGAGGCGATGGTGGTGCGGGGCACCATCCCGAAGAGGGAGTTGAAGGCCTCCGCCGTCGGGAGGCTTTCTTCCATGAGCGGGGCGGGCAGCCAACAGACCAGCTGCGACATCATGGCCACGAAGGCGCTCAGCAGGAACGCCAGCCAGATGACGAAACGAGCCTTGCGGTAGCCGTAAACCTCGGTCACGCAGTCGTTGAGGATGTAGGACACCGGGAACAGCAGCACGGCGCCGGACAGCTGCAGATGCGAGCCGGCCACCTGCCAGAGGCGCGGGACAAAGAAATTGGACGTGATCAGGCAGACGATCAGCGTCGTGGCGATCAGCACGAATCGCGTGCTGAAAAGAGTTTTTGACATGTCTGAATACTTGTTTTTAACGTGGTTTCAAGAACACAGGGCCCGTCCGCCTGTCAAGTCCGGCGGACGGGTCCCTCACTATCTAACTAAACTTCGACGGCGGAGTTGAACTCCTGGAGGAAGCGCATATCGTTCTCAAAGTAGTGGCGCAGGTCGTTGACCCGCCACTTGAGCATCGCGATGCGCTCCAGACCCATGCCGAAGGCGAAGCCGCTGTATTTGCTGGAGTCGATCCCGCTGGCCTCGAGGACGTTCGGGTCCACCATGCCGCAGCCCAGGATCTCCAGCCAGCCCGTTCCCTTGCAGATGTTGCAACCCTTGCCGTGGCAGATGTTGCAGCTGACGTCCACCTCGGCGGACGGCTCCGTGAAGGGGAAGAAGGACGGGCGCATGCGGATCTCGGTCTCGGGACCGAACATCTCGCGGGCGAAGAGGAGGATGGCCTGCTTGAGGTCGGCGAAGGTCACATTCTCATCGATGTAGAGGCCTTCCACCTGGTGGAAGATGCAGTGCGCGCGGGCGCTGATGGCCTCGTTGCGGAACACGCGGCCCGGGCAGATCACGCGGATGGGCGGGTTCTTCATGCGCTCCATCGTGCGCACCTGGACGCTGGACGTGTGGGTGCGCAGGAGCAGCGGGTTGGGATGCCCCGTGGACACGAAGAAGGTGTCCTGCATGTCGCGCGCCGGGTGGTTCGGCGGGAAATTGAGGGCCTCGAAGACGTGGTAGTCGTCCTCCACCTCGGGACCTTCCGCGACGTCGTAGCCGAACTTGCGGAAGATGTCCACGATCTCCTGGCGGACGATCGAGACCGGATGGCGGGAGCCCAGCTCGAGCGGGTCGCCCGGCATCGAGAGGTCCTGCTTCGGACCTTCGCTGCCGCCCTCTTCGCCGACGCTGTCGCGGAGGCGGTCGATCGTCTCCTGCGCGGCGTTCTTGAGCTCGTTGAGCGTGCGGCCGAACTCGCGCTTCATCTCCTTGTCCACGGTGCGGAACTCTTCGAAGAGCGCCGTGATCTCGCCTTTGCGGCCGAGGAAGCGCACACGCGCTTCTTCCACTTCCTTCTGTGTCTTGCACTGGAGCTCTTTCAGCTCAGCAAGGACCCTGTCGATATCTTCTCTTTTCATTTCTTTCGAAATAGTTTCCGGGTCAGGCCCGGAATGACTTTAGTTACGTTTGGCGGCACGCTTGTCGCGCGCTTTCTTTTCGCGGGCGGCCCCGTTCTTGAGGTACTTCGCCCACTGCTTGTCGTCGAGCACCTTCTGCATCGCGACATAGATCTGCTCCGCCCACTTGTCCTGCACCTGCTGGTAGACGTCGGCGTTGCTCATCTTCGCGACCTGCAGGCCCTTGAGCTCGAGGCGCAGGGCATCATAGTCGTGGGTCAGGATGGAGTCCACGTAGAAGGTCTGCCAGTCTTCCAGACCGAGGACCTTCTCGTAGTTCTCGATCGACAAGTCGATGGCTTCGCGCATCTGCTTGACGGCCTCCTCCTCGCTCTGCGGCTGCTGTGCTCCGGAGAGCACCGGCAGGAACAGCAACGCGGCAATCCCGAAAAATTTTATAGCTTTGTACATCATTTTGCTCGAGATTCCGGGTCTCGCCCGGAATGACTATGAACCGCAAAGTTAAGAAGAAAAGATAAAATGAGAAAATTTCTGTGCATCATCCTGCTGGCCGCGGCCGTTTCGGCCGGGCGCGCAGACGCCTGTACCAACGTCATCATCAGCCCCGGGGCCAGCGCCGACGGGTCGAGCATGGTCTCCTATGCCGCCGACTCGCACGGCCTCTTCGGCGAGCTGTATTTCCGCCCTGCTGGCCGCTTCAAGGCCGGTTCGCTGCTCGCCATCAACGAGTGGGACACGGGGCGTCCGACCGGCAGCATCGCACAGGTGGCCCGCACGTGGCAGACCGTCGGCAACATGAATCAGCGCCAGCTCATCATCGGCGAGACCACCTGGGGCGGCCGTGAGGAACAGGTCGATCCGGCAGGCATCATGGACTACGGCTCGTTGATCTACGTGACCCTGCAGCGCGCCACGACGGCGCGCGAGGCCATCGACATCATCGTGGAGCTCGCCAATACGTATGGCTACCCCTCCGAGGGCGAGACCTTCTCGATCGCCGATCCGCACGAGGCCTGGGTCATGGATCTCGTGGGCAAGGGCGCGGACAACAAGGGTATCGTGTGGGTGGCGCGGCGCGTGCCGGACGGCTACATCTGCGCCCACGCCAACCAGGCCCGCATCACCCGTTTCCCGCAGGATGATCCCGAGAACTGCCTCTTCGCTCCGGATGTGATCAGCTTCGCCCGCGAGCAGGGCTGGTACGAGGGCAGCGACGCGGATTTCAGCTTCCGCGACGCCTACAATCCGCTCGATTTCGGCGGCGCCCGTGCCTGCGACGCCCGCGCCTGGAGCGCCTTCAACATCCTCTGCGACGGCGTCTTCACGTATGAGCAGGACGGCCGCGAGGTGTCCCGCCCCGCCAGCGACTGGCTCGACTATGCGATGGGCTACGACCTGCAGGGCGAGATGCCGCTCTTCGTCAAGCCCGCCCGCAAGATCACGGTCAAGGACGTAGCTGACGTGATGCGCGACCACTACGAGGGCACTCCGATGGACATGACCACCGACATCGGCGCGGGCGGCAACGGCCTGCCCTACCGCTGGCGGCCGATGAACTTCACCGTGGACGGGAAGACCTACCTCAACGAGCGCGCCATCGCGACCCAGCAGACGGGCTTCTGGTTCGTCGCCCAGGCGCGGGCGAACCTCCCCGACGAGGTCGGCGCCCTGATCTGGTTCGGCTGTGACGACGCTGCCACTTCTTACCTGACTCCGATCTACGCCAACCTCACGAAGGTGCCCGAGTGCCTGCGCGAGGGCAACGGCGACCTGCTGCACTACAGCGCCACGGCGCAGTTCTGGATGTGCAACCGCGTGGCGAACGCCTGCTACAAGATGTACGACCGGATGGCACCCGTGGCCCGCGCGGCGGCGGACAGTTTCGAGCGCGACCAGCTGGAGCGCGGCATCCCGGAGATGGACGCCAAGCTGGCGAAGCTCGTCCAGAAAGGGCGCCTGCGCAAGGCGCGCCGGCTGATGACGAAATACAGCGTGGAGACGGCTCAGCAGCAGTTTGCGGCCTGGACCAAGCTCGAGGAGCTGCTGCTCGTGAAGTTTATCGACGGCAATATCAAGGCCCAGGACGAGGACGGGAACTTCCTCCACACGGAGTACGGTCCCGGCTTCCCGAAGGGCCTGCAGTACGGCGGCTACAACGAGCTGTGGAAGGCGGCCGTGGCCCGCGATCCGCACGCCTCCGTTCTTGAATCCCGTTAGTCTATGACGACCCTGCTTCTCTCGCTGCTGCTCTCCGTCATTCCCGGCCCAACCGGGAATCTCCTCCAGTACGCTGACCCGCTGGTCGGCACGGACGCCCACGGTCACACCTTCCCCGGCGCCGTCGCGCCCTTCGGGATGGTGCAGCTCAGCCCGGACACCCGCCCGCAGGCGGGCGACTGGGACGGTTGCAGCGGCTACCACTACAGCGACGGCGTCATCTACGGCTTCTCCCATACGCACCTGAGCGGCACCGGCTGCGACGACCTCTGCGATGTCCTGCTGATGCCGGGGCGGGAGCATTCGACCTTCTCGCACGAGCGGGAGAAGGCCTCCCCGGGCTATTACGAGGTCTTCCTGGACGGCCCGCAGGTGCTGGCGCGCCTGACGGCCGGACGGCGGGTCGGGGTGCACGAATACACCTTCCCGGCCGGCGCGAAGCCGGAGATCACGCTCGACCTGCAGCACCGCGACCCGCTGGACGGCTGGCACATCACGCCCGCCAAGGCGGGATGCAGCGGCTGGCGGCAGTCCAGCAGCTGGGCGCGGGGGCAGGACGTCTATTTCTGGATGGAGTTCTCCGCGCCCGCGAAATGCAAGCTGCTCGACGGCGGCCGCCGGGCGGTGTTCACTTTTTCGCGAATGACGAACACCATCACCGTTCGTGTCGGCATTTCCTCCGTGTCGGAGGAGAACGCCCGGCAGAACCTCCTCGCGGAGTACCCCGAGAGCTTCGAGGGCCAGCGGGCGGCCACCGAAGCCGCCTGGGAGCAGTATCTGGGCAAGCTGGAATGCCCCTGGACGGACGAGGAGCACCGCCGCCGCTTCTACACCGCCCTCTACCACACGGGGATCCATCCCTCGCTCTACTCCGACGCCAACGGCGAGTACCGCGGCATGGACCGTCAGGTGCACCGCGCCGAGGGCTGGGAGCGCTACACGGTGCTCTCGCTCTGGGACACCTTCCGCGGGGAGCATCCGCTCCTGTGGGAACTCGAGCCGGAGCGGAGTTATGATTTCCTGAAGACCTTCCTGTCCATCTACGACGAGGCCGGCAAGCTGCCCGTCTGGGAGCTCTGGGGCTACGAGACCAACTGCATGATCGGCTACAACGCCGCGCCCGTGATCGCCGACGCCCTGGCGCGCGGCTTTACCGACTTCGACGTCGAGAAGGCGCTCGAGGCCCTGCTGGCGAGCTCGAAGCGGCCGGAATTCGGCCTGGACAGCTTCCGCGCCAACGGCCTCGTGCTGGCTGACGACGAGCACGAGAGCGTGTCCAAAACCCTCGAATACGCCTACGACGACTGGTGCACCGCCCAGGTGGCGAGGTACCTCGGGCGCATGGATGTTTACGAAGAATACATGACTTCCGCGCAGTACTGGCGCAACGTTTTCGACCCCGCGACGGGGTTCATGCGCGCCCGCCTGAACGGCCGCTGGGTCAGCCCCTTCGATCCGCGCGAGGTCAACAATCATTACACCGAGGCCAACTCCTGGCAGTACAGTCTTTTCGTGCCGCAGGACCTCGGCGGACTCATTGAGGCGCTGGGCGGCGCGGATGCGCTGGAGCAGCGCCTGGACGCGATGTTCGGCGCCGAGGAGGGCAACACCGGCCGCACGCAGGCCGACATCACCGGCTGCATCGGGCAGTATGCCCAGGGCAACGAGCCCAGCCACCATGTGGCTTTTCTTTATGATTATGCCGGGCGGCCCGACAAGCGGCAGGCGCGCGTGGAGCAGATCCTCGAGACGCTCTATTCCTCCGCTCCGGACGGCCTTTGCGGCAACGACGACTGCGGGCAGATGTCCGCCTGGTACGTTTTGTCCGCCCTCGGCCGTTACCCCGTCTGCCCGGGTTTGACGGCGGCTTCCCTGCGCGCCGAGGGACCCAGTTTTGCCGGGCCCTCTTCGTCATTCGCCGGCCCTACCGGCGAATCTCTCACCCGCATCCCGAAGACCATCGTCACCAACCCGGCCTTCGAGCTCGAAGGCGACATCTTCGCCGACTCGCTGCGTGTCGCCATTTCCGGCGAAGGCCGGATCTGGTACCGCCTCGGCGAAGGCGATTTCCAGCCCTACGAGGGCCCGTTCACCGTGTATGAGCCTTGCCGCATGGAGGCCTACGCGCAGATCGGGGAGCGCCGCAGCTTCACCACCCGCTGCGCCGTGCACCAGATCCAGCGCGACCGCGACATTGACATCCGCGCCCGCTACAGCCGCCAGTACACCGCCGGCGGCGACGAGGGCCTGATCGACGGCTTCCGGGGCAGCCTGAACTGGCGCACCGGCGGCTGGCAGGGCTACCAGGACACCGACTTCGAGGCCGTGGTGGACCTGCGCAGCGTGCGCGACATCTCGCGCGTCGGCGCGGGCTTCTGCCAGGACGCCCGCTCCTGGATCTGGATGCCGCGCTGGGTGGAATTCTCCGTCTCGGAGGACGGGGAGCATTTCACGCCGCTTGCGCGCGAGGAGAACACGATGGACGAACGCGACTACGAGATCCGCATCTGGGATTGCGAGGTGAGTGCCGCGGCGCGGGCGCGCTACGTGAAGGTGTTCGCCAAGAACATCGGCAACATCCCCGCCTGGCACCCCGGTGCCGGAAGCCAGGGTTTCATCTTCATCGACGAAATCTGGATTCACTGATAAACCAATTATTTGTATATGAAAAAGTATTTGATCCCCATCCTCGCGGTGCTGTGCGCCTCTCTGAGCCTTTCGGCCCAGGAAGCGAATCGCGAGATCACCGCTCAGCTCGCCGAGTCTTATGCCGAGCTGCAGAGCACCTACACGCCGTCCTTCAAGGTGGACGGCACCAATGCCAAGGTCCGCAACGTCATCCTGCTCATCGGTGACGGCATGGGCCATGGCGCCGTCAACGCCGCCATGTACGCCAACGGCGGCGCCCTGACGATGACCAACCTCCGCACCTTCGGCCTTGTGCGCACGCAGTCCGCCGACAACTTCACCACGGATTCCGCCGCTTCCGGCACCGCCTACGCCACGGGCCAGAAGACCAACAACGGCTTCGTAGGCATGAACACCGAGCGCGAGCCCATTCCCAACATTCCGGAGATGCTGACCCCGCTGGGCTACGCCTGCGGCGTCCTCTCCACCGACAATCTCAGCGGCGCCACGCCGGCGGTTTTCTTCGCCCACCAGGCCGCCCGCGGCGAGAAGGAGGCCATCTGGGCCGACCTGCCCGCCAGCGCGCTGAAATTCGCCTCCGCCGGCACGCAGTCCGCCTTCGAGAGCATGCCCCTGTCCACCCAGGACGCCATCAAGAAGACCTTCACCGTGGTCTATGACCCGAAGGATCCCGCCGTGGCCGGCTCCGAGCGCCTGCTCTATCTGCCCGAGAGCGTCCACCTCGACCGGGGCGACTACCTGCCCGCCACCACCGAGATGGCCATCAATTACCTCTCCCAGCGCGGCAAGAAAGGCTTTTTCCTGATGGTCGAGGGCGCCCGCATCGATAAGCACGAGCACAACAACGAGCTCTCCGAGACCCTCGCCGAGACGCTCGATTTCGACAAGGCCGTCGAGGCCGCCGTCCGCTTCGCGGAGAAGGACGGCCACACGCTGGTGATCATCAGCGCCGACCATGAGACCGGCGCCACCCTGCTCAACGGCGGCGACCCGGAGACGGGCTACGTGCGCGTCACCTTCACCTCCGGCAGCCACACCCCGATGATGGTGCCGCTCTTCGCCTACGGCCCGCACTCCCGCGACTTCGGTTGCGTGCAGGAGAACAGCGACGTCGCCATCAAGATCCTCCAGCTCCTCGGAGCCAAGAAATAATATACCTTAGACACAGAAAAACCCGCGCAGACGCATCTGTGCGGGTTTTTTGCGGAGAGGACGAGATTCGAACTCGTGATACGGTTACCCGTATGCAGGTTTAGCAAACCTGTGGATTCAGCCACTCTCCCACCTCTCCAATCTTCCCTGCGGTTTCCAAACTGGATCTCCGTGATTCGGGACGACAAAGTTACAACAAATAATTAGTTTTCCAACTATTATTTTTCCGGATACGCGCTACTGCATGATGCTGCGCTCGGTGGCGTTCATATAGACGCGCGGAAGCGGGGCCGTGTTGAAGCTGGCCGAGTTGCCGCGGGAGAGGTCCATCTGGACCTCGCTCCAGGGGCGTGCGACCGTCTTGTACGTGCCCGTGGCGAAGTCGTATTCCGTCCGCACGGTCTGCGGGATCTTGTCCGGGGAGTAGGGATTCTCGTACGGCGCCCAGCCGGGCGTCTTGGCGAAGGCGAAGGGGTTGGAGGTGCTCATCATCGGGACCGTCCCTTCCGGAACGGCGAAAGGATTGGTCAGGAGTAGCCGCGCGATCGCGAACGCCCACATCGCCCCGCGCGAGTAGTGCGGCGCCCGGTACAGATCCAGGTTCAGGCCCATGGTGTGCAGGACATTGGCGCTCGTGGCCGCGTTGATGCGCGCTGCACGCTCTTCCCGGCTCTCGAAACCGATGGGCGCGAGCACGCCCTGCATCCGGATCCGGGAGTAGATGGAGTAGCCCATCAGCGGGGAGAAGTCTGGCTTCTGCCGGAGCGAATCGGCCTTCACAGCCGGGCCGTCGATCGGGGTCGCGGGATAGTCCTGCGCCCGCAGGGAGAGCACCCCGGCGGCGAGCAACAGAAGGGAAAGGAGTAGGATCGGTCTCAGCATACGCCGGGCCGTAAAATCAAAGATTATACCACGGCGTTTTCCACCGGCCGGTTCCGGTGCGGATGCAGGGCCGAGATAAGGAAAACCACGCACGAAGCGGCGAGCAGCAGCTACAGCGCGGCCAGGCCGCAGAAATATGTCGCGCTCTGAACGGAAATGGTACAAATGTTTGGAGAAGATTTATTATATTCGGCGTCTAATTAATAACACACTTAGTAGTGTATTACTATTTTATGGAACTTTCTACCATCAAGCAAGCCTACGAGGCACCGACCGTCGAGGTCGTCGAAATCAAGCCGGAGGGCTACATCCTCCAGTCGAGCAAACCGGATTACGATCCCATTCCCTGGTAACCCCAAAAATGCAAGTATCATGAAAAAGACGCTTACCCTTCTCGCCATCCTTGCACTGGGCCTTACCGCGTGCAACAAAGTCGAACTCCAGAACAGCTCGGAGATAATCCCCGAAATCCCCGCCGAGGCGCCGGTCTGCTATTTCAACCTGCCGGCATCCTTCGTCAGAGATGCCGCCACTAAGGCCGTGACCATTGGCGAAGACACGGCCACCTCTCTGTTCGAAGCCAGCGACTCCGTCTATGTCTTCATTGAAGGCAGGGGGAGCAATATCGGAAAAATCGCGTGCGCTTATGATCTCACTCTCGACAAGATCGCTCCCCTGAATATTCGCAACATCAACGGCGCAACTTGCGACCTCGTCGGCAAGTTAACGTTCTATGCCGGGGAGTATGCAAGAACGGCCTATACGCCTGCGGTGGGCGATGTCGTGCATTTGTATTACAATATGCGGTTCACGCATTTCCCGTTTTCCGGTTATTATGATTATAGCCTTACGCATTTTAGCTATGGCAATCAGAGCGGAAACAAGGATGGGTACTACGACCCCGGCTATGGCTTCGGATACCCCGAGCTTTGGTATTGGGGTGCCAATCATTATGACCTCGCATTGGCACAGATGGAAATCACGGACGTTGCCGGCAACACAACCGATGGTTTCACGCTGACCCTGGGCAAGGTGGACGACCCGACGAATCCCAAGGCCAGCTTCCAGAACATGCAGTCCATGTTCCGTCAGCGGCTCACATTTACGGATCAGCTCGGAAATCCCACCACGCCCTGGATCACGAGGTATCGGATCAGTTCGGCATCAGACAAGACTGTACTTTCCTATCGTCCCTACTCCACTGCCAAATACGCGTATGGGGCCATCGAGATGGAAGACCCCGTCATCAGCGGAGATGAAGGCATCCACTTTGCCTTGATGTTCAACGACGAGAACAAGAATGATGCGCTTATCCAGACGGCCTATGATAACGCCCATAATGCCTATGTCGCCACCAAAACAGCGCCCGCCGGAGGATTCCTGAACGGGAAGTATTATCATGGCAACGCCACGCTGGCCTGGCATCACAGCACCCTGCCCTCCGTGACCGGCAACAATGCTCCGTACACGACGTACGCACCTGATGGATCCGGCAAATACGAAATTGACGACAATCCCGGTGATATTACCGTCAGCGGCTATAGCGAAGAGGACAATTGGATAGCCCTTTGTCAGGACACGAATGTTACCCTGGATAACATCACGGCCAGTTTCTATACCCGAGACGCTTTTATATACGGCTTTTCAATTTCTGGCTCCACCAACTTGAATTTAATCCTCTCGGGCACGAACAGTATCGACAGCCACAGCATGTATCTGGGTATTAATTGCCTCAGTGATGTATTATTGAGTTGCGCGGGGGCCTCGGCTACGCTTACTCTTCGCTGTGGCGATGAACGTTATTGCGGAATTCAAGCCCACAACTATGATGATACGAATAGCACCGACCCCTATTATAACTATTACAACGACACCTCGGAAAGGGATGTAAGCTCACTGCTGGCCGCTCCCGGCTTCACCGTTACCCGCAGCGCCCGCGTTGACGGGCCCGATCTCGATCTCGATGGTTATCCAGACTACTACACCTGGACCTACACCGTGGAGGACCACAGGGTACATCTGAACAGCCTGACCAGCAGTTACACGGCGCAGGACGGGGATGTCCTGACCGGAGAACTGCCCGGCAATCTCGAGTTGAATATCGCTAACGGCGCCACCGTGACGCTGGCGGGCATGACGCACCACGCGGGAAAATACCTCGACGGCATCATGTGCAAGGGTTCGGCGAATATCATCCTGGCCGCGGGGACGACAAATGACCTGACACGTGGCGATCAGGATTCCTACTCTGGCATCGTCGTGGATTACCTGGGCGCAGCGACACTCACCATCAGCGGCACAGGCATGCTCCTAGCCTCAGGCGGCGGACAGGGTCCCGGCATCGGGGGTATTCTCTCTTCTCACGACATCGTCATCAATGGCGGCAATATCACCGCCACGGGCGACAGCAACGCTCCGGGCATCGGCTCATGCTATGGCGGCGGAACAGTCGGAAATATAACCATTAACGGCGGAACCGTCACCGCCATAGGCGGCAGTAATGCCGTCGGCATCGGTGCAGCTGCTGGTGGTGGCACTTGCGCGGGCGTTACCATCGGCAGTGATATTACCAGCGTCAGTATCCAGAGAGGCTCTGGTTCGGCCGAGTTTTTTTCCGCCGTGTCCCATTCCGTGACCATCGACGGCAAGAGCTCGTTCTCAGTCACGACATCGACCACGCAGTTTCCGAAACTCAATTGTGTGCTGAGCACCACCAGTAGCACGGACGATACCTGGACGCTGACGCACAAGTAGAAGAACGTCATTCGCCGGCTCCGCCTTTTCGTCATTCGCCGGCTCCGACCGGCGAATCTCGTTTTTTGGCGGGAAAATGGTATCTTTGCAGTATGGAAAATCCATTGCTGCAGCCATCCGCCCTGCCATTCGGCGCACCGCGCTTCGACCTGATCCGGCCGGAGCACTGGAAACCCGCCTTCGAGGCGGCTATCGCCGCGGGTAAGGCCGAGGTGGACGCCATCGCCGCGAACCCCGCGCCGGCGACCTTCGCCAACACGGTCGAGGCGCTCGAGTTTGCCGGCGCCGCGCTGGACCGCGTGAGCGGACTCTTTTTCAACCTGCTTGAAGCCGAGAGCGACGATGCGATGCAGCAAATCGCGGAGGAAATCTCCCCGCTGCTGACCGAATACGACCTCTATATTTCCCTCAACGAGGCGCTTTTCGCGCGTATCCACGCCGTCTATGAGCAGCGGGAGACGCTCGAACTCGCCCCCGACCAGCGTAAGTTGCTGGAGGAGAGCTATAAAGACTTCGCGCGCAGCGGCGCCCTCCTCGGCCCGGCGGACAAAAAGACCTACGCCGCCCTGGAGGAGGAGCTGGACCTGCTCCAGCTCAAATACGGCAAGAACGTGCTCGACGCCACCAACGTCTTCAGCCTGGAGATCACCGACGAGGCGGAGCTGGAGGGCCTGCCGCAGTATGTCCGCGACGCGGCGGCGCAGGCCGCTCGCGAGAAGGGCCTGAGCGGCTGGCGTTTCGACCTTTCGCATCCCAGCTATGTTCCCTTTCTGCAGTTCAGTGCCCGTGCCGAGTTGCGGGAGAAAATGTGGCGTGCCTTCAATGCCCGGGCCCTCGGCGGCCCGCACGACAATAGCGAGAACTGTCTGAAAATTACCGACCTGCGGCGCCGGATCGCGCAGCTGCTCGGCTACGCCGATTGGGCGGCCTATGAGCTCGAAGAGCGCATGGCCAAGAACATGGGTGCCGTGCGCAAGCTGCTGGACGAGCTGATGGCGCCGTCCCTGCCCGCCGCCCGGCGGGAGGTGGCGGAGCTGCTCGCCTGGGCGCGGGAGCACGGCTACGCGCAGGAGCAGATGCTCCCCTGGGACTTCCCGTACTGGTCCGAGCGCTACCGCGCCGAACACTACGCCCTGAGCGATGAGCAGCTCAAACCCTACTTCCGCCTCGAGGACTGCATTGCGGCCGTGTTCGGCCTTGCCACGCGCTTGTACGGCGTGCAGTTTGTCGAGCGGACGGACCTGCCGGTTTACCACCCGGACGTGCGCGTCTATGACGTGCAGGACGCGGATGGACGGCACCTGGCGCTCTTCTACGCGGACTTCTTCCCCCGTCCGGGGAAGCGCAGCGGCGCGTGGATGACCAATTTCCGCGAGCTCGCGGTCCGAGGCGGCGTCGAAGAGCGGCCGCTGGTGAGCATTGTGACCAATTTCACGAAGCCCACCGCCGACGCGCCTTCGCTGCTCACGCACGACGAGCTGACGACGCTCCTGCACGAATTCGGGCATGCCCTGCACGGGATGCTCGCCGAGGGGCGTTACCCTTCGCTGACGGGCACCAATGTGGCGCGCGACTTTGTGGAGCTGCCTTCGCAGCTGATGGAGAACTGGGGCTTCGAGCCGGCATGGCTGCACACCTTCGCGCAGCACTGGCAGACGGGCGAACCCATCCCCGACGCACTCGTGGAGCGGCTCGTTGCCGCCCGGAACTACCATGCGGCCTACTTCCAGGTGCGCCAGCTGCGCTTCGGCCTGCTGGACCTCGCGTGGCACGCGGGGGTTCGCCGATCGGAGCCGGCGAATGACGGTACAATTGCCGACTCCGACCATTCGTCATTCGCCGGCTCCGATCGGCGAACCTCCGTCCTGGACGTTGAATCCCAGGCCCTGGCGGACTGCGCCGTCCTGCCGGACATCCCCGGCAGCTGCATCTCGACGTCCTTCCACCACATCTTCGACGGCGGCTACTCCGCCGGCTACTACTCCTACAAGTGGGCGGAGGTACTCGAGGCGGACGCCTTCTCGCTCTTCCGCGAGCGGGGCATCTTTGACCGCGCGACGGCCGCCTCCTTCCGGGAGAACATCCTCTCGAAGGGCGGCAGCGAGGACGAAGCCCTGCTGTACCGCCGCTTCCGCGGGCACGAGCCCGACCCGCAGGCATTACTCAAGAAACTGGAAATCATATAGATATCATGAAACCGATCATCAACCATTTCACCGACAACGACCTCTACACCTTCACCTGCCAGTACTACATTCTGAAGACCTACCCGCGGGCGGAAGTCGAGTACACCTTCTACGACCGCAACCACCAGGTCTATCCCCAGGGTTTCGACAAGCTGCTCCGCGAGCAGATCGACCACCTGGCCGAGGTCGTCATCACCGACGAGGAGATCGAGTTCATGAAGACCCGCTGCGTCTTCCTGCCGCTGTGGTACTTCACCTTCCTGCGCGGCTTCCGCTTCCGCCCCGGCGAAGTGACCATCCAGCAGGATGCGGAAGGCCACCTGGAGATCAACGTCTGCGGCAAATGGTTCTCCACCATCATGTGGGAGATGCCCATCCTGTCCTGCATCAGCGAGTTGATGCACGGCCTGCGCGGCGACTTCGAGCGCTACGATGCCGTGAAGGAAGAAGCGAAAGCGCGCGCGAAGACCGAGCGCATCTTCGGCAGCGGCCTCGTACTCGGCGACATGGGCACCCGCCGCCGCTTCAGCTTCGACCACCACGACATGGTGGTGCGCGTGATGAAGGAAGTGGCGGACTCGCGCAATGACTGGCCGGGCAAGTTCACCGGCACGTCGAACGTCTGGCTGGCGATGAAATACGATTGCGTGCCGCTGGGCACGATGTCCCACCAGCTCATCTCCTTCGAGGAGAACGTGAGCGGCGTGTTTGAGTGCAACTTCAACGTGATGAAGAAGTTCAGCGACGTCTATGACGGCGACAACGGCATCTACCTCTACGACTGCTTCGGCGACGAGGTCTTCTTCTCCAACCTCTCCAAGCGCATGGCCATGATGTACAAGGGCCTGCGTGTGGACAGCGGCGACGAGTTCGAGCAGACGGAGAAAATCATCTCCAAGTACAAGTCGCTGGGCATCGATCCCGCCACCAAGCAGGTCTGCTACTCCAACGGCCTCGACATCGACAAGGCCATCGAGATCCACCGGTACGTGGCCGGCCGCGTGCAGGACTCCTACGGCGTGGGTACCTTCCTGACCTGCGACGTGGACGGCGCCGAGCCGATGAACATCGTCGTCAAGCTTACCCGCGGCCGCATCACCGAGCTCCGCGAATGGCACGACTGCGTCAAGCTCTCCTGCACCCCCGGCAAGACCCTCGGCAACCCCGAGAAGTGCGCCTACTTGATCAAACTGCTCGGGCGGAAAGGAGAGTAATCCGCCGAAGACAGGACTGTCCCCCGGAAGCATTTCCCGATAGGGTTCTTTTTTTGCTTCCGGGGGACAGCTTCCGTTTCGGCAGAGCACTAAATCGTGCCCTGTTCCAACATGGCCTGCGCGACCTTCATGAAGCCGGCAATGTTCGCGCCCTTCACATAGTCCACGCTGCCGTCCGGCTGCGTGCCGAACTTCACGCACTGCTCGTGGATGGACTTCATGATGAAGTGCAGCTTCTCATCGACCTCCTTGCCGCTCCAGCTAATGTGCTCAGCGTTCTGGGTCATCTCGAGACCGGACGTAGCCACGCCACCGGCGTTGACCGCCTTGCCCGGCGCGAAGAGAATGCCGCCCTGCTGGAAGAAATGGATAGCGCCCGGCTGGCAGCCCATGTTGGACACCTCGCAGCAGCACCAGCAACCATTGGCCTTCAGCTCCTTGGCATCATCCTCGGAAAGCTCATTCTGGAACGCGCACGGAAGGGCGATGTCGCAAGGAACGCTCCACGCCTTCTTGCCGGCGGTAAAGACGGCCTTGCCCGGGAAACGGGTGGCCATATCCTCCACACGGTCGCGGTTGGAAGCACGCATCACCAGCATATAGTCGATCATCTCCTGGGTAATACCCTCCGGAATGGCGCAGACGCCGTCCGGACCGGAAATGGCCACCACCTTGGCGCCGAGCTCGAGGGCCTTGATGCAGGCGCCCCAGGCTACGTTGCCGAAGCCGGAGACCGCCACCTTGCAGCCCTTGATATCCTTGCCCGCGTGGTGCAGCAGGTTCTGGGTGAAATAGAGCGCACCGAAGCCCGTGGCTTCCGGACGCAGAATGCTGCCGCCCCAGGTGGAACCCTTGCCGGTCAACACGCCGGTATTATACTCGCGCGCGAGTTTCTTGTACATACCATACAGGAAGCCGATCTCGCGGCCGCCCACGCCCACGTCACCGGCCGGGATATCCTGGTCGGGGCCGATGCACTGCCAGAGCTCCAGCATGAAGGCCTGGCAGAAACGCATGATCTCGGCGTCGGTCTTGCCCTTGGGATCGAAATCGCTGCCGCCCTTGGCACCGCCCATCGGGAGGGTCGTGAGGGCGTTCTTGAACGTCTGCTCAAAGCCGAGGAACTTCAGCATGGAAGGGGTCACGGCGCGGTGGAAGCGCAGGCCGCCCTTGTAGGGGCCGATGGCGCTGTTGAACTGGATACGGTAGCCGGTGTTGGTCTGGACCTCGCCCTGGTCGTCCACCCAGGTCACGCGGAACGTGAAGATGCGGTCCGGCTCGACCATCCGCTCGACGATCTTCGCCCGTTCGAATTCAGGATGCTGATTATAGACTTCCTCGATGCTCTCGAGCACCTCCTGTACCGCCTGGAGATATTCACTTTCGCCGGGGTACTTGGCCTGGAGACGGGCCATAATGTCTTTTGTTTTCATTATCAGTGTTAAAAGTGGTTCAACTTTATTCAACTTCCCAGGTAGAGCCGCTGTGCAGCAGCTCGTCCACGCTGTGGATCTTCGACTTCGCCATGACGTCCTTGACCTGGTCGCGGACACCGTCGTCATAGGTGATGTCCTTGACGTCACGGATCACGCCGAGCGCCACCGGCATGTCCGGGCCCTTCATGTCGGCAAGCGCCATGTGCAGGCCAATGTAGTCGGTGTGGGCGTCGTGCACGAGGATGTCGTCCTCGGTGAAGCCGCCCTCGCCGATGCGCACGGCACGGATCTTCTTGCCGTCATAGATGAGGCCGCGATCGCGGTCCTTGCCGAAGATCATCTTCTCGCCGTGACGCAGCACGATGGTGTGGTCCGCCTTGACGGCGGGATCGGACAGCGCCTTGTGCGCACCGTCGTTGAAGATCACGCAGTTGGTCAGCATCTCCATCACGGAGCAGCCGTCGTGCAGGGCGGCCGCCGTCATGATCTCCTCGTTGAGCTTGAGCTCCACGTCCAGTGAGCGGGCGAAGAAGGTACCCTTGGCGCCCAGCACGAGCGAGCCCGGATTGAACGGGTGCTCAACGGTGCCGTAGGGCGAGGTCTTCGTGATCGCGCCGAACTTGGAAGTCGGCGAGTACTGGCCCTTGGTCAGACCGTAGATCTGATTATTGAAGAGGATGATGTTGATGTCGATGTTGCGCCGGATGGCGTGGATAAAATGGTTGCCGCCGATGGCGAGGGCATCGCCGTCGCCGCAGGCCTGCCAGACCGTCAGCCAGGGATTCGCCACCTTGATGCCGGTGGAGACCGCCGTGGCGCGGCCGTGGATGCTGTGGAACCCGTAGGTGTCCATATAGTACGGAAGGCGGGAGGAGCATCCGATGCCGGACACCACCACATAGCGTTCCTTATCGTAATTGAGCGCCTGGCTCACCTTGGGGAGCGCGCGCTGCAGGGCGGCCAGAACCGCGTGGTCGCCGCATCCGGGGCACCAGCGGACCTCCTGGTCGCTCTTGAAATCCTTGAATGTCAGTGTTGCCATAGTGCTACATCTCCTTTTGGATGGCCTCGACCAGCTCGCTCACGAGGAACGGCTGCCCCTGGACCTTGTTGAACTTGCGGATGTCCCGGCCGGGGAACTTCGCCCGGAGGTAGTCCGCGAACTGCCCGCTGTTGAGCTCGCAGACGAGGACCTTCTCGAAGTGCGAGAAGACTTCTTCCGTGTTCGCGGGAAGCGGGTTGATGTAGTCGAAATGCGCGTAGGAAACGGCGTCGCCGATCTCGTGCACGGCGGAGAGCAGGTGGCCATAGGTGCCACCCCAGCCGACCACCAGGAGTTTCCCGGAGGCGGGGCCGTTCAGGATCTCCAGGGCCGGCAGGTCCCGGGCGATGCGCGCCACTTTTTCGGCGCGCTCGGCAACCATCAGGGCGTGGTTGGCGGGATCCGTGGACAGGACGCCGGCGTGGGTCTTCTCCAGACCGCCCACGCGGTGCTCGAAGCCCTTCTGGCCCGGCAGGGCCCAGCGGCGCACGAGCGTTTCGGGGTCGCGCTCGAAAGGTTTGAACTTCTCCCCTTCCGGCAGGACGCCCCGCACGAACGGCGGCTTGATCTCGGGATAATCCTTCATCGACGGAATGCGCCAGGGCTCGGAGCCGTTGCCGAGGAAGCCCTCGGAAAGCAGCAGAACCGGGGTCATGTGCTCCAGGGCGATCTTCGCGGCCTGGAAGGCGGCGTCGAAGCAATGGGCCGGGGAATGCGCGGCGATGACAGCCATCGGGCATTCGCCGTTGCGGCCGTAGAGCGCCTGGTTCAGGTCGGACTGCTCCGTCTTGGTCGGCAGGCCCGTGGAGGGGCCGCCGCGCTGCACGTCCACGACCACCAGCGGCAGCTCGGCCATGACGGCGAGACCCATTGCCTCGGACTTCAGCGAGAGGCCCGGGCCGGAAGTCGTCGTGACGGCGAGGTTGCCCGCATAGGCGGCACCGATGGCGGTGCAGATGCCCGCGATCTCATCCTCGGCCTGCAGCGTCTTGGCGCCCAGGCTCTTGTGAAGCGCGAGCTCCTCGAGGATCGCCGTGGCCGGCGTGATGGGATAGGATCCGCAGAAGAGGGACAGGCCCGACTTCTCGGAGGCGGCGAGCAGGCCCCAGGCCGTGGCCTGGTTGCCCGTGATGTTGCGGTAGGTGCCCTTCTCGAGCTTCTCCGCAGGTGCAATCGTATAGGTGTTGGCGATCGCCTGGATATTCGCAGCGTAGTTGAACCCGTCGTTCAGGACTTTCTTGTTGGGTTCGATCACCTCGGGATGCTTCTTGGCGAATTTCTTCTCCAGGTAAGCGTAGATATACTCGAGCGGCCGGTTGTAGATGTAGCAGGCCATGCCGAGGGTGAACATGTTCTTGCACTTGAGGATGGCCTTGTTGTCCATCCCGCTGTCTTTCAGACTTTCCTGGGTCAGCGTGGTGATCGGCGCGACGATGAGCGTGCGGTCTTCGACCCCGAGCTCCGTGAACGGATTCTCGGTCGTGAAACCGGCTTTCTTCATGCCCGCCTCGTCGAAAGCGTCCTCATCCACGAGAATCATCGCGTGGCGCTTGCACCACTTGGCGTTCGCCTTGAGGGCGGCGGGGTTCATGGCCACCAGCAAGTCGCAGAAGTCGCCGGGCGTGGAGATCTTCTCGCTGCCGATGTGCACCTGGAAACCGGAAACGCCCGAGACGGTGCCGTGCGGGGCGCGGATCTCGGCCGGATAGTCAGGAAAAGTGGAAAGACCATTGCCATAGATGGCTGACATATCCGCAAAAAGAGACCCGGTGAGCTGCATGCCGTCACCCGAATCTCCAGCGAATCTGATTACAACATCTTTGGCATCAATGACTTTGTGTTGCATCATTATGTGTTAGTGTGGTTCAGGTTAAATAAAAAACTCATCCCGCCCGAAGGCGGGACGAGGCGAAAACGTCTTATTACTGAGCCTGCTGCTGGGCCTGGAGCTCGGCGGCGAGGGACTCAAGGGTCCGGTCGGCCGGAATATTCAGGGCCTTGCGGGCCTCCTGCGTGAGGTCAAAGCTCTGGGCGGCGTCCACATAGACCAGGGACTGCACGTCGAAGACATAGATGTAGCCACCCTTCTTGGCCAGGTCCTGAACGACCTCGTTGACCTTCTGGTAGATCGGCTGCATCAGCGTCTCCTGCTGCTGCTGGAGCTCGACCTGCACGGTCTGGGAGAACTCCTGGAGGCGCTGCTGAATCTCAGTCAGCTCCTTCTCCTTGCTCTCACGAACGGCCTGGGTCCAGGTGCTGGCCTTGGACTGATAGGTCTGGTACTTGGTGTTGAACTCCGCCTGCATATCATTGAAAGTCTCCTGGGCTTCGTTGCTGGCGGCGGTCATCGTCTCGCGGGCTTTGTCCATCTCCGGGCAGAGCTGCACCAGCTCGGTAGAATTCACGTGTGCGAACTTCGGCTGGGCGAAACCGGTCACTGCAGCAAGGGCAGTAGCGGCAATCAAAAGAATCTTTTTCATATCAAACTAAAAATTTAAAATTTTGTTATCAGTTAGTATTCATTAAAACTGTTGTCCAATCACAAAGTGGAACTGGCTCTTGCCGTGCGTAGGATCGTCAAATCCGTAGCCCCAGTCAACACCGAGCAGACCCACCATCGGTAAGAAGATGCGAACTCCGACGCCAGCGCTGCGTTTCATCTGGAAAGGATTGAAATCTTTTATGTCCGACCAGCAGTTACCACCCTCCAGGAAGAGCAGCGCATAGATGGTGGACTGCGGCTGCAGGATCACCGGATAGCGGAGCTCCACGGTGAACTTGTCGTACACGTTACCCGCGTAGGCATAGCCGTTGGAGTTGTAGGAAGAAGGCACATACGGGGTCAGGGAATTGTTCTCGTAACCACGCAGGGAGACCATCTCGGTACCGTAGGAATAATAACCCGACATACCGTCGCCACCCACGAGGAAGCCCTCGAACGGGGAGTAACCCCAGTTGCGGTTGTAGTAACCCAGGTAGCCAAACTGCGCACGCGTCATGAGCACCAGGTCGCCGATGATGCGGCTGTAGGTGGTGGCGGAGAACTTCCACTTGTGGTATTCGATCCACTTGTAGCGCTCGCGGCCGGGCCATTTGTCGTAGTTGATATCCTTCCAGCTTGCCACGGGCACCTTGTTGCCGTTGGCGTCGAAGTCATGCTTGCGGAACAGGGAGAACGGCGGGGTGAGCTGCAGCGAGAAGGAGAATTCCGAGCCCATACGCGGGTAGATCTGCTGGTCGGTGGAGTTGCGGATCAGGTTCAGCGTATAGTTGACGTTGTGCGTGACGCCGTCGTCGATGATGAAATAGCCGGAGTACCAGTTGTTCAGGCGGTAGCTCTGCCAGTTGATGCCGTTGTAGAGGACGAAGTAGTTGTCCGGCCACTTCAGACGCGTACCGATGGACGCGGAGAAGCCGTACACCTGCATCTCACGGTCATGGTTGAGAATATTGAGCGCGAGGTAGGAGCTGGTCTGGCGGGTGAAGTAAGCGCTCAGGTTGAGCGAAGTAGGCTTCTTGCCAAAGAGCCAGGGCTCCGTGAAGCTCGCCGTGATGGCGGTATAGTAGGTACCGTTCGTCTGGAAACGGAAGGCCAGGTTCTGCGCATCGCCGAGCGGGACCGGACGCCAGGCGCCCTTGTCGAAGAAGCGGTGCGTGGAGAAGTTGTTGAACGCCACACCGATCGTCGCCACGAAGGTCTTGCCGCCCCAGCCGCCGGATACCTCCAGCGTAGAGGAAGGCTTCTCGGTCACGTTGTACACGAGGTCCACCGTGTTGTCGAGCTGGTTCGGGATGACGGACCAGCCCTTGTTGGGATCCATGATGGCTTCCGGATCGAACTGGCCCAGGGAGGCGATTTCACGCACGGAGCGCTCGAAGTCGGACTGGCTGAACAGATAGCCCGGACGGGTGAATATCTGGCGGCGGACGACCTTCTCGTTGGTCAGGTCGTTGCCGTTGATGACGATGTTGTTGAGCGTGGCCTGCTTGCCTTCGGAGATGCGGAACTCCACATCCACGGAGTCGTGCTGGATGTTGGTCTCGACCGGCGTGATGTTGAAGAACAGGAAGCCGTTGTCGCGATACAGCTTGGTGATGTCCAGCTCGTTCTGCTTGCCGCCGCCGTAGAGGCGCTTCTGCATCGTGACCATGTCATAGACATCGCCCTTCTGGATGCCGAGCACTTCGTTCAGCGCGTTGGAGGCATAGACAGAGTTGCCCGTCCACGTCAGGTCGCGGAAGTAGTACTTCTCCCCTTCCTCGAAGACCAGGTCGATGCCCAGTTTGCCGGGCTCCACGTAGTAGATGGAGTCGCGCACCAGGCGGGCGTCGCGGTAACCGGCTTCGTTGAAGGCGCTCAGGGCCGCCTTCTTGTCAGACTGGTATTCTTTCTCGTTGAACTTCTTGCTGTGGAAGAAGTTATAGATCTTGTTGGACTTGGTCTTCTTCATCGAGCGGGCGAGCTTGAACTCTTTGACGTGCTCGTTGCCGACGAAGTTGATCGTCTTGATGCGCACCTTTTCGCCCTTGTCGATGGCGAAATTGACGCGGATGGCGTTCTTGACCACGGTATCGCGCTGGACCTGCGCCTTGACGTCGCAGAGCAGGAAGCCCTTCTCCGCGAAGTAGCGCTTGATGATGTCCGCGGAGGTCTTCTCCACGTATTCGGAGAACTCACCGCCGCGGCGGAGGTTCAGGCGCTCCTCGATGTCCTTGCGCTCACTCGACTTGACACCGCTGAAGGTCCAGCGGGACACGCGCGGGCGCTCCTTGATGCGGATCTTGAACCAGGCAGAGTCCTGCCGGGCGCTCAGGCTGTCCAGCTCCAGGGAGACATCCTCGAAGAAGCGCTGCAGGTACAGGCGGCGGACCACGTTGGAGATGTCGTCGCTCGGGACCGTGACAGACATGCCTTTGTGCAGACCCGTCTGGTTGACGATCTGCTGCTCACTGAACACCGTATTGCCCTCGACCGAAATCCCCGCGATGATGTATTTCTGCGGATGGTTGTAGTCCACTTCGATTCCGCCTTCCTGCGCCCGGGTTACGATCGGCGCAAGCAGCAGAGCCAGAAGGGTCAGAATCCGTCCTATTTTCATTTTCATTCGATAAATATGCAAATATACCCAATTATTTGATTTTTCCGAAACGCCTGTCCCGCGAAGCGTATTCTTCGAGGGCCTGCCGGAAGGCTTCCTTGCGGAAGTCGGGCCAGAGCGTGTCAGTAAATACAAATTCGGTGTATGCCGTCTGCCAAAGCAGGTAGTTACTAATTCTTTGCTCCCCGGAAGTACGGATCAGCAGGTCCGGGTCCGGGATGTCTGCGGTCACCAGGTGGCGGCTCAGATCTTCCGGCCGTACCGGGTGCCCGGGTTGGTTAATCAAATCGTGTGCCATCTTTTCGGCGGCCTGCAGAATATCCCACCGGCCGCTGTAGCTCAGGAAAAGGATCATCGTGAGCCCCTTGTTGGCAGCCGTGGCGCCCATCACCTGGTCGATGTCGGCCTTGAGCGCATCCGAGAGGCGATCGCGGTTGCCCAACACCAGGAAACGGACGTCGTGCTCCATGAAGTTGTCGAGCTCGCCGAGCATCGCGCGGCCCATCAGCTCCATCAGCGTCTGGACCTCGGCCTCGGGCCGGCCCCAGTTCTCCTCCGAAAAAGCGAAGAATGAGACATAGGGAATCTTCCACTCCACGGCGGCTTCCATCACGGCACGAACGCTCTCAACTCCCTCAAAGTGCCCATAAACTCGCTCCTTTCCCCGCTCCTTGGCCCAGCGGCCGTTGCCGTCCATGATGATGGACACGTGTGTCGGAAGTTTGACCGGTGCTTGCATAGATTTTTCTTTATTCCAGGTTACCGCCGTTGCGTACATCTTCGCCCCAGAGCAGGCGGGTGCGCAGCGCGTTGATAAAATTCGACTGTCCGAGGCGCAGGCGGCGCAGGCGCATCGGCGCGGCGCAGACCTCGATCCGGGTCCCGGCCGGGACCGCATAGTTGCGATTGTCCATCGACAGGACCGCACGGTCGTCGCGCGAGCGCAGCGAGATGCTCACGTGGGAGCTCTCGGGCACGATCAGCGGGCGCACATTGAGGTTGTGCGGGGAGATCGGGGCCACGATGAAGACCTTCGTCTCCGGCAGGCAGATCGGGCCGCCGACGCTGAGGCTGTAGGCCGTGGAGCCGGAGCTCGTGGCCACCAGCAGGCCGTCCGACCAGTAGGTCGGGAGCTGCGCGCCGTCCACCTCCACGTCCACGCCGAGCATCGAAGCGCTCACGCGCGACACGCTCATCTCGTTGAGCGCGTAGGGCCAGATTTTGCCTTCCGGCAAATCCGGACAGCGGATCTGCAGCAGTTCGCGCTCCTCGACGGAGTAGTCCCCCGCGGCAAGCGCTTCCACAACCCGGTCCGGATCGTTCTCGGACAGGAAGCCGAGACGACCGAAATTGACCCCCAGAACCGGGACGCCCGCAGGCACGGCGAACTGCGCCGCCGTCAGAAAGGTGCCGTCGCCGCCGAGGCTCAGCAGCACATCCGTCTCCCCCTGAAAGTCGTCCGGCTGCTCCACGACGTACAGCACGTGCCCGGCTGCACGAAGCCGCTCCAGGAGGGATTCCACGCGGGCGTCCCCCTTGAGACGGTTTTTCTTGATATAATAGGCCAATTTCATTTGGACGCCAAATTTACTACTTAATTTACAATTATTCTATAGAAATGCTTACTTTTGTGAGATTTTAATTGAGAAGGGAAATGACCCAACTGAGCGTTAACATTAACAAAATCGCCACCCTGCGCAATGCCCGCGGCGGCAACATGCCGGACGTGCTGAAAGCCGCCCTCGACTGCGAGCGTTTCGGCGCCCAGGGCATTACCGTCCACCCGCGTCCCGACGAGCGGCACATCCGCTACAGCGACGTGCGCGCCCTGCGCCCCGCTCTACATACCGAATTCAACATCGAAGGCAATCCGACCGGCTCCTTCAGCGCGCTGGTCTGCGAGGTTATTCCCGACCAGGTAACCCTGGTTCCGGACGCCCCGGACGCGATCACGTCCAATGCCGGCTGGGACACCATCCGCAATCATGCCTTTCTGAAACGCATGTGCGCCTCGTTCAAGGAGCGCGGCATCCGCACGTCCATCTTCATCGATCCCGATCCGAAGATGGCCGAAGGCGCTGCCAAGTGCGGCGCCGACCGCGTGGAACTCTACACCGCCTCCTATGCCGCGAACTACGCCGCCGGGCGCGACGCGGCCATTGCCCCCTACCTCGAGACCGCCAAGGCGGTCCGCGAGCTGGGCCTCGGTCTCAATGCCGGCCACGACCTTTCGCTGGAAAACCTCGCCTTCTTCATCCAGACCATTCCCTGGACGGACGAGGTCAGCATCGGCCACGCCCTGATCTGTGACGCACTTTACCTGGGGTTGGAGACAACTATCCGGGAATATTTGGCGCAGATTCAGAATTTTTGAGTATTTTTGCATTCTTGACACAAGAATAAACAAAACACAACCAATAAAATGAAGAAATTACCCCTTATCCTCAGCATCGTCGCCCTCGCGGGCGTGATTGCCCTGGCCATCGTCACCTTTGCCAAGGGCGGCGACAAGAAATCTGCCGCCGCTACGACCGAGACCCTCGCCCAGAAGGGCGCCATCGTTTACTTCAACCTGGACCGCGTCCTCGCTGAGTACGACATGGCCAATGACCTGCGCAGCGTCTTCGAGACCAAGGCCAACAGCATCAACCAGGAGGTTCAGCGCCGCGTCAACAAGTTCCAGAAGGACGCCAACGCTTTCCAGGACAAGATCAACAAGGGCCTCATGACCCAGTCCACCGCCCAGGTGCAGAGCCAGAAGCTGGCCGAGCAGCAGAACAGCGTGGAGACCTACGCCAACCAGAAGCAGCAGGAGATCCTCGAGGAGCAGCAGGTGATGCTGAACCAGATCTCCGACGCCATCGATACCTTCGTCAAGGAGTACAACGAGACGATGGGCTACGCGATGATCCTCGCCACCCAGGGCGACATCCTGCCGATGCCGGTCGTGACCGGTGACGCCGCCCTCGACATCACCGACGCCCTGATCGAAGGCCTCAACGCCGCCTACGTCAAGGAGAAGGGCAAAAGCGAATAAGGGTTGAAAATCGCCATACTGTCCTGCTTCTACCCTTACCGCGGAGGGATCGCCCAGTTCAACGCCAACCTTTTTGAAGAGCTGGGCAAAACGCACGACGTCCGCGCATTCAATTTCAGCAGACAGTATCCCGACATCCTTTTCCCGGGCAAGACCCAGTACGTAACGAAAGAAGATGAAGCCGTACCCATCGAGGCGGAAGCCTTGCTGGATACGGCTAATCCTTTCTCGTGGAGCCACACGGCCCGCGCCATCCGCGCCTGGGAGCCGGATCTGCTCCTGGTCCGCTACTGGATGTCCTGGTTCGCCCCGTCGCTGGGCGACGTGGCCCGGAAAATGGCTCCCGGCTGCCGCGTGATCGGCATCCTGGACAACGTCATCCCGCACGAGCGGCACTGGTTCGACACGCCGCTCACGCGCTGGTTCCTCAAAGGTCTGGACGGCGCCGTGACCCTCTGCGAAGAGGTCGGCCGCGACCTGCTGGCCCTGCGGCCGGACATCCCGCACACCGTCCTTCCCCACCCCATCTACACCCATTTCGGGGCGAAGCTTCCGCGCGAAGAAGCGGAGCGCCGCCTCGGGCTGTCCGCCGGCCGCCGGACCCTGCTCTTCTTCGGACTCATCCGCGAGTACAAGGGCCTGGACATCCTCCTGCAGGCTTTCGACCTGCTGGACGAGCGCTACCAGCTCGTCATCGCCGGCGAACCCTATGGCTCTTTTGACAAATACCGGAAGCTCATCGACGACGGCCGCGCCCCGGCCGACGTCCACGTTTTTCCGGACTACATCCGCGACGCCGAGGTCAAGAACTACTTCAGCGCCGCGGACTTGACCGTTCTCCCCTACCGCAGCGCCACCCAGAGCGGCATCAGCTCGGTCTCCAACCACTTCGGCGTGCCGATGGTGGTCACCGACGTGGGCGGTCTGAGGGAAACAGTCGGCGCACGCGGCACGGGAATTGTCTGCGATAACGGGACACCCGCGTGCATCGCTGCCGCCATCACCCGATACTTCGACGAACCGGCCCTGCAGGAAACGCTCCGCGCCGGGATCGCCGCCGAAAAGGAGCGACTCTCCTGGAGCCGCTTCGCCCAAGATTTGATGACTTTCGCCGAAAGCATAAAGTAAATGATTATGAAGAAACTCAGCATTCTCGCCCTCCTCGTCTGCGCACTCTCGCTCAACGCCTGCGCCCAATGGTACTTGTTCCCCGGCAAGAAGAAAAAAGCCGACACCACCAAGGTGGATTCCATGCGGAACTACCGGCCGGACACCGTGGCGAAGCAAGCCGCGACGGCACCCAAGGACAGCGTCCTGACGGAGGAAACGCCCGCACAGGATATGCCGTTCGAGTTGGACACGCCAAGCGTCGTCCGCATCGGCCTCGTCCTGCCGCTGCAAGCTTCTGCCCAGAAGCCCAGCGAGAACTTCCTGGATTTCTACAGCGGCGCCTTGCTGGCGCTGCGCGAGATGGGTGAGGCCGGCCTGAAAGCCGAGCTGCAGGTCTATGATTCCGCAGACAGCAGAACCACCATCCCGCAGTCGCTCATTGACGAGAACGACGTCATCATCGGCCCGGTCTCCTAC
Source organism: Bacteroidales bacterium (assembly GCA_016291185.1). The sequence continues at coordinate 76,517 of JAEFAI010000002.1, forward strand.
GAGGAGCTGGAGCGCGCCGCCGCCCTGTGCCGGCGCAAGGTACTGATCTCGCCACTGGAGCCCAAGGCCGCCACGCTGGCCGCCACCGGCGCCGTGGTCCAGGCTCCGACCAGCACGGACGCCCAGGTGGACGAACTGGTCCAGTGGGTGAGCGAGGATCTTCGATTCGGAGAATCCCTGTATGTCGTGTGCGACACCTCCGCCTACACGCTGGGCGGGCAGAGCGCCTATCTGCTCAAGCAGCTGCAGGTGCACGGCGTGCGCTACGAGAGCGTGAACTCCGTGGAGGAACTGCCTCTTGACAAAAAGCAGAAAATCCGCGTGACGGTGGCGTCCGACCAGGATTCCTTCATCACCTCCGTGATCCGCGGCCTGGGCATCGAAGGCGCGCGCGGCGGCAACATCGTCTTTTACGGCACGGCCCGCATGCGCACCAACGGCACGTCACAGACCGACTTCCACAACACGGAGGCCCACATGGCCCTGTCCTACTTCGTCGACTACGACGACCCGGCCGTGCGCAACTTCGTGCTGACCTACCGTTCGCTCTTCCAGGGCGAGCCCGGCTCCTTCGCCTTCCAGGGCTACGACACCACGCACTATTTCGTCACCCTGTGCGCCAGGTACGGCCGCCAGTGGTACAAGAAGCTCCCCGAGTACGGCGAGAAAGGACTGCAGGCGGACTTCCGCTTCCGCGATAAGCCCGCCCGCGTCAATCAGGCTGCACGCCGTGTCGTCTATCATTCCGACCTGACGACGGAAAGGCGCTAAATGTTTTTCAGGAAATAATCCACAATCATCTTCTTGCTCTCCCGCGTGACCAGGAACTCATTGTGGTTGGTGGGACTCTGGATGATTTCACAGTCAGGATAGCGCCGTTTCCAGCGCTGCTCGTTGGTAAAGAACTCCTCCTTCTCCAGCCGCATCACCTCGGGCGTTTTCTCGATGCCCGTGTTGACGGCGCTTCCTTCCGTGTAAATACTGGAAACGATGGAGGTGACGGGGCCGTTGTAGGTCTCCTCCGGCATCGTGGCCATCAGGTTGATGTCCAGATCCACGCGGGCGTTGTTGCGCTCCTCGTTGTAAAAAGGAAAGAAGTACATCGCACGCATCTTCTGCTGCAGGGAGATGTCCCGGTCCAGCTCGCCGTCCAGGACCACCACGCGGGGCTTGTTCGCCTTATCGTTGTACAGGCGCATGGCCAGGACGAGCGCTTGCTCGCCACCGGCGCAGAAACCGGTGATCGCCACGACGTTGCGCGTCTGCACGACATTCTTGACAAGCTTGACGTACTCGTCCACCAGGCCGTTTATGTCCGTCAGCCGGTCCTCCATGATGGTATGGTAAGACTCTAAGGCGAAGATGGCGTATTTGTGGGAGATCCGCTCGGCCCATTCGCCGAAGATGAACGAGAAGCTGGTGAAGCCGCTGATCACGATAATGACCGGCTTGTTCGGGTCATTCCCCGAATCGCCGTACCAGAACGCGTTGGGATGTTTGTCCGCGGCCATAACCTTGCGGATGGTCCGCAGCGTGTAGAAGTCGTTGGCGGTCAGGTGGAAACCGGACATGCCCATCTGGACGGTCAGCTGCATGACATGCAGCGAGGTGATACCCAGGTCGTTGAAAAGATCCGCATCGACATTGACGCTGGGCAGGCCGAGCATCGCGGCCGTGGCCTGCATAAGCAGTTCCTCGTTCGGCGTCAGCGGCGTATCATTCTGGACGACCGGATCCAGCGCCCTGTTCACGAGGGTGGTCTTGTCGATCTTGCCGTTGATGTTCAGTTTGAAGTCTGCGACCTGGTTCCAGTACGTAGGCACCATATAGCCAGGCAGCTGCTTGGCAACGTTCTTCCGGATCTGCTCCAGGCTGTCGATCCCCTCGGCGGTCCGGACATAGGCCACGATATATTTCTCGGATCCGATGTCTTCCAGGCGCACAAAGGCCCGCAACACACCGTCCTGACGCTCGATCGCCGTGCAGATCTCGCCCAATTCGATGCGGTAGCCGTGGAGCTTGACCTGCGAATCCAAGCGGCCAATGTAGTTGAAGCTGCCGTCCTCGTTGAGTCTCACCAGGTCGCCGCTGTGGTAGAGGCGGGACACGTCGATGCCGTCATGCTCCTGCTCGTAGGGGTTGTCGAAGAACATCTTCGCATTCAGGTCCGGACGGTTCCAGTAGCCGTTGGCCAAATGCACGCCGCTGATCAGCAGTTCTCCTTCTTCGCCCGGGCGCACCCGTTTTCCGTCCTCACCGGCGACATAACACACCACCCCGGGGAACGGATAACCGATGCTCTGCCACGCATCCGCATTCCGGACCTCCAGAGCGGTCACGGCGACACAGGCTTCCGTGGGCCCGTATGCAATCACAAAACGGTAGGGATACTTGCCGACGATCCTGCAGGTAAGGCTTTCCGGAACGGCTTCGGCCCCGGTTGCCAGGGTGTCCAGCGTCGGGAAATCGAAATCCAGGAAAACGGCCAGCAACGACGGCGGGAGCAAGGCGAAAGTGATCTGCTGCGAGCGGATCATTTTCTGAAGCAGGGTGGCATCATGCCGCTGCTCGTCCTGGGCAATGACCAGGGTGCCGCCATAGTAGATCGAAGAGAAAATCTCCAGCACGGATACGTCAAAACTGATGCTGGCGAACTGGAGGATGACAGAGCGGTCGCTGATGTTGAAGACATCCGGCAGGCTCACCGTCTGCAGGAAGCTGCAGAGCGCCTTGTAGGGCACAGAAACCCCCTTGGGCTGACCAGTAGTGCCCGACGTATAAATCATATAGGCTTCGGAGACCGCACCGCTCAGCACAGGCAGCGTCTCCAGCAGCGGGCTGGCAAGGAGTTCCGGGAGATTGTCCCGGGTAATCAGGATGCTCAGGGACGCGTCCCGGCAGATGAAATCCCGGCGGTCCTCCGGCGTCTCCACGTCGATGGGAACATACGAGCAACCCAGCTTTCCGGCAGCCAGAATGCAGGGGACATAATCCTCGCTGCGGGAGAGCGAGATACCGATGCGGACAGGGACATCCCCGACGGCCTTGTCGCCGACCTTTCGCGCTACGCCGGACGCAATATGGCGGGCCATCTCGTCCATTTGGGCGTACGAGACCTCCCGGTCTCCGATGATGTAAGCTGTCTTGCCCTTGTATTTTTCAATAATGGATTGAATCCGCGCCGCAAATTTCTCGTAATAAAAGTCCATTCTTTCAGGCTGATCAATAAATATACTTGTGATAGGGAATATAATCAGATTTTCAAGCGGATATGGCCCAGCAGCCAGAGGCCGGCCTGCTGCATGGGGGCAACGCTGGAGCCACCCTGCGCGTAACGGGCATTGGTCACATTATACACATTCACCCCCAGTTCCATTTTCCAGAACTGATAGTTGGCACCCACATCCACCAGGGCGCGGGCCGGAATGGCAATTTCCAGCTCAGGCATACCGGGCAGGGTGTACAGCGATCTCTGTTCGGAAGAGAAGATGGCGTGCGCGTGGAGCTTCAGGCCCGAAAGGATTTCGTAAGAAGCTGAGAGATTGGCCTGGAAATCCGGGATGTTATACACGCTGTGGTTGAAGACCGTGAAATTCTGGGAATTCAGGACGCGCTGCCAGGTGAAGTTTCCGTCCACCCGGAATTTGGAGGAAGAATAGCCCAGGGCGACTTCCACACCGGTATTGGTCATACTACCGGCATTCACATTACCGACTTCGCTCTGAATGATGAAATTATCGGCCTTATTGACGAAGCCGCTCAGCTCCATCTTCAGGCCGCGGACCAGCTTGCCGTCGCTGTAGAAGGACAGCTGCCAGGAATTCAGATACTCCGGCGCCAGATCGGCATCTGCCGAGTTGATATCGAAGGTATTGTTGCGATAAAAATAGGGCGCATCCACAAACGCCTTGGAGTAGCTCAGCTTGGCACTCCACTTGGGTCGGGAGTAGATGAGAGCGATACGGGGCGAGAGGACGTGCATCGTTTTCTGGTTGGACCTCATTTTGAAGTCGTAGCGCAAGCCGGCATTCAGAACAAGCCCCTTGCGCCAGGTGTGCTTCAGCTGAAGGTAGGCATCGGCACTGGTCTCGTTGCCCGTTTTCAGGATCTTCTCGTCATTGAAGGATTTCAGGATCAGGTCGAAATCCTTGCCCTCCAGATAGACGGCGTCATCCAGCCGGAACCGGTTGGCGTGGCCACCCAGCATCAGGACGCCCGAATGGTTCTCGCCCATCGAATAATTGTAGCTTCCCTGGGCCGAAACGCCATAGGTGTACTCATTCCAGTTCACGCTTTGGAACACGCCGTCAAAAAGCATGATGGTAACGTCTTCCGCGCCATTGGGGTGCAATTCATTGATTCCCACGTCGGGAACGGCGTCCCCATCGACCTGGTAACGCTGCTGATGCTGCGAGTCGTAGGTGGCGGCAATCTGCCAGGAGAAACTCCCCCGGCTGTCGGCATAGCCCAGCTCAGCGTGCTGCGAAGTGATGGCGTATCCGGGCGCATTCCCGTTGAGCAGCCGGTAACGGCCGTAGTCATACGGCGTAAAGAAGTAGCTGAGCGTCAAGGGTGCCACCGTCTTGGCGAAGCGGCGGTTGTAGAGCAGGTGCATCTTGTCCCACTTGAGCGCGAGGCCGAAATCGTAGGACGGGGCCCGGTTGTATCCGCCGATGATCATATCGCCCTCCATCGGCATGACGGCATACGGCTGCTCATCCCAGTTGCCCTCATAGTGAACCTTCTGGCCATCAGCGTTGTAGAGGCTGGCCCAGCTCAGGATGTCCAGCGAGAGGAAGTGCTTGCCGAAAAGCAGATCGCCCCGGAGCTGACCGTAGTTGCCGCCGCTCACCTGAGCCATGAATCCGTCCACATCAGAGCCTTCCTTGGTAATGATGTTGACCACACCCGTCAGAGCGACGCCGCCGTACAGAGACGACGCAGGACCCCGAAGCACCTCGATCTGCTTGACTTTCTCGAGGCTGATGGAGAAATCCGGACTGGCCGCGTTGGTCGAATAGCTGTTCAGGCGGTGTCCGTTCAACATGATGAGAATCTTCTCCTGGCCCGACGAATAGACACCGCGCATAGCCACGTTCAGCTCCTCGTTGCTGGCGATGTCCGTCATACCGGGGACGTAGGCCACCAGGGCGTCTTTCAGGGTCCGGGCGCCGATACTCCGGAGCATATCTTCCGTGATGAGCGTCACGGGCACAGGCGCCTCCTCGATGGACTCCGCCTGCTGGGAAGCCGTCGTAATCGTGGCCGTCTTGCCGGCCCGGAGGCGGTTCACCATTTCGGTAAAACGCGGCACGTCATTATAGACCCTGTAATAAGGATCGACGGCCAGCAGTTTGGTCACCCAGTCCTCAGCCACGGCGGGCTTATCCATATTCAGGTTGCAAAGGGCAAGCATCCGGTACACCCCGATCCGGTCCTCCCCGTGAAAAGCGTTCAGCGATCTGGTCAGGAGGGTGTCGGCTTTTTCAAACATGCCCAACTCGTATGCTTCCAGGGCAGACTCGTACAGATGCAAATCATCCTGCGCACGAGCCGCGAATGAGCAGCAAACGAGGAAGAAGGCGATGATGAAGCTCTTGATTCTCATTTTACAATTTTGGCAGGAATGATAAACGTAAACGTGGTGCCGACCATCGGCTCCGTCTCCACGAGCAGCTGGCCGCCATGGTTCTTGGTGATGACATCATAGGTGATGCTCATGCCCAGACCCGTGCCCTGGCCGGCAGGCTTGGTGGTAAAGAAATTCTCAAAGATCTTCTCCTTGATCTCGGGGGTCATACCCATGCCGTTGTCCGTGATGTCGATGCGGATTTCCGCCTCACCGGCGTCCTTGTCGCTCTGGGCGACCTTCACCGTGATGGTGGGCACATAGTCGGCTCCTTCCTGCCCGGAGCGTTCCTTGACCGTGTAGCAGGCATTGTTCATGACATTGAGCACGGCCCGGCTGAGGTCCTGCGGAATCACCATCACCTTGGGCAGGCCCTCCGGGATCTCCTCCCGGATGGTGATATTGAAACTCTTGTCGTTGGCCCGCATGGCGTGATAGCTGAGCCACACGTACTCGTGCACCAGCTGCCCCACGTCGGTCGGGAGCTTTTCGCCGGCCTTGCCGCGGCTCTGCAGCAGGATGCCGCGAATGATGCTGATGGCGCGCTCACCATGCTCCTGGATCTTCTCGAGGTTCTCGCCCAGATCCACCGAAATGTCTTTCAGGTCGGCGGCATCATCCTCGCCCAATTTCTCCGCGCAGTCGTCCACGATCTCCTGCAGGTCCTCCAGCAGTTTGACGGACATCTTGCTGAAGTTGATCACGAAATTCAGCGGATTCTGTATTTCATGGGCGATGCCGGCGCTGAGCAAACCCAGCGACGCCATCTTTTCCTGCCTGTTCAACTGCGCCTGCAAATAAGCTACCTGCTGTTTCAGGCCTTCCAGTTCCTCTTCCATAAGACTTTATTCTTGAGCCAAACTAATGACGAATACCGTATATTCATCCTTGACAGACTGCACCGTCAGCGTACCGCCGACGTCGTGCAGACTCTGCTGGGTGAGATAGAGGCCCACGCCCGGCGCTTCGGCCGTAGGCTTGGTGGTAAAGAAGGGATCGAAGATCTTGCTGAGGATCGTCTCTTCGATTCCGATTCCGTTGTCATACATCTTGATGATGACCTTCCCGCCCTCCTGCGAGATGGTGACGCGCAGGACCGGGCTGTAGCTTCCGCCCTCCTTGTCCGCCTTCTTCTTGATAGCGTACAAGCTGTTGGAGAGCATCGACATGATGCACTTGCTGATCTGGTCGGGCACGACATCCCACATGACGGGGCCATCCGGCCGGATGCATTCCAGCTGAATGCCGAGCTTGGAGATGTCGGCGGCAGCATAGTTCTTGAAGGTCTCGACGCTCTGCTGGCACAGCGCGGCCAGGTCGGTGGGCTCGAATTTCCGGGGACGCTCCTTGAGCATCTCCTCCATCGCCTTCAGCGTCCGGGTCGTGGAGAGTCCGTGCTGTTCGATCTTCTCCAGGTTGGTCTTCATCATGTCAATGATGTCCAGCGAGTCCTCATAGACCTCCGTGGACATGCTGTCTTTCTCATCCTCGATGTTCTCCTGCATCTCCTTCGTCATGCCGAGGGTCAGATGCGCGAAGTTGTTGATGTAATTCATCGGATTGAGGATGCGGTCGATCAGGCCCTTGGTCAGCTTACCGATGGCTGCCTCGCGCTCCTGGCGCAGCAAGAGATCCTGGGCCTGGCGCAGCTCGCGGGTCCGCTCATCGACGATCATCTCCAGCCGCTGCTGCTCCTCGGCCATGCGGCGCATGCGATATTTGAACAGCTGATACACCAGATAAACGATGAGCAGCAGGTACACCAGCAAGGCATACCAGCGCACGAAGACCGGATACGGCCGGCGGAAATCGAAAGGTCCGATTTCACTGACCTGCCCGAAGGCATCCTCGGAGCGGACGGACACCTGGTAAGATCCGTAACTGAGGTTGGCGAACAGGTACTCCTGCTGCTCGCTCCAGGCGGACCAGGCGTTGTCGTGGCGCAGACGATAGCTGTACTTCACCTCTCCGATCGGGTCCATCTTGTCATTGGAAAAACTGATGGACAGGTCGCCGCCATCCTTGCTGAAACGGCGAACGTACAGCTGCGGGGCGAAATGCTCGGCCACGGCGCACCGGGCCAGGTCGAAGCGGACCAGCTCGTCGTTATCGCCGATCCAGACCAGCCCGTTATCGACCAGCATGGCCTGCACATTGAAGGCAGCGAATGGTTCGATCCAGGGTTTCAGCGCATCCGGCATCCCGTCGTAGGCAATGCCCAGGCCGTTGTCGTGGCTGCGCCACAGGTTCCCGTCCCGGTCCTCGTATTCGAAGAGCTTCGAGAACGGGCCTTCTTCCCGCGGCTCGAAGGTCTCGGCGCCGGCCGCCAGGTAATAACTGTCACCCGCCAGGGTCATGGCCCAGACACCGCCGCGGTCGTCCGTCTTGAAACGGGTGATATTGGCGATGTCCCCGACCGGCTCGACCCCCTTGCCGGGGCGGAAACGGCTGATGCGTTCCAGCTCACCGAACAGGTAGGAGCCGTCGGAGAGCGCCGCAATAGACAGGGTAAACTGGTTCGACAGCTGACGCGCCACGCCGCCGGCGTATTCATAAACGCCGTCCGAAGTGGCCACGTAAACCCGGCCGCCGCCCACCTGGACAATCTGCCAGCAGGCGTGATTGATCTGCCCCACCGGGATGAAGCGCTGCCCGTCCAGCCTGTACAGGCCCTGGAACGTGCCCACCATCAGGTCGTTGCCGCACAGGGCGATGCAGGAAATCTGGCCGCGCAGGCCCTCCTTCTCCGTGAAATGGGTATAGATTTCGGAAACCGAGAGGCTGAAGACGCCGTTATCCGTGGCGCCCCACACCGTTCCCTTCCCGTCATAGTCCAACTTGGTGATACTGTTGGAGCAGAGTCCGTTGTCCACGTTGACCCGCCAGATCTCCCGACCCTGCGCATCGACGGCGATCACGCCGTCGGTCGCCGTGGCCAGCAGCGTGCGGTCATCGCCCAGCCGGAGACGCTGATAGACTTCGATTTCGTTCCACCGGTCCACGACCACCCGCTGTCCCTGCTCACCGGCCAGCACCCGGGCGTCACGGCCATCGATCGAGGAATACGCGACGCGGATGGAATCCCCTTCCATGGACTGGACCCGTCCCGTCAGGTTGACGCCCTCAAAATAGACCGTCCCGTCCGGCTCCAGACCCACGCTCACCACGCGGGAGATGTCGGGCGTATGGACAATCCTCCATTCGACGTTGTCGTAAACCAGGAGCCCCTCGAAGTTCGCAAAGAAGGTGTGCCCTTCGCCGTCACAGATCACGTCAAAGTTACGGTTGTGGGCATTGTACTGGCTGGCCGGATAGTTCTTGAAGAACGGCACGCCCATATAGGCGTTTCCGCCACGCTGCGCGACAGCCGGGACCGCGAACAGCAGCACGGCGGCCGTCAGGACGATATGATACGCTAACCTTCTCATTTGAACGTCATATACGGGATGGATACGCCGACATAGCGGGTCCATTCCTGTTGGGTCAGATTACGCTTGAATTTCTTTTGCAGCCGCCGGGCCATGTCGTCGGCCGAGGAATTCAGCAACGTGACGTTGCCGGCGGAGGTGCCGATCCAGACGGATTTCCCGTCGGCGTCGCCGCACACGGCCAGCGTCCACCCATCGAAGGAATAATCCACGGGCACCAGCCACTCCGTCGGGATCTCCCCGCTGTTCACCACGCGCTTCCCCACATGCTCCGTCTCCAGCTCTCCCCGGAAGTCCAGGCCGGTCTCGAACAGCAGGTTGTCCATGTTCCAGATAAAGACATTCTTGTCATAGCCGCCGGTTATGACGACGGGGTCGAGCATCGTGATGCTCACGCAGCGCGACTTGTGGGCCGCGAGCGTCTCCATCACGCGGTTGTACTTATTGATCGGATAGACGGTGCCATCCTTCACGCCCAGCAGCAGGCAGCCGCTGGCCTTGTCGTAACAGGCGGCGGTCACCACGAAGTTTACGAGCGGGGCTTTCTCCGTGATCCGGCCCGCGGGGTCCATCTCGGCGTACGAGCCGTCCGTATAGAAAAGACAGACGGTTCCGTCCCGGTCCACGAGCGCCGACAGCGGCTTGTCCAGGGCCACGCGGCCGGACAGCATTCCGTCCGCATACCAGGCCAGGCTTCTGCGTCCCGCCACGAGCAGGCGGTTCCCGCACGGCACCAGTTTGAAATAATCATCTTCAGACAGCTCCACGGTCTGCAACTTTCCCTGGAAGTCCAGCACGCACAGGGGGCCGTTGAGCGAGAGCGCGAGGATTTTCCCGTCCCGGACCGCCACGTCGCGGAAATCGTAGGCAGGATTGAACAGCAACCGCTTGGAGGTAATCCGGGTCCCGGCGTCGCTTCCAGTGGCGCTCAGCCACTCCACTTCGCCATAATTGCTCACGGCCACGCACTGTCCGTTCCGGCCGGGCACCTGCGCGATGGCATTCACGGCGCCACCTTCCTTCACTTTGTAGCGCGGCATGCCGTCGGTGGCCTGGGTCAGGGACTTGAAGGTATCTGCGTAATATTCGTTACCCCGGTTGTTCTTGAGGAAATACCAACTGGCATACGCCAGGAGGTCGGCCACTTCCGCCTCGCCAGCCTCCCGCCGGACCATCGAGCTCACCGCCAGGCTCCGGGCCTGGGTGCGGCGGTTCAGCGTATCGGCCACATTCTTGGCATGGTTGGCCTCATCGCGCTGCTCCAGGGCAATTTCCTGCTGCCGCTCGGCATTGGCGCGCTCGCGCTCTGCCAGCTCGGCCGCAGCGTTCGCCTTGGCCTCGGCCGCCCGGGCAGCGCGGCTCTCCATTTCAGCGCGCGCAGCGCTCCGGGTCGCCAGGATGGACTGCTCCTCGGCGCGGTCCCGCTGCTGGTCGGAGATCGCCTTCTGCTGATAGGCGATATCCTCCATCTGCTGACTGACGCGCTTGACGATCGCCGCATCCTTCTCGGAAGCCAGCAGGCGATCCATCTCCGCTTGCAGGGCAGCGAGCTCAGTCTGGGACCTTTTGCTGCCCACGCGGTAGGCGACCGCGGCCACACCGGCGACCACGATCAGTGCCGCCAGCGCAATCATTAGGACGGAACGGCGTTTCACTTTCTGCGGATTACTAATTGTGTAATATCATCGCTCTGGGGCGCACCTGCGGCAAACTCCCGGACCTTGGCAAGGACCGTCTGGACGATCTGCTTGCTGTCAGCCCCTTGCAGCACGGCGAGTTCCGTCTCCAGACGAGACTCCCCGAACTGGTCGTGCGCTTTGTTCTCTGCCTCGGTCACGCCGTCCGTGTACATCACGAGCGCGTCGCCGGGATTCAGCTGGAGCGACTGGCTGGTGTATTTCATGTCCTCCACCGCGCCGAGCACCAGGTTGCAGTCGTTCTTCAACATTTCGACGCTGCCGTCGGCGTGCAGGATGTAAGGCGGGTTGTGGCCGGCATTGGTATAATCGACCTGACCGGTCGTCAAATCGTAAACGCCGTAGAACACGGTCACGAACATCGAGCCCACGCTCTCGTAGCACAGGATGTTGTTCACCGTCTCCATGCACTCGTTCGAGGCCAGGTCACGAATACCCGTAGCTTTGATGAGCGTATGGCTCACAGCCATGAAGATGGCAGCCGGCACACCCTTGCCGCTCACGTCGGCGATGGCGAACCCGATCCGATGGTCGTCGATCGGGAAGAAATCATAGAAATCGCCGCCCACGTCCTTGGCCGCTTCCATGCTGGCAAAGATGTCCACCGCACCCGGGTCCGACACTTTCAGCTTGAACGAGCGCGGGAGGATGCCCTGCTGGATTTCGCGGGCGACGGACAGGTCGCTCTGGATGTCCACCAGCTCGGCGTGCTCCTTCTGTGCGCTCTTGATGTATTCGATCTGCTCGATCGCCTTTTCAATGGTGCGCTGCAGGTCGTCCAGGTCGATCGGCTTGGTGGCGAAATCAAAGGCGCCGCCATTCATGGCGTGGCGGATGTTGTCCATGTCTCCGTAAGCGCTCACCATGATACACTTCCGGGACGGGACCCGCATCTCGTTGATCTTGGCAAGAAGCGTCAGTCCGTCCATTTCCGGCATATTGATGTCGGACAGGATGATGGAAATATCCGGATATTTCAGCAGGAACTGAAGCGCTTCCAGTCCGTTATGGGCAAAATAGAACTCGTATTCGCCCTTTCTAATCTGTCTACGGAAGAATTGCGTCAACAACAATTCGAGATCGGTCTCGTCATCGACACTTAAAATTTTTACGGCCATCGTTCATTAAATAAAAAATCTCCCGAATTTACGAAAAAATGGGTAGAAAACAAATTATCATACCTCGTTTTTTCTTACCTTTGAGGACGTTATGAAAAAGCTTTTTCCTCTTCTGACGGTGACGGCACTGGTGGTGTCCGCCCTGTCCGCCGCCCCCGTACGCGGGGCCGCTCCCATCAAATCACCGACCCCCGAAAACACCTGGGCTTTCTTCGAGGCGCTGCCCGACGCCGTCCTGCCGAAGGAAATCGGCACACGCGCCAAGCGCGAGGATTTCCACACGGAATACGACAACCGACTCCGCCAGCTGGAAGAGGCCAAGGCAAACTACTCTGAAGACAGCGAAGAAGAGGTTTACTTCGACGAAATGTCCATCTCGCAGATCGACTACCAGCTCTTCTGGGACCCCACTGCGCTGGAGCCCTACTGGGTAACGGAAGACTACATAGAAGCCAACGGTTCCATCCCGGCGATTTCCCTCACGGTGTTCCAGGGATCGGATCCGGACAAGATTTTCGGCATCCTCCGCGTCCTGGAGAACCGCTACGAGGAGGCCTCCACCCTCAAGGCCCAGCTGTACTACTGGTATTCCGTATCGAAAAAGACGGTGACGCCCACCGCGCTTCCGCTGGACGTTCCCTATACCGACGAAGAAATCACGGACGACGGCCTGCTGTACTACGGCCAGCATGAGCTCTATTGGGCCATGCGCGACCGGCATTTCGACTGGAGCATTGACCGGGACCACATCGTCCTCACCCTGGAAGGGATCGGCGCCACGCCGGTCCGCTACGACTGGAACGGAAAACAATTCGCCCGCAACCGCTCCTACAGCCCGCTGACGATCCATTCCGGCGGCATCGGCAACATCCGTATCGGGGATGACATCCAGTTCGGCATCCATGGCTATGACGTACAATGGATCAATGTGGACGACCAATACACCCGCGCCTGGGGTTACACCAAGCAGGGAGAGGAGACGCCGCGCCTGATTGTCTATGCCTACGGCAACGGCAGCGCGACCACGGACGCCATCGACTTCTTCTGCCCGAGCTACAAGCTCTTCGATTCCATCTACGTCGGGATGCCGGCCGCCGAGGCCATCGAGGCGATCAAGGCGTGGTATGACTGGGAAGATGAGAACGCGCGCGACCCCTACGTGAGCGACTTCGACGGCAAGGCCTGGATCTTCACCGGCCGGGACGATCCGTTCATGCTGGGTGTGAACCTGAAGTACTTCAAGAACGGACAGCTGACCCCGGACGCCGTGATCGAGGTGATCCGCGTCGCCCCGGCGGTAGGTTAGAGATTCCGGGTCAAGCCCGGAATGACTATAAAAAGGAATCTTAGCGCTCCGCGAGGAGCGCTTTTGCGTTAGCAATAGCGGCGGGGGTAATCGCGGCGCCGGAGAGCAGGCGCGCGATTTCCATCGTACGCTCCTCGCCCTGCACCTCGCGGATGGAGGAGAGGGTGCGACCGTCGGCCTGCACGGACTTCTCCACGACGAAGTGGGCGTCGCCCTTCGCGGCGACCTGCGGCAAGTGCGTGATGGAGAAGACCTGCATATCGCGCCCCATGGCGCAGATCATGCGGCCCATCTTGTCGGCAACGCTGCCGCTGACACCGGTGTCGATCTCGTCGAAGATCAGCGTCGGCATCCCCACGTACTTCGCCATCATCTCCTTGAGACTTAGCATGATACGCGATAGCTCACCGCCCGACGCGCACTTGGACACGTCCTGCGGATCGCGGCCCGTGGCGGAGAACAGGAACGCCACCCGGTTGCAACCCGTGGCACTCTCCGGAGCGGCCGTGACGGCCACGTCGAAGACAGCGCGGTCCAGCTCCAGGAAGTGGAGCGACTCGGTGATGGCCGCAGCGAACGACGGAGCGGCCTGACAGCGCGCAGATGTCAGTTCGGCGCAGACGGCCTGGTAACGGGCCTCGGCCGCCTTCAGCTCCTTCTCCAGCGAATGGATACGGTCCTCCGAGGCCTCGGAGCCGGAAAGGGCCTCGGCATAGCGCTCCCGTACGGCGATTAGCTCGTCCACGGTCGCGCACTGGTGTTTTTTCAGCAAAGAATAGAGCAGGGACATCCGGTCCTCCACGGCCTCCAGCCGCTCGGGCGAGAGGTCCACGCGGGCATCCAGCGCCTCCAGCTCGGCGTCGATATCGTCCAGCTCGATGCGGGCGGAGTCCAGCCGTTCCTGCAGACCGGACACAGCCGGCAGGTATTTCTCAATGGCAGAGAGGCGCCGCGCGGCGTCCTTGAGCGCCGCCGACATACCGGGAGCCTCCCCTTCCCCGCGCAACAGCGCGAGGCTGCCGCCGAGCCCTTCCTTGATCTGCTCGGCATTCGCGAGGCTCCGCTGCTCCTCCTCCAGGGATTCCAGTTCCCCGGGGACCAGCTTCGCTTCGTCCAGCTGCTTCCACTGGGCTTCGGTGTAGTCGCGGTCCGCCTGCAGGCGCGAGAGTTGCTCCCGCTCGGCAGCGAGTTGAGCGCGCAGGTCCTGCAGCGAGCGCCACAGCTCCCGGCAGCCGGCCAGCCGTTCGCCGTTGCCGGCGAAATGGTCCAGCACGGAGAGCCGGAAATGCGCATCCGTGAGCAGCAGGCTCTTGTGCTGCGAATGGATGTCCACGAGGCGGGATGCGACCTCCTGCAGCAAGCCGACGGGCACGGGGCAATCGTTGATGAAGCTGCGCGAGCGGCCCGAGCGGGACACCACGCGCCGGATCAGCAGACGGTCGCCGTCTTCCTCCACATCCGCTTCGGCAAGCAGCGCGTGCAGGGTCTCGTCCCTCCCGGCGAATTCCGCCTCAACCACGCAGGAGTCAGCCCCTGCCGTGATCACCGACGCATCCGCCTTGGCACCCGAGAGCAAAGACAGGGCACCGAGCAGGATGGACTTGCCGGCGCCGGTCTGGCCCGTAATGATGACAAGACCCTCTGGGAACGTGACGTCCAGAGAGTCTATCAAAATGTAATTTTCAATATGGAGGCTATGCAGCACTGTCTTCCTGGGCTACCCGATAATACAGGTCACCCTCCTCAAACTCGGAAATGGCCACGAGGTCCGGCTTGGGCTGGCGCTCATAGTACTTGGAGATTTCAATCTGCTCCTTGTTCTCGAAGACCTCGTCCATGGTGTCCCGCTCTCCGCGGAAATCCTCCAGCTTCTTGGCCAGTTCCTTCTTCTCGGCCAGGGCGATCTGGTTGGCGCGCTTGGCGAGGATGACGACAGTCTCATAGATGTTGCCCGTCGGGGCGGCGAGATCCTTGATGTCCCGCGTGATGGTATTCGTAGGTATTTTCTTTTCCATATCCCTTTTACGGCGAGCGTTCGCCGGAAAGTTTCAATTTTTTTCTTTCACTTTTTCATACAGGCCGTCGAGCTCCTTCCGGTAGTGGGACTCGGGGTACTCGCCGATGAAATTGAGGTAGTCGTCCTGGAACACCAGGAAGCGCTCCTTCTTCTTCGAAGCGACGCTCAGGTCGGCGTACTTGTACGAAGCCATCGCGGAGTAATAAAGGATATCCTCGCGATAGATGTTATCCGCATCCTCCTTGAGGACGTTCTTCAGCGCCACGCGGGCCGCCTTGTAATCCTCCATCTTGTAGTACAGCCTCGCGTTCTCGTACGCCTTGCGGTCCAGCCGGTCGCCCAACTCCTGTAGGCGGTGGCGGCAGATGTCGGAATTCGCGCCTTCGGGATGCTCGCGCAGATACTCGCCGATGGCGGTGATCGCCGTATAGGTCGGCGTCTGGTCCAGCTCATAGCGCAGCGTGCTGCGGTAGAGGCAGTCGATGCGCAGGAACTGCGCCATCTCCGAGAATGCGCCCTGCGGGAAATTGCTCAGGTACTGCTCGAAGTTGGTCTCGGCCGTATAGTAGTCCTTGTAGGAATAATTGCTCAGGCCCAGGTAATACATCACCGTGTCGTAGCGCTCGGTGCCATTGGTCAGGAGCGTGAGCGACTCGAAGAGCGCCGAAGAGCGGGTGTACTTGCCGGCGTTAAAGTATTCGAACGCGGCCTTGTACTTGAGGTCGGCGTCGTTGCTCTCGAGCACCATGTCATACTGCGTCTTGCAAGCGGACATCCCGCCCAGCACGAGCAGCAGGGAGAAAGCGAAATAGAGAGAGGATCGTTTCATCGTTTCAAATATTTTTCGGCATCCAGCGCGGCCCGGCAACCCGACGCGGCGGCATTCACCGCCTGGCGGTACACCGGATCCTGCACATCTCCGGCCGCGAACACACCTTCCACGTTGGTACGGCTGCTGCCGCCCTCCGTGACAATGTACCCGTTGGGGTCGGTCGTCACCCACGGCGCGAACAGCTCGGACTCGGGATGATGTCCGATGGCCAGGAAGAAGCCGTCCACCTGTATATCAAAAACCTCGCCATCCTTGCGCACCAGGCGCGCGCCCGTCACGCCGGAGGCGTCGCCGAGGATTTCCTGGGTGTTGCAGTTCCACAGGATCTCGATGTTCGGCGTATTCTTCACGCGCTCCTGCATGGCCACGGAGGCCCGCAGGACGTCGCGGCGCACGATCATGTAAACCTTGCGGCAGAGTCCCGCGAGATAGGTCGCCTCCTCGCAGGCCGTGTCGCCGCCGCCGACGACCGCCACGTCCTTCTTGCGGTAGAAGAAGCCGTCGCAGGTCGCGCAGGCAGACACGCCCAGGCCGCGGAATTTCTCCTCGGACGGCAAGCCGAGGTAGCGGGCCGTGGCGCCGGTAGCGATGATCAGCGCGTCTGCCTCCAGCTCCGTGGCACCGTCCACCGTCAGACGGAACGGGCGCACGCCCAGATCGACCTTCGTCACCACCCCGCGGCGGATGTCCGCCCCGAGGTTCACGGCCTGCTCGCGCATGTCGTTCATCAGCATGTTGGCGTCCACACCTTTCGGGAAACCGGGGAAATTCTCCACGACCGTCGTCGTGGTCAGCTGGCCGCCGGGGGCGTTGCCCTCATACAGGACAGGTGCCAGGGCTGCCCGGGAGGCATATATCGCAGCGGTGTAGCCCGCAGGGCCACCGCCGATAATCAAACACTTAATTCGTTCCATACAAATTGCAAATATACAAAATCTACGCTTTCCGCACCGGCCCCTTGCGGGAAGGGTGGCAAAGCAGTTGCACTTCAAAGCCATCGATGCGGTAGCCGCGGTAGCGCTTTCCTTTCAGGTGCGCCTCCAGCCACTTCATCATCTCCTCGTCTTCCAGGTCACGCCAGGACTCGCTCTCCGTGTCGTACAGGTGCAGGTGCGCCCCCACGCGGCCGTCGAAGACCATCTTGCCGCCGCGGGCGGAGCGGCGTCCGTAGATACCCAGCTCCGCAAGCAGGGTGAGGATGTTGTACACCGACGCCGGCGAGATGTGCGCGCTGCCGTGCTCCGCAATCCAGGCCGACACGTCGTCGGCGCTCGCGTGCACAAGGTTCCACATCGCCTCGTGGACCGCCATGCGCTGCGGGGTGGCCTTCAGGCCGCGGTCACGCAGCAGCCGCTTGAACTGGATGATGTCCGGTACGCCTTTCCCCTTGATCCTCATGGCTATAACTCCTTGCGCCAGCGGGCCAGCGGAATGCCGAGCTGGCCGCGGTACTTGGCGATGGTGCGGCGCGCGACCTTGTAGCCGCGACGGCCCATCTCCTCCACCAGCTGCTCGTCGGTGAGCGGTTTGTGCTTATCTTCTGCGTCCACGCATTCCTGCAGGGCTTTCTTCAACTCGCGGGTGGACACCTCCTCGCCTTCCTTGTTCTCCATGCCTTCGGAGAAGAAATACTTCAGCGGGAAGATGCCGAAATGCGTCTCGATGTACTTGCTGTTGACCACGCGGGAGATGGTCGAAATGTCGAATCCCGTCCGTTCGGCGATGTCCTTGAGGACCATCGGCTTGAGGTCCGCCTCGTCGCCGGTCACAAAATAGTCGTGCTGGTAGTTCAGGATCTCCGTCATGGTCCGGTTCAGCGTGTTCTGGCGCTGCTTGAGCGCCTCCACGAACCATTTGGCGGAGTCCAGCTTCTGCCGCACGAAGGTCGCGGCCTCCTTCTGGGCGCGCTCCGAAGAGCCCTTCGCCTCCAGGAGCAGGTCCGCGTATTTCTTGTTGACGCGCAGCTCCGGCACGGAGAAGCGCGGCATGGTGAAGGACAGCTCGCCGTCGTGTTCCTCGAGCACGAAGTCAGGCACAATCTGCTGCGCCTGGTCGGTGTAGGTGTAGTCCACCTCCCCGCCCGGCGCGGGATTGAGCTTGACGATGCGGGCCATCGCCCCCTTCAGGTCCGCCTCGGACAGGCCCAGGCGGGACATGATCTTCTGGAAATGCTTATTCGAGAACTCCTGGAAATAGTCTTTCAGGATGCGCTCGGCGTTGATGGTATCGGGGGTCCGCTTCATCGACTTGAGCTGCAGCAGCAGGCACTCCTGCAGGTCGCGGGCGCCCACGCCGGCCGGGTCGAAATCCTGGACGACCTTGAGCATCTCCAGCACCTCCTCGGAAGTGGTGGTGATGCCGGCCCGGAAGGCCATGTCATCCACCAGCGACTCGATGTCGCGCCGCAGGTAGCCGTCCTCGTCGAGCGAGCCGATGATGAACGACGCCACGGCGTACTGCTCCGGCGTGAGGTTGCGGTAGCCCAGCTGGTCCATCAGGCTCTGGGTAAAGCTCTGCCGCACGGAGAAGGTGTTGTATTCGGGTCTGGGGTCCTTCCCCCAGTTGTTGACACGGGTTTTATAGGCAGGGATATCGCCCTCGTCCGTCAGTTCGTCCAGCGAGACGTCCTTGGCTTCCTCGGCCTTTTCGGGGTCGGGCGTGTCGTCCAGCACGGGATTTTCCTCCAGCTCCGCACGAATCCGCTGCTCGAGCTCCTGGATGGGGAGTTCGATCAGTTTGATCGTCTGGATCTGCAGCGGAGAGAGCTTCTGCTGCTGCTTGAGTTCGAGTCCCTGCTTGATCATCGCTAAAATTCTACAGGCTGCTCAGAGGGCCGGGTATCCGCCCGTCCGATCGTGGGATATTTGAAGCGCTCCCGGACGATGAACGCGTCCGGGAAATCTCCCTTGATCCGCTGCAGCAGGGCCTCGGCCTCCAGGCGCGTACGGAAGTTGCCCGCCGTCACCTTGAAGTGCGGGGAGTCGAAGCTGCGGTAAGCCTGGATGTGGGGATACAGCGCATTGAAACGGCGGATCACGGCGGCAGATTCCTCCCGGGCCGTCCGGGTGTTCGCGAAATAAAGGCGAATCCGGAAGCCGTTGTACTGCTTGCCGGCATTGGCGGCCACCTGTTTATTCAGCGCGGCGCGCACGGCCGGAGACTGGCGCACCACCACCTGCTCGGGCAGGGCCGAGAAAATGTCGCGCCCCAGCAGCGTGGAGTCCACCTGGACCTCCTCGCCGGCATGCTCGATCTCGCTCGAGATCTCCTCCTCCGTGTTCTGTGCCCGGAGCGCGGGAACGCCCAGAACCAGCAGGGAGAGGAGCAGGAACAGTTTATTCAGTCGTTGTAATCTCATTGCTTTCCGTTTGTGGTTTGCTGAGCATGCCGCTCAGCGGGATATCCAGTATTTCAATATTCTTGCCAAGACCGCCACGAGCAGCCACACGAGCGCGAACATCAAAGGTAACATCCTCATAACTTGCATCTTTCGCCAACAGGCGAAGCAAGCGCAAGGGATTAAACCCGTCGGCGATGTTGCCCTGCAGCGGGATCCGGTACAGCGCATCGCTATGGCCGGGGACCATCAGCTGGTCGGCGTGCACCGCAAGCGCATCCTGCCCCTGGAACTTCGCTACGCCGGTAAGGTTCGTGACCTCGAAGCCGATGGTCGGGTTGTGGATTCCCACCTCAACCAGCGCGGAAACGCCGTTGAAGCCTTCCGGTGTGATGGAAACCAGCCGCACCGAAGTAACGCTGATGTCCTTGATGCCTTTCCCCTTACAACCTGAAAGCAAGAGGAGGGGGATCAACAGTAGCAGTAAAGATAATCTCTTCATGCGCGTAATAACTATTATATCCTACAAAGATAAGAAAAATCTCTATCTTTGCGGCACGAAATGAAAAAGCTGTACATCGAGACTTACGGCTGCCAAATGAACGTGGCCGACACCGAGGTGGTCTTCTCCATCCTCGGGAAAGAAGGGTATGAACGTACCGAGGAAATGGCACAGGCCGATGTGATCCTCGCCAACACCTGCTCCGTGCGGGACAACGCCGAGCAGCGCATCTGGGGGCGCATCGAGCAGTTCAACTTCCAGCGCAGGCAGCGCCCGGGCGTGGTCGTAGGCATCCTCGGCTGCATGGCCGAGCGCCTCAAGGACGCCCTCCTGGAGTCGGGCAAAGTGGACATCGTGGCCGGGCCGGACGCCTACCGCAGCCTGCCGCGCCTGCTCGCCGCCGCGACGCAGGGCCACCCGCAGATCGATGTGCTGCTTTCGCGCGAAGAGACCTATGGCGACATCGCGCCAGTGCGCGTGGACAAGAACGGCGTCTCCGCCTTCATCTCCATCATGCGCGGCTGCAACAACGTCTGCTCCTACTGCGTCGTCCCCTACACCCGCGGCGCCGAGCGCAGCCGCGACCCGCACACCATCGTGCGCGAGGCCTGCCAGTGCGCCGCCGACGGCTACAAGGAAATCACCCTGCTGGGGCAGAACGTGGACTCTTACCGCTTCGGTGAGCTCGATTTCGCCGGCCTGCTGGCCCTGGTGGCCGAATCCGTCCCGGCGCTGCGCATCCGTTTCTCGACCTCCAACCCCCAGGACATCTCCGACGCCGTGCTGGAGACCATGGCCTCGCACAGCAACATCTGCCGCCACATCCACCTGCCGGTCCAGTCCGGCTCCGACCGGATGCTGGAGAAGATGCGCCGCCGCTACACGCGGGAAGGCTATCTGGAGCGCGTCGCGAAAATCCGCTCGCTGATGCCCGACTGCGCCCTCTCCACCGACGTGATTGCGGGCTTCTGCTCGGAGACCGAGGAAGACCACCGCGACACGCTGAGCCTCTTCGAGACCGTCGGCTTCGACGCCGCCTTCATGTTCCAGTATTCCGAACGGCCGGGGACGCTCGCCGCGAAGAAATACCCCGACGACGTGCCGCCGGAGGTCAAGACCCGCCGCCTCGAAGAAATCATTGCCCTGCAGAACCGCCTCTCGCTCGAGAGCAACCGACGCGACGTCGGCAAGACCTTCCAGGTGCTTGTCGAGGGCCCGTCCAAGCGCAATCCCGCCGAGCTCTGCGGCCGCAACAGCCAGAACAAAATGTGCGTCTGGCCAGACACCGCGCACCGCGCCGGCGACCTCGTGGATGTCGTCGTCCGCGACTGCTCGCAGGCGACGCTTCTCTGCGAGCTGGCCTAATCCCGTTACCTGTAAAATTCGTATATTTTTGCGAGGCAGATACGATTCTTATCGTTTTATACGATTATTAAGCGTATCCTTGCCCCGCTATGGGTATCAAGGACCTCCGCGCGGATGAAAGGCCGCGCGAAAAGATGCTCGCCCGCGGAGCGGGGAGCCTCAGTGACGGCGAGTTGCTCGCCGTCTTGCTGCGCAGCGGCAACCGGAACTGCAGCGCGCTGGACCTGGCGCGACAGCTGCTGGACCTCTCAGACGGCCGCCTGAGCGCGCTGTTCAACCTTCCGCAGGACAGGATGCTGTCCTTGCCGGGCGTCGGGCCGGGCAAGGCGGCCAGCGTCCTGGCGGCCTTCGAGCTGGGCCGCCGTTTCCTGCAGGAAGCTTCTTCCCTCGTCAAGAGCCCCGTGCTCACGGCCCGGCGGGTGCATGAGCTGATGCTCCCGCGCCTCAAGGGGCTGCAGCACGAGGAGTGCTGGGTGCTCTTCCTGAACGAACACCAGTACCTGGTCGGCAAGCTGCGCATCAGCTCCGGCGGCGGCAATTCCACGACGATGGACATCCGGCAAATCATTCGCGCCGCCCTGGACAAGGGCGCCAGCGCGCTCATCCTCGTGCACAACCACCCCAGCGGCAACCCCCGCCCCGGCCCGGCCGACATCCGCCGCACCGAGGAGCTCCGCAAGGGCGTGGCGACCGTCGGTCTGACTCTGCTCGACCACGTCGTTTTCGCCGACGACGCCTGCTACTCCTTCTCCGACGACCGAATGTATAAGATTTAAACGAAAATGATAAAATAATTTATACCTTTGCATGGAACTATGAAAAGATACAAGGTTCACGAGGTAATTGAAATGCTTGAGACGGATGGTTGGTATTTAGTTGGACAAAAAGGTAGTCACCGGCAGTTCAAGCACCCGACGAAAAAGGGACGGGTGACAGTAAACGACAAACTGTCTGTAACGTTGGAACAAGAAATATTAAACAGCATCTGGAAACAGGCTGGGTGGAAATAGATAATCATATACTTCAGATACCATGTCTAAGATTAAGATTATAGTTGATTATACGGACAATTATGCCGCTTGTCCTGCCGATGACCGGATCGCCTGTGTGTCCACCGGACGCACGCTGGATGAGGTTAAAGAGAATATTGTGGAAGGACTTCGGTTCCACATTGACGGTATGCGTGCGGATGGGGAACCGGTCCCCGCAGAATTCGAGGGTGAATGGGATTTCGAGTGGGAACTGACGGCTCGCGCGATGCTCCATTACACCGAAGGCCTCGTTCCGAAATCCGCCATCTCCAAAGCCACCGGAATCAACCAGCAACAGTTAACGCACTATGCCAGTGGCTACAGAGTGCCACGCCCGATGATGAGGCAAAAGATTCTGGATGGAATCCATAGTATTGCTGCACTTTTATCTTCTATTTCATAGCCCATGCATACGCACGAAGAGAATCCGCTAACCCTGATGCAGGAGCACGGCGTCAAGCCGACCGCGAACCGCATCCTGATCCTGAAGGCCCTGCTCCAGGCGGGCCGTCCACTCTCCCAGACGGAGATCGAAACGGCGCTGGAGTCAGTAGATAAGTCTATCATTTCCAGGGCTCTGGCGACTTTCCGGGAGCACCACCTACTGCATACCCTTTCCGGCGAAGATTACGTCCGCTACGAAGTCTGTCACTGTGCGGATGAGGAAGAAGACAGCGACCGCCACGTACACTTCCACTGCGAAGTCTGCGGCCAGACCTTCTGTCTGGAAGACCTCCCGGTCCCGGCTGTGCAGCTGCCCGACGGTTTCTCGGTCGAAAACGTCGAATACATGGCTCACGGGGTGTGTCCCGCCTGCGCAGGGAAGCGCTAAAGAGGTGCAAATCAGGCTGATTTGCACCCCGCTTAAAAATACGTTTTTTAACGGGCGACGCCGCTATTGGTAGATTTCCGCCAGCTTTTCGGCGAGTTGCTCGCCGCGCAGGCCGCGGGCGACGATGACACCGTCCGGATCGATCAGCAGGTTGTCGGGAATGGAGTTGACCGAATAAACTTCGAACGCAGCATTCTCCCAGTACTTGAGGTCGGAAATGTGGATCCAGGGCATCTCCCACTCGGTGATAGCGTTCACCCAGGGCTCTTTCTCCTTGTCAAAGGACACGCCCACGATCTCGAAACCTTTGTCATGGAACTGCTTGTAGGCAGCCACGACGTTGGGCATCTCGGCCTTGCAGGGACCGCACCAGGAGGCCCAGAAATCGACGAGGACCCACTTGCCCTGGCCGACGAACTCGCTCAGTTTACGCAGATTTCCATCAGGGTCAGCCTCCTCCAGCTCCAGGAACCTCTGGCCGACGACGGCCTGCTTGGCATCTGCCGCCTCCTGCTGCTTGGCGTTGGACGCATCCAGCCGATTCTTGAGCGCCTGCGTATAAGGATGCTTGGCGAAGGGAGCGTCCGAAGAAACGAGTTCGTTGAACTTCTCCTCGCCGCAGAGCGACGGGATATGGTGGATGAACGCGACGGGGACCAGATTGTCTTTATTCTCCTCGATCATGGCCAGCAGTTTGTCGGTGTACTCCCCGATCACCGTTCTGTACTGCTGGATAAACTCAGCCTCGCGAGCCTCCTGCTCCTCCTGAGGAAGCGCCATGAAAGACTCGATGAACCGGTTGTATTCGCGGAGCAAAGCATTATCCTGCTTGTCGCATTCGGTAAGTTTGACGTTGAGCGCGGAGCCGGTCACGGTCGTGTCCGCCAGGCTGATCCGCACGGCCTCGCCGTCGTTGAAGAGCGGGAAATACCATTCATAGCCTTCGACCTGGAGTGACAGGAAGGCATCCTTGGCAGCCGAACCCTTCAGCGCGAAAACGCCGTCCGCGACAACCGCGCTGTCGATGGGCGTATCCGTGATCTTGTCCACCAAATAGACGGCGGTACCGTCTTCCGGCGCATCCAGGCCGACGATGTCGTACTTTGCATTGTTTCCGGTGCAAGCGAGCAGGCATCCTGCGGCAGCACCCATGGTAAGAATTGATAACTTTTTCATATACAACAATTTAAATGGTTTACTATATTTTACTCCTCCCCCGCTTTCAGGTCCTCGATCATCGCCTTGGCGCGGCGAATCCGGGTGCGGACCGTGTTGAGCTCCATGCCCAACTCCTCGGCGATTTCCTTGTACTGGAGGCCGTCCAGCAGGCGCATCCGCGCAATGGTCCGGTACAGGTCAGGCAGGCCCTCGATATAGGCCTCAAGTTTCTCGGCATCCTCCTCCTCGACGATCTGCTCCAGGGGTGTCGCCGTCTCGTCGCCCAGCACGTCGATGATGGCTCCGCTGTGGTCGTTCTCCTTGTCCAGCGAAACCAGGCGGCTGCGGGCGCGTGTCTCGGAATCGATGGTGTCGAGCGCCGTGTTGTGCGCGATCGTACGGAGCCAGGTCGAGAACTGACTCTTGGACGGGTCAAAGGAAGAGATCTGCCGGAACGCCTTCTCGAAACTGCGCGAGCAGATGTCGTCGATGTAGAAGTCGTCCAGGTACTTCATCGCCCCCTTCAAGTAAGCACGGAGGCTGCCGATATGGGTGTCCCACAATTCGGTGAAGGCGGTTCCGTCACCGATGATCGCCCGGCGGACGAGTTCGTCAGTGGGCTTCAAGCCAGGTTTTTCCATCATTGCATTCTACGGTCAGGGGAACAGACAGGGACATGACGCCTTCCATCTCGCGGATCAGCATTTCGCGCACGGGCGCGATTTCTTCCTGCGGGACTTCGAGCAGCAGTTCGTCGTGGATCTGGAGAACCATCCGGGCGCGGTAGCCGCCTTCGCGCAGGCACCGGTCCACGGCGGTCATCGCCAGTTTGATAATATCGGCCGCCGTGCCCTGGATGGGCGCATTGACGGCGTTGCGCTCCGCCAGGGCGCGGACCGCGGCGTTGCCGGCCCCGATGTCCGCGATGTAGCGGCGGCGGCCGAAGAGCGTTTCCACATATCCGCGTTCGCGCGCCTGCGCGACGGTCTCGTCGATGAAGCCGCGAATGGAGGGGAAGGACGCGAAGTAGTCGTCGATGATCTGCTTCGCCTCGCTCCGCGAGCAGCGCAGCCGTTCGGCCAGGCCAAAGGAGGAGATGCCGTACATGATGCCGAAGTTCGCCGTCTTGGCGATGCGGCGCTGGTCGGCGCTCACCTCCCCGATGGGGATGTGGAAGATTTTCGCGGCCGTGGCCGCGTGTACGTCCTGCCCCTGCCGGAAGGCTTCCACGAGGTGGGCGTCGCCGCACAGGTGGGCCATCAGGCGCAACTCGATCTGCGAGTAGTCCGCCGACATCATCACCCAGCCCGGCTCGCCCGGCACGAAGGCCTTGCGGATCTCGCGGCCTTCTTCGGTGCGGATGGGGATGTTCTGCAGGTTCGGGTTCGAGGAGGACAGGCGTCCGGTGGCGGTCAGGGCCTGGTTGAAGGTCGTATGCACCCGGCCGTCGGAGGGGGAAATGTAGCCCGCGAAGGGCTCGATGTAGGTCGAGAGGAGTTTGCGCAGGCCGCGATAGTCCAGGATCGCGTCGATGATGGGGCTGCGGTCCGCGAGATGCGAGAGGGTCTGCTCGTCCGTGGGCCAGTTGCCGGACTTGGGCTTTTTGGCCTTCGGATCGAGCTGGAGCTTCTCGTAGAGCAGTACGCCGATCTGCTTGGGAGACAGGATGTTGAGCGTCGGATCGCCGGCCAGCTCGCGGATCTGGGCTTCGCGCTCGGTCATCTTGCGGCGCAGGCCGTCGGCGAAGTCGCGGAGCGATCCGAGATCGACCTTGACGCCGGTCCGCTCCATCCGCGCGAGCACGCCGATGAGCGGCTCTTCGATCTCGTCGTAGAGGCGCGTCATGCCTTCGGTGGCGGCCATTTCGCGCAGCAGGCAGTCCGACAGGCGCAGGATGGCGGCCGTCTCGAGGAGGCGGTCCGGGCCGGACTCTTCCGGGATTTCGTCAAAGAGGGAACCGGTTTCCTGCGGCGCGGCGGCATCCAGCTCGACGCCGAGGTAGGCGCGCGCGAGCACGTCCAGTTTGTGGCTGCGTTCGGGGCCGAGCAGGTAGTGCATGAGTTCGATGTCTTCGAGGCGGCCGGAGAGGGCGATGCCGCGCGCCGCGAGCGCCTTCATCTGCGCCTTCAGATCGACGCCCGCCTTGACGACGGCGGCGTCCTCGAGCAACGCGCGGAAGTCCTCCGGCGTCCCCTCGGCCACCCCCGCCTCGCAGCCCACGAACATCTTCTCGCCCTGCAGATTAATGGCAACTTTCTTTGCAGACAGGCAGTCAGCCGTCGGCTTCGCCGCTAAGGCTATTTTCACCCCCTTCGCCCCCTCAAGGGGGATGGCACGCAGATCGCTATCGCTCGCGTGCGCCCACGCACCTTCCCCGGCGGCGGATTCGTTGTCCGGTGGAGTACTGCCCCCGACAACCGTGACCGCCCGTGGTCTCGTGAACGGGAGGGGCCCAGCCGCAGGCTGGGAGGGATAGCGCGAAGCGCGTAGTTGTCCGGGGGCAGTAGCTCCACCGGCAGAAACGCCGCTGCGAGCGCTGGAATTGACAACAACTTTATGGAGGAGTCGTTTCAGGGAGGGCATTTCGTAGTGGTCGAGGAGGGCGTTCAGCTCGGGGGTCTCGACGGTGTCGAAGACGAGCTGGTCGGCCGTCACGTCGAGCGGGATGTCCGTCTTGATGGTGACCAGGCGCTTGGACAGCGCGATATGGTCCTCCGCCGCGCGGAACTGCTCCTGCTGGCGCGCCGTCAGCTCGCCCAGGTGGGCGTAGATCCCCTCCACGCTCCCGTACTTACCCAGCAGCTTGGCCGCGCCGACCGGGCCCACGCCCTGCACGCCGGGCACGTTGTCCGACGCGTCGCCGCAGATCGCGAGAATATCAATGACCTGCGCGGGCGAGGCGATCTTCCATTTGTCGCAGACCTCCGCGACGCCCAGCAACTCATTCTCTCCCCCGCCTTTTCCGGGCTTCACCTGCAGGATGTGCGGGGTGATCAGCTGACCGTAATCCTTGTCGGGCGTGACCATGAAGACCTCGAAGCCCTCGGCCTCGAAACGCTTCGCGGCGGAGCCGATCACGTCGTCCGCCTCGTAGCCCGGCAGCATCAGCACCGGGATGTCCAGCGCCTCGACGATACGCGTCAGCGGCTCCAGCGCTTCCACCACCAGCGCGGGCGTCTCCCCGCGGTTGGCCTTGTACTCGGGATACAATTCATTCCGGAAAGTACCCCCCGGCGGGTCAAAACTGACCGCAATATGCGTCGGGCGTTCCCGGTCGATCAGCTCGAGCAGGTACTTCGTGAAACCGAACAGGATGGATGTATCCACCCCCTTGGAATTGACCATGGGGCGGCCCAGAAAGGCATAATACATCTTGAAGACGAGCGCGTGGCCGTCGATGAGGAAAAGTTTCATAAGGCAAAGATGAAACTTTTTTCGGAAAGTTTCAAATAAATCAACAATGCTCATTTTGAGTATTTTATACCACGATTTGCGTCGTTCCGGAAAACGAGTGAATAATTCCACTACATTTGGGCTGCGCGCATTACCAGATAGTTAGTTAACCATACATTTTATAACCATTATTCATTTTTAACCAAAACCCAAAGAAATGCTTAAAAAACTGCTCAAGCTTGCAAGCATCATCATGATGCTCAGCGCTTTATGGGGAGGCATCTCAGCCTTCGCCCAGAGTCAGGCCATTTTTGGCAAGGTCGTTGACTCCGAGGGGCAGGCGCTCATCGGCGCCGCCGTCCTGGAGAGCGGCACCAGCAACGGCACCACGACCGACCTCGATGGCAACTTCAACCTCCGTGTTGCCCCCGGCACCACGCTGGAAGTTTCCTGCATCGGCTATGTGACCCGCCGGGTCACCGCCGCCGACAACATGACCATCACGCTTCAGGACGACGCTGAAATGCTCGAAGAGACCGTGGTCATCGGCTACGGTGTCCAGCGCAAGAAGCTCGTGACCGGATCGACGGTCAACGTGTCCGGCGAGAAGCTCGCCGCGACCCGCGCCGTCGATGCCTTCGGCGCCCTGCAGAGCCAGGCCGCCGGCGTGAACATCCTGCAGAACTCCGGTCAGCCGGGCGAAAGCTACAAAGTCACCATCCGCGGTATGGGCACCAAGGGTTCCAACACCCCGCTCTACGTCGTGGACGGTGTCCCCGGCGCGTCCATCACGGCCCTCTCCACGAATGACATCGAGTCCATCGACGTCCTGAAGGACGCTGCCTCCAGCGCCATCTACGGCGCCCGGGCCTCCAACGGCGTCATCCTCGTGACCACGAAGAAGGGCAAGGCCGGCAAGGTGCAGGTCACCTTCGACGGCTACTACGGCTGGCAGAACCCGAACACCAACGGCGTCACCCCGCTGAACGCCAAGCAGTATATGGAGATCAACGACAAGGCTTACGAGATCCAGGGCGCATCCACCTACGACTGGGAGTCCCTGATCCCCAAGCAGTACGCCCAGATCATGAACGGCACCTGGAACGGCACCAACTGGCTCGAAGAGACCATCGTGCACAATGCCCCGATCCACGACGAGTCCATCAACATCACGGGCGGCTCGGACGTCTCCCGCTTTGCCGTGGGCTTCTCGAATTTCGGCCAGACGGGTACCATCGGTTATCCCGCCACGCCGCAGTATGACCGCAACACCTTCCGCCTCAACTCCGACTACACCCTGATCCGGAAGAACAACCGCGACATCCTCAAGCTGGGTGAGAACGTCACCTTCACCACTACGAACAAAAAGGGCATCAGCATCGGCGGCGTTTATTCCAACAACCTCCGCAACCTGCTGCGCATGACCCCGCTCCTGCCGGCTTACAACGAAGACGGCAGCTTCTACACCTACGAGCAGCGCAAGGCGGACGGCTGGGACTTCAGCGACACCACCGTGAACCCGCTCGAGGAAATGACCTACAAGCGCAGCCAGCGCTACAGCAAGGGCTACCGCCTGCAGGCCAACGCATATCTGGAGTTCGTCCCTATCCAGGGCCTGACCTTCCGTTCCAGCTTCGGCTGGCTGTACAACCACTCCGAGAGCCGGAGCTATGTCCCGGAATACATCCTCAGCGGCAAGACCCAGAATCCGGAAGATGACATCACGCAGAGCCAGTCCTACAGCACCCGCTGGACGCTGGAGAACACCGTCAACTGGGTCCACTCCTTCGGCAACCACAACCTCGACGTTCTCCTGGGCCAGTCCCTCGAAAAATGGGGTTACGGCAGCGGCCTGAGCATCACCAACTCCATTTCCCTCTTCCCGGGCTCCTTCGACCACGCCTACATTGACAACACCAACGGCGGCGCGGCGGATCCCCGCTTCACGAGCATCTCCGGCTACCCGAACAGCCAGGGCGCCCTGTCGTCCTTCTTCAGCCGTATCAACTATAACTACAAAGAAACCTACCTGCTCTCCGCGGTGCTCCGCGCCGACGGTTCCTCCAACTTCGCCCGCGGTCACCGCTGGGGCATCTTCCCCTCCGCTTCCGCCGGCTGGGTGGTCTCCAACGAGCCCTTCATGGACTTCAGCAAGAACTGGCTGAGCTTCTTCAAGCTCCGCGCCAGCTGGGGCCAGAACGGTAACTGCAACATCGACCCGTTCCAGTACCTGGCCACCATCGCTTTCACCGCGCCTTACTATTTCTCCGACATCAACAAACCGGAAGTGGGCGCCTATCCTGACATCCTCCCCAACGAGAACGTGAAGTGGGAAACCTCCGAGCAGCTCGACCTGGGCTTCGACGCCCGCTTCTTCCGCAGCCGCCTGGGTATCTCCTTCGACTGGTACAACAAGATGACCAAGGACTGGCTGGTGGACGCTCCGATCCTGCTTTCCTACGGAACCGCGGCCCCGTATATCAACGGTGGCGACATCCGCAACCGCGGTTTTGAGTTCCTCGTCTCCTGGGACGACACCGTGGGCAGCGACTTCTCCTACGGCATCTCCGCCACGCTCTCGCACAACAGCAACATCGTCACCCGTCTGGCCAACTCCGAGGGCCTGATCCACGGCGACGAGAACGCCATCGCGCAGAACACCGCCGAGATCTACCGCGTGCAGGTCGGTTACCCGATCGGTTACTTCTGGGGCTACGAGATGGACGGCATCATCCAGAACGAGCAGCAGAAGCAGGACTACCTGAACAAGTACTTCGGCGGCGACGCCAGCAAGTCCAAGCAGGGCGCTGACATCCAGCCCGGCGACGTCATGTTCGTCGATCGCGACGGCAACGGCAAGATTGACGAGCAGGACAAGACCATGATCGGCGACCCGAATCCCGACTTCACCGCCGGCCTGTCGCTCTATGTTCAGTTCAAAGGCTTCGACCTGACCGTGAACGGCTACGGCGCCTTTGGCCAGCAGGTGGCCAAGAGCTACCGCCAGTTCTCCGACGAGCCGGACGACAACTACTGCACCGACGTGTACACGAAGTACTGGACCGGCGAGGGCTCGACCAACCGCTATCCCCGCTTCACCCACGGCAAGCACGCCAACCAGGCCGAATTCTCCCGCGTCTGGCTGGAAGATGCCGACTACTTCAAGATCTCCCGCATCTCGCTGGGTTACGACCTCAAGCGGGCGCTGAAGTTCCTCCCCGTCCAGCGTTGCCACCTGTATGTGGCGGCCCAGAACATGTTCACCTTCACCGGCTACTCCGGTATGGATCCGGAAGTCGGTTATGGCGACGACCACAGCTGGGTCACCGGTATTGACAACGGTTACTACCCGTCCTCCCGTTCCTGGCAGGTGGGTCTGAACATCACTTTTTAATCCCTGAAGAATATGAAAAAGAATTTCTTATATCTCATCGCCGCAGCCGCGTGCCTGCTGCTGGTTGGGGGTTGTGACGATTTTCTGGAGACCCAGAGCCTGACCAAGAAGAACACCTCCAACTTCCCGATCAACGAGACGGACGCCATCCAGATGGTCAACGGCATCTACGCCGTCATGAACTCCAATATCAAGAACATCACGGAAGATCCGTTCATGCTCTTCGACCTGGCCAGCGACGACCGCCTGGGCGGCGGCAGCCAGTCCAACACCCCGGCCCAGGCTGCCGACCGTCTGATGAACAGCAGCATCAGCTGGCTCGAGCCCTGCTGGAAATACCGCTACATGGGCATCAACCGCGCCAACAACGCGCTGGAAACCATGGACAACGTGCAATCCTGGAGCTCCGACAAGATGAAGGGGCAGCTTCTGTGCGAAGCCTATTTCCTGCGCGCGTTCTACTATTTCAACCTGGCCCAGGTCTTCGGCAGCGTCCCCCTGGTGCTGACCACGGAGCCCGTGAACCTGCCCAAGGCCACGCCGGATGAGATCTACGCCCAGATCGCTTCCGACCTCAAGGCCGCCATCACCAACGGTCCGTCCACCAAGTATCCCGAATTCGGCGAAGGCCGCGTGTCCAAGTGGGCCGCCGAAGGCCTGATGGCCCGCGTGTGGCTGTTCTACACCGGCTTCTACAAGAAGGCTGACCTTCCCCTCGCCGAGGGCGGCTCCGTCTCCAAGAACGAGGTGATTGCCTGGCTCGAGGACTGCATCAAGAACAGCGGCTTCGGCCTGGTCAGCGACCAGCGCAACCTCTGGCCCTACTCCAACCAGTGGACGGCTCCCGACTACCCGTACGCCAGCGAGAACGGCCTGAAGTGGGAAACGAACGAGAACAAGGAAATCATGTTCGCCGTCAAGATGGGCAATGCCGGTTACTCCGACAGCCACGACGAAATGCGTTTCAACCGCCTTCCGGAATACTATGGTCTGCGCAAGACCTCCGAAGCGGCCTTCCCGTTCAACACCCAGGGCTATTCCAACGGTCCCGTTTGCGAGACCCTCTGGACCGACTGGGGCGCCGATCCCGACTACGAGGGCGATGTGCGCCGCGTCGGCTCCATCTGCGACCGCCGCGTGGAACTTCCCAACTACAAGGGCGACTCCGCCAAGGAAGTGGAGAACACCTTCCTGCTGGGCAAGAAATACGTGGGTTGCGGTGCTTATGACCACGCCACCGGTACGCTCTATGTTGCGTTCAGCTACTTCTACGGCGGCAAGAACAGCAAGCAGGAAGGCCAGATGCAGTCGCTGGTGTGGCTGCGCTTCGCCGACGTGCTGCTCATGCACTCCGAGCTCACCAACGGCACCGAGATCTACAACGGCAAGAGCGGTCTGAACGCCGTCCGCGCCCGCGCCGGCCTGGGCGACAAGACCTACTCGCTGGATCTGCTCAAGAAGGAACGTCGCTACGAGCTCTGCTGCGAGGCCATCCGCTGGAACGACCTTCGTCGCTGGGGCGATGTGTCCGAGATCGTCAAGAACCAGGTGGGCAACACGATCACGAACGAGAAAGCCACGGGCAAGTACGCCTTCACGGTGGACTTCATGAAGCGCTACGAAGAAACCCAGGGCGGTTTCTTCAAGATTCCCGATTCCCAGATCACGCTGTCCGAAGGCGTCCTGGAGCAGAACCCCGGCTGGGGCGATGGCACCAACTGGGCCAAGGGCGACCTCCCGTACAAGTTCAAATAGTCTGCTGACTATTCCCCTTCAGAACAGGGCTGCGAACGACATCGCAGCCCTGTTTTTATATGCTTTTGCACGATTTTTAAAAGAAACATGCAACTTTTCACGATTGTTCCAAAACATTCTTATAAATAACCACTTCATTATTTAACATTCCCGAATATTTGGAAGGAAAGTGGCAGTTATTTAGCTTTGTCCTGCTTGGATTTAATAAGAAAACTAATACCAAACCAACTTTTTTTAACTAAAAACCAACGAAAATGCTAAAGAAACTGCTGAAAGTTGCTGGTATCTTAATGGTATTCAGCACTTTATGTGGAGGCCTCTCCGCCTCTGCACAGACGCAAGCCATCAGCGGCAAAGTGATCGATACCGGCGGCCAGCCGGTCATCGGCGCAGCCGTCATGGTCCCCGGCACCACCAACGGTGCCACCACCGACCTGGATGGTAACTTCACCCTCCGTGTCGCAGCGGGCACCTCGCTGGAGGTCTCCTGCATCGGCTACACCACGCAGCGCGTCACTGCCGCCAACGGCATGACCATCACGCTCCAGGATGACACCGAGATGCTCGAAGAGACTGTCGTCATCGGCTACGGTGTCCAGAGGAAGAGCGACCTGACCGGTTCCGTCGCCTCCGTGCGCGAGACCGAGCTCCAGAACCGTTCGACCTCCGACGCGGCCGCCGCCCTCCAGGGCAAGGCCGCCGGCGTGCAGATCTTCAACGACTCCGGTGCTCCGGGTGAAGGAGCTTCCATCCGCGTCCGCGGTATCTCCTCCAACTCCGGCTCCGGCCTCGGTCCGCTCCTCATCGTGGACGGTCTGAAGGTCGACAAGATCGACTACCTCGATCCTTCCATGATCGAATCCATGGAGGTCCTCAAGGATGCTGCCTCCGCCGCCATCTACGGTGCGCAGGCCGGTAACGGTGTCGTGCTCATCACCACGAAGAACGGCGCCAAGAACAAGGACAAGGACGGCAACATCTTCTACAACTACAAGCTTTCCCTCAGCAGCCTCGGCCACCATGCACAGGTTATGAACGCAGCCCAGTACATCGACTGGCAGCAGCAGCTCGGCAACCTGGGCTCCATCGATGACCTCATCGCCACCGGCGTGTGGGACGGCAAGACCGACACCAACTGGGCCGATGTCCTGTACGGGACGGGCGTGACCCACAGCCACACCCTCGGCGCCCAGGGCGGCAACGACCGCGGATCCTACTTCCTGTCTCTCAACTACGTGGATGAGGACGGTATGGCACGCGGCAACACCGATACCTTCAAGCGCTTCACCGCGCAGGTCAACGCCGACTACAAGATCAAGAAGTGGTTCACCGTCGGCACCAACACCTCCATCGAATTCCGCAAGCAGCAGAAGATCGGTGAGCACTCCGAGTATGCCGGCAGCAGCGCCGGTCTGCTGGGTACCCTCGTCATCGACCCGCTCACCCC
The DNA here is from genome assembly GCA_016291185.1 of Bacteroidales bacterium. The sequence continues at coordinate 110,758 of JAEFAI010000002.1, forward strand.
GGTCTATTACACCTACGACGAGCTTACCAAGGACATGAAGAAATACGTGGACAACGGCCAGCGCAAGGTTTACGGCCCCGCCGACAACCCGGATCTCTACTATGCCGTGTCCAAGATCCTCGAAGGTGACGGTATCAACCCGCTCATCTACCGCGACCGCAACCAGAAGAAAGAAGAAGGCTGGCAGATCCGCGGTACCGTGTTCGCCAACCTCACCCCGTTCAAGGGCTTCGTGTTCACTTCCCGCCTGGGCTACCGCATCAAGCAGTCCTACGACAGCAACTTCGAGGAGCCTTACCATGCCAATGCAAAGTCCTATTCGAAGAAATATAAGATCAGCGCCAATTCCTCGCAGAGTTATTACTACCAGTGGGAAAACTTCGCCAACTACAACGTGACGCTCGGTGGCAAGCACAATATCGGCGCCATGGCCGGTATGTCCTACACGTACTCCGACAACCGTGGCGTGGGAGCCAGTCTGGAAGGTGACGATCCGCTGAAGGGCTACGCCGAGAACTTCCGCTACCTGAACCAGGACAACGGTACCGGCACCAAGGGCATCAGCGGCGGCACCCCGAGCCAGAGCACCCAGATTTCCTACTTCGGCCGTCTGATCTACAGCTATGACAACCGCTACAGCATCCAGGGAAACTTCCGTGCGGACGCCTTCGACTCCTCCAAGCTTTCCCTGAAGAACCGCTGGGGCTACTTCCCCTCCGTGTCCGCCGGCTGGACCATCAGCAACGAGCGCTTCATCAAGGACAATGTCGGTAAGGACATCCTGAGCCTCCTGAAGATCCGCGGATCCTGGGGTGTCAACGGTAACATCTCCGTGCTCTCCGGCTATCCCTGGTCCTCTGCCATTTCTTACAACAGCTCCAGCTATCAGTTCACCGATGCCGATACGCCTTCCATGGGTTCCAAACCTTCCGGCCTGGCCAATCCTGACCTGACCTGGGAGACCTCCGTCCAGACCGACCTCGGTCTCGACCTGCGCATGTTCAACAACCGCCTGACCCTCGGCGTCGACTGGTACAACAAGGACACCAAGGACCTGCTGGTCCGCGTCTCCCCGGTGGCCGAGGTGGGTATCTCCAGCCACACCGTGAACGCCGGTTCCGTGAACAACACCGGTTGGGAGTTCGAACTCGGCTGGCAGGACAGCATCGGCGACTTCCACTACAGTATCAACGGCAACCTCTCCACCCTGAAGAACCGCGTGACCTATCTGGAGCCTTCCGTGGGCCATCAGAAAGGTTCCGACTTCGGTAACATGAAGTTCTCCACCTGGTTCGAAACCGGCTACCCGGTCTGGTTCTTCCGTGGATACAAGTATGCCGGCGTCAACGCCGAGAACGGCAAGCCCGACTACTACGCCGCCGACGGCAGCCTCACCCAGGCTCCGGTCGATGCCGACATGGGCTACATGGGCAGCGCCCTCCCGCCTGTCAGCTTCGGTCTCACCCTCCACATGGACTGGAAGGGCCTCGACTTCACCGTGTTCGGCACCGGTGCCGCCGGCCATCAGCTGATGCCTTGCGTTTACCGTGTGGACCACAGCCAGATCAACTCCCTGGTTTACTTCTACGAGGAGTGCGGCAAGTCCCTCCCGAAGATCGAGAACATCCTGACCAAGGAATTCTGGAGCTCCTCCGCCGTCGTCTTCCGTGGCGACTACTTCAAGATCAAGCAGATCCAGCTCGGCTACACCCTGCCCCAGAAGTGGACGAAGAAGATCTTTATCGAAAACCTTCGCCTCTATGCTTCCATGGACGACTGGTTCGTGATCACCAAGTACCCGGGCTTCGACCCGGAGACCGCTTCCACCGGTTCTTCCAACGGTATGGGTCTGGACAAGGGTTCCTACCCGAATGCCAAGAAGCTCCTCTTCGGTGTCAACATCACCTTCTAATCTGACCGCATCATGAAAAAGTATATCATTTTTGGCTTATCTGTTGCGCTGGCGGTGTTCTCTACCACCTCGTGCAACCAGGACCTTCTGAATATCCCCCAGAAAGGTGTTATCGACGATGACAAATTCTATATCACGGATGAACATGCCCAGTCGGCCCTCGTCGCCGTCTATGACGAATTCATCTCGCTGATCAATGCCCAGGGCAGCAACAACCCGGCCTGGAACGTCGTTGTCAACGCTCCCGGCGACGAACTCTACTGGGGCGGCGGTAAGAAGAACGGTTCCAGCTCCGGCGGCCAGGAGATCAACGAATTCCGCAACACCTTCGACAGCACCATCCCGCACATCCGCGTGGTTTACAAAGGCCTCTATTCCCTGATCTACAAGGCCAACCTCGTCCTGGACAACTTCTACGGCGAGAGCGGCGAGAAGTGCGACTCCCAGATCAAGAAGCAGTGCGTGGCCGAGGCCCGTGCGATCCGCGCCTGGGCACACTTCAACGCAGCCATCATCTGGGGCACCCCGCCGCTCGTGGAGCATGTGCTGGCCAGCGACGCGCATCCGACCAACTGCGACCATCAGGTCCTGATGGATTGGGTGATCTCCGAGTTCAAGGCCGCCCTCCCCGACCTGCAGCCCCGTCAGGGCCCGGGCGATAAGAGCGGCGCCTTCCGCATGACCTCCGGTGCCTGCGAGGCCTTCCTCGGAAAGGCTCAGGTTTTCAACAAGGACTGGGCTGGCGCCAAGACTTCCCTCAAGAACGTCATCGACTCCGGCAATTACGCCCTCGCGCCTACCTCCGACCTGCTGAACATGTTCCATAAGGCCGGCGACGGCAACTGCGAGAAGGTGCTTGAGATGAACTACGTCTACAAGGATGGCCTCAGCGGCGTGAAGTATCACTTCCAGCGCAACCAGGCCCTCTTCTTCCGCAACATCAAGGAGTATCCTTCCGTGTTCATCCAGGCCGGCGACGGCTGGGGCAACAACGTCAGCCCGACCCAGAAGTTCATGGACGCCATCATGAAGCATGAGCCCAACTCTGCCCGCCGCAAGGCTTGGTTCACATCCTACGAGGAGTGGCTCACCGACCTTCCGTACCCGCTGAAAGCCAGCACAGTGGATGTTCCGGATGCCACTGGCAAGAAGAGCAAGGTTTCCTACAAGGCCGACGCCGACATGACCAAGGAGGAAAAACTGATGGACTACCGCCGTGGCCTGAACTGCGAGAAGTATGACGAGACTTACGCCAACTACGGCTACTATTTCACGAAACTGGCCCCCTGGGATTCTGACCTGATTCCGAACAACGCCACCGTCACCGAGGAGAACCGCATCATCATGCGCTACGCCGAGGTGCTCCTCCTCTACGCCGAGGCCTGCGCCATGAGCAACGACAGCGACGGCAGCGGCCTCAAGGCCCTGAACGCCGTGGCTCAGCGCGCCGGCGCCCCGACCTACGACAAGCTGACGATGGATAATGTCAAGCAAGAGAAGTGGTTCGAACTGGCATGGGAAGGCACCCGCTTCTGGGATCTCGTCCGCTGGGGCGATGCCGCCACCGTACTCGCCTGGAAGAGCCACGACAAGACGCCGTACCTGGGCGACGAGTTCTATGTCAAGGGTTCCATGGGCAAAAAGACCACCGGCCAGCCGCACAAGGCCCGCATCTCCTTCAAGGACGATGGTTGGGCAAAATCCGGCGGCGGCTACCAGGCTGGCAAGCATGAGCTTTACCCGTTCCCGTTCGACGTCATCCAGATCAACCCCTGGAACGAAGAGACGAAAGAAGGTTTGAAGCAGAACCCGGGTTGGGAATAGGGTTTCTTTAGAATATACGTTCTTTTGAGAGGGCCGCTCCGGAAGGGGCGGCCTCTCTTTTTAAAATGAATTGAACGAATTTTGATACTTTTTACAATTTAATCAAAATCATCCGAACTAAAACCACATAATTTTTATTAACAGGCGACTACTTGGATAATAAAACCCGCCATCCTACATTTGCTATAGGCAAAAACACGACCTATAACCAATCTTTTTTTAATAACCAATGCAAATGTTCAAACACCTACTGAAAGTGACGGGTATACTTGCTATACTCCTCACGCTGGCGGGGTCCTATCTGGCCTCCGCCCAGCCTCGGGCCCTCAACGGCCAGGTGCTCGATGCCAGCGGACAGCCGGTCATCGGCGCAGCCGTGATGGTGCCCGGCACCTCCACCGGTGCCACGACCGATTTGGATGGTAATTTCAGCATCCGCGTCGAACCCGGCACGACTCTCGAAGTCTCTTGCATCGGCTACACCACGCGCCGCGTCACCGCCGCCAACGACATGACGATCACGCTGGATGACGATGCCGAGATGCTTGAAGAAACGGTCGTCGTCGGTTATGGCACGCAGAAGAAGGCGTCCCTAACCAGCGCCATCTCCAACATCCGCAGCGAAGAGCTCACCGCCACCAAGCAGAGCGATGTCCTCGCTTCCCTGCAGGGTAAGGTTCCGGGCCTGCAGATCCGCCAGCGCACGGGCGATGCCGGTGACTTCAACACCGACCTCAAGCTCCGCGGCTTCGACGAACCGCTGGTCATCGTGGACGGTATCGTCAGAACCGCTCCCCGCCGCAGCCAGGAGACCAACACCTCCTACACCAACAGTAGCTCCGCCATCCTGGCCCAGCTCAACCCGGAAGACATCGAAAGCATCTCCGTGCTGAAGGACGCTTCCGCAGCCATCTACGGTATGGGCGCCCAGAACGGTGTCATCCTCGTGACCACCAAGCAGGGCACCATCGGCGCCCCGACGGTCAAGTACTCCAACCGCTTCTCCTTCGGCGTCCCGACCGCCCTGCCGGACGAAGTGGACATCCTCACCTGGTTCAAGGAAGCCAACGAGATGTACGCCAACGTGGGCAAGACCGCCCCGTACCCCCAGGACCTCATCGACCATTACCTCAACGGCGACCCGGGCTACACGGATAATAAATGGTATTCCCAGTTCTACCGGAAAAGCTCTTTCCAGCAGAACCACCAGCTGTCCGTGAATGGCGGTAACAACCAGACCCAGTACTACCTGAGCGCTTCCTTCAACACCGATAACGGTATCCTGAACGGCCCACAGCTCGGCTACAAGAGCTTCTCCTTCCAGGGCAACGTCACCACCAATATTACGAAGAACCTCAAACTGGTCTTCCAGTCCTCCCTGAGCTGGAACAACAAGGTGGGCGTGCCGCAGAACGCAAACCAGAACTTCTACACCCGCGGTCTGTATTCCGAGCGCTGGATTCCCTGGCAGGTTCCGAGCAACCCGACCCACTGGACCTACAACTCCGGCAACGAGAGCCGTAACGCCATCGGCGCCCTGAACGGAGCCAACGGTTACGACAAGACCGCCGTCTCTTCCTTCGTGAACAACCTCACGCTCACCTATTCGGCTCCTTTCCTGAAGGGTCTTAAGATCCAGGGCCAGGTGGCCTACGACTACCAGCAGCGCGAGACCCGCCAGCTCACCCTCGCCTTCCCGCTCTATGACTGGCTGACGGACGAATACGTGTCCAAGAACAAGGACGAGAACGAGATGACGGAACGCTGGAACAACCGCCGTCAGCTCTACGGCAAGATCCAGGCGAACTGGTCCGGCAACTTCGGCAAACATACGGTCGGTGCGATGCTGGCGGCAGAAGCCTCCATCAACTGGAATGTGGATCTGCGGGGCGACCGCAAGTTCCTTGATTTCTACACGCACGACATCCTGGACCAGGCTGTCCCGTCCACCGCGGAGAACAACGGTTCCCGCTCTAGCAGCGCCAAGGCCGGCTACATCGGCCGTGTCAACTACGAATACGACGGCCGCTACATCGTCGAGCTCATGGCCCGCTATGACGGCTCATCTTTCTACGCACCCGGCTTCCGCTGGGCCTTCTTCCCGTCCTACTCCCTCGCCTGGAGACTCTCTGAGGAGAAATGGTTCAAGAACGCCATTCCCTGGATCACCAACTTGAAGTTCCGCTGGTCCGACGGTGTCTCCGGCCGGAACCAGGGCTCGGCCTACCAGTACCTGCTGGGCTACACGAAGACCAACACCAACTACATGTTCGATGACAACAACCCGATCATGGGCTACAGCAACACCAAGGTAGCGCAGACCCTCCTTTCCTGGACCAAGGCCTACATGCGCGACTTCGGTTTCGACTGGGAAATCAAGAAGGGCCTCATCGGCGGTTCCATCGACTGGTTCTGGAGAACGGAAACGGGCAAGTCCGCTGACGTAGAGGCCTCGCTGCCGGATATGTACGGCATCACCCTCCCGAAGATGAACCTGGACGCCACGCAGAACGTGGGTATCGACCTCGAACTCTCCCATCGCATGCGCTTCAAGGATTTCAACTACCGCATCACCGCCACCGCCACCTTCGCCCGCGAGCGCGACACGTACCAGCAGGCGGAACGGACGAAGATCTGGAAGTCCTCCCAGGCCTACTACGACGGCCACACGGAGGGCCGTTGGGACAACGCCCTGGACGGCAAGTACTATGAGTGGAGAGGCGGCCAGTTCGCCAACTGGCGCGAAATCAACGACTACCCCGTCCTGTACAACACCTCCAGCAGCAAGAAGATGAATATGGCCGAGATGGTCCCGGGTATGTACAAGATCGACGATTACAACGGAGACGGCGTCATCACGAAGCAGGACCGCCACTACTCCTGGAAGGAAGGCAACCCGCCTCTCCAGTTCGGACTGATGATCTTCATGGAATACAAGGGCTTCGACCTTAGCGCCACCTTCAACGGTGCAGCCCTCAGCCACAAGAACATGCAGCTGTCCGGCGGTATGGGTTATGGTTGGAGCAAGACCCTCTTCGTCAACCATATGGACCACTATCGCCTGGCGGAAGGCTACACCGACCCGCGCGACCCGAATTCCGAGTGGGTGGCCGGATACTGGCCGGCGCTCGCGCCTGCCACCGGTGCGGAAGACGCTTCTTCGAACGCCACCTACCGCTTTGTGCAGCCTTACTCCTGGGTGGACAACTCTTTCTTCCGCCTCAAGAGCCTTGAGATCGGATATACCATCCCGAAGAAAGTCCTTAGCCGGATTCATCTCAAGAATGTCCGCGTCTATGCCAGCGGCACCAACCTCCTCACCTTCTGTAACCCGATCGTGAAGGTTTGGGACCCCGAAACCTACCAGGCATCCCGCCGTGGCGCCTCCGGTGCGCCGCTGTTGAGGACGTATGTTATCGGAACCAGCATCAGCTTCTAAACGATTTGCGATATGAAAAAGATATTTAAATATACATTTGCCATCGTCCTCGCAATCGGTCTCTGCTCCTGCGACAAGTTATTCGACAGCCTGGAGGGCGACCTGACGATCATGTCCGAGGAAGATATGTCTTCGACCCAGGCAGGTCTGGAGCGGCTCCTCTCGGATGTGTACGCCACCATTCCGATGGACGCGTTCAACACCAAGGACCAGCACACGACGCTGGCCACCTACTCGAAGGCCAACGACTACGACATCGCCGTGACCGGTTTCTGGAACTACACGAAGATGCGTTCGATCAATCAATTTATCCAGAAGATTGACGTTGCCCTGGAGAAGAAATCCATCAACAAAGAGACCCGCGACCAGATGCTGGGCGAGGCGATTTTCGCGCGCGCCTACTGCTATTTCGCCATGGTGCGCAAATACGGCGGCGTGCCTATCGTGACCGAACCGCTGGACGACAAGTACGACGGTGGCGCGAACGAAGGCCTTTACGTCCCGCGCAGCACTGAGAAGGAGACCTGGGATTTCGTGATCTCCGAGCTGGACAAGGCCGCAGATCTGCTCCCGGATGAGCCCAAGGGCGGAACATACCGCGCCACGAAGTGGGCAGCCCTCGGCCTGCAGTCCCGCGTAGCCCTGTATGCAGCCACCCTGAGCAAGTACTGGGAGAAGGAAGCCATTCCGAACAGCTACCAGTCTGTGGCGCAGAAACTCACCTACATGGAAGCATCCTACGCCGACGCCTACTTTGCCAAGTGCATCGAGGCCAGCGAGAAGATCATCAACTCCGGCAAGTTCTCCCTGTACGGCGGCGCCACCACTTCGGTCAGCAAGGCCAAGGAGAATCTGACCAACCTGTTCCTGGAGCGTCAGGACTGCGAGTTCATCTTCGGCAAATCCTTCAAGGACAGCACGGCCGACGCGGACAACGGTTTCGACCGCAGCAATTCCCCGAACCAGAAGCACGGCACCGGCTCCAACGCGGGCTGGGGCAACTACTCCGTCACTTCGGACCTGGTGGACCTGTTCGACAACTACGACGCGAAGGGCGGCCGCACCGACGGTACGATCAAGACCCGCAATGACGGCAAGGAGGATGTTTACTTCGCACAGATCGCCACTGCCGCATCGTCCTTCGACAAGAAGGCGGACTTCATCCAGTACGATCATCCGCAGGATCCGTTCCTGAACAAGGACGCCCGCTTCCAGGCCTGGGTGCTCTATCCAGGTTCCGAGTTCCGCGGCGTCACCATCGTGGCGCAAGCCGGCTACTGGTATTTTGACGATAAGAATAAGGAGAAGCTCGAGTTCTATCAGGAGAACTCCGCCAAGGTGGGCGGCGTGACCTATTACGAGCTCGGCGCCTCCGACCAGAACGGCATGTCCGCCTACATCGATATCGGCAACGTGGGCACGAGCAACCACTCCTACTTCTGGACCACCGGATTCGGCATCCGCAAGTTCCTGGATGTCAACGCAGTCCTCGACAAGTCCACCAACCCCTGGTGCGACATCCGCTACGCTGAGATCCTGCTGAACTACGCCGAGGCCTATGCCGAAAGCGGAAAGGGCACTGCCGCCAAGGCGAAGCAGTACCTGAACGACATCCGCCACCGCGCCGCGTTCACCGATGACATCGAGCCCACGCTGGCAAATGTTCTTCACGAGCGTCAGATCGAGTTCGCGTTCGAAGGCCACGAGACCTATACCCTCTGGCGTCGCCGCGCATTCCTCAGCACCCGCTCGGGCGGCCCTCACCGCAAGCACACGGCCATCAACGTGCTCGACCTTCGCGACGGTAAGCCCAAATACATTTACGCGCGTGTCAATGCCTACTGGAGCGACGTGCAGAATTCCACCACCGGCCTCAACACCGACCTGCTGGATTACTACGGCGCCATCCCGAACTACGCCGAGAACCGCCTGGTCGTCAACCCTTCCCAGGAATAATTAAAGAATCAGCATTATGAGAAAGATATTAGCTTTACTTTCATTGATTGTTCTGGCCACTGCCTGCGACTGGTTCGTCTTCGACAATCAGGAGTATTACAACGCCTCGGTCGAAGGACGGATCCTCGACAGCAAGACCGGCCAGCCCATGCAGTTCGCCTTCCCGAACACCTGCAAGATCTCCATCATCGAGGAGGGTTGGACGGACAACGCGGGCAACCCTGCCGAAGAGGCTCAGGATTGGTATGTCAAGTGCAATGGTATCTACAGGAACAACCTTGTCTGGGCCGCCAAGTACCGCATGGAGACCAAGAAGCAGAATTTCTATCCGGTCAGTATCCCCTTCGAACTCAAGAAAGGCGCGAACACCGTCGACTTCGAGGTTACACCGTATTGCCGCGTCCTTGACCCTGTCATCACCTATGAGGGAGGCAAGATCATTGCCCGCTTCAAGGTCCAGGTGGAGGACAAGAGCAAGACGCCCGATGTGGATGTCGCCCTGTTCGGATTCACCGACCGCTGGGTGAGCGACGGCAACAACAACTTCGACTTCGACAAAGTCCAGAAGGACGGCAAGAAGAAGAAGATTAAGCTCAACAGCGACGGCGAGGCCACCGTGGAACTGAAGATCGATCCGACCAAGGAGAGCGGCACGCAGTTCGTGTATAAGCGCGACCACTTCCTGCGGATTGGCGCCATGGCCAAGGGCAGCAAGGACAACTCCGGCAAGTACTACAACTTCTCTCCCGTCTTCAAGATGTCCAGCGACTTCCAGACGGTGACCGAAGTGACCAACTGGGAGGAGGAATAACCCCATCAGCCAATAATAAACCTTTTTTAGGGCCGCCCCGAGGGGCGGTCCTTTTAATTTTCACCCACACTTTCAAAAAAACGTCTGACGTTTAAAAATAGACCAAACGCCGTTTTTTAACGCCTGAATCATTCATGAATCAAATTGCGCCCATTCTTGCACCCGTCAATATTGAATCCGACTATATTTGCCCCGGTTCAAAAGGCCACAGATTAGTAGTGACACTTATAAAACAACCATTATATTCTAATCAAACCAATTTCCTTATGTTCAAACAACTGCTGAAAGTGGCTGGTATCTTTATGGTACTTAGCGCTTTATGGGGAGGCCTCAACGCCTCCGCCCAGAATCGTGCCATCAGCGGTCAGGTGATTGATGCCGGCAAACTGCCGGTCATCGGCGCCGCCGTTATGATCCCCGGCACTAACACAGGTGCAACGACTGACCTGGATGGTAAATTCAGCATCCAAGTCGCGCCGGGCACCCAGCTCGAAGTCTCCTGCATCGGTTACGCAACGATCACCGTCTCCGCTGCCGAGGGCATGGTCATCACGCTCCAGGAAGACAACGAGATGCTCGAAGAGACCGTCGTCATCGGTTATGGTACCCAGAAGAAGAAACTCCTCACGGGTTCCACCATTAATATTACGGGTGACGATATCCAGAAGCAGAATACGACCAACGCGGTCGGCGCCCTCTACAGCTCCGTCCCGGGTGTGAATATCGTCCAGTCCAGCGGTCTGCCGGGTGCCAGCTACAACATCACGGTCCGCGGTATCGGTACGACCGGCAACTCCGACCCGCTCATCGTTATCGACGGCGTGGCCGGCGGTAAGCTCGACGACCTCAACCCTGCCGACATCGAGTCCATCGACATCCTCAAGGATGCGGCTTCCGCCGCCATCTACGGTGCCCGTGCCGCCAATGGCGTCGTCCTCGTGACCACGCGCCAGGGCAAGATCGGCGAGAAGAAGGCAACCGTCACCTTCGACGCCTACATGGGCTTCCAGCAGCCGAACACCAACGGCGTGAAGGTTGTCTCCGCCTCCGAATACCTGGACCTGGTGGACCGCGAGTACATCAGCAAGGGCACGATCAAGGAAGGCCAGCACTACTACGACATCGACGCGCTGATGCCCGTGCAGAAGCAGTGGATGGAAAAGGGTCTGTGGAACGGTACGGACTGGTTCAACTCCTCCGTCAACAAGAA